>JAUIID010000058.1 GCA_030431615.1 Alphaproteobacteria bacterium
ACCCTCGCCGGCCACACCCGTCGGCAGCCTTTCCGGCGGCAACCAGCAGAAGGTCGTGCTGGCGAAGTGGCGGATCGCCGGCTCGCGCGTGGTGATCCTCGACCACCCGACGCGCGGCATCGACGTCGGCGCCAAGGAGGACGTCTACACCCTGGTCCGCGACATGACCGAAGAAGGGCTCGCCGTGATCCTGCTCGGCGACACGCTCGAGGAGGTGATCGGCCTTTCGTCCAGGATCCTCGTGATGCGCGACGGCCGCATCGAGGCCGAGCTCGAGGCCCCGCCGGGCAAGAAGCCCGACCAGGTCGAGCTCATCGGCCACATGGTCTGAACGGCGCCATGGCCACCCCTCTCCTCACCCGCGCCCGCGTGCAGAACGCCCTGCCGGTCATGGCGCTCGTCGTGCTCACCCTGATCGTGGGCTCGATCGAGCCCACCTTCTTCGCCCCGGCCAATCTCCTCGTCGTCACCGCCGACACCATGACGCTCTTCCTCATGGCGTCCGGGGTCACGTTCGTCATCATGCTCGGCTGCATCGACCTCTCGATCCAGGCCGTGGCGTCGATGACGAGCTGCATCGTGGCGGCGATGCTGGCGCAATACGGCTTCGCGGCGGTGCCGGTGGCGGTGCTGGCCGGCGCCCTTTCGGGGCTGCTCTCGGGCTATGTCTACGTGGTGCTGCGCATCCCCTCGTTCATCGCCACGCTGGCGGTGAGCGGGGTGATGACGACGGTCGCCTACATCGCCTCGAACACCCGCTCGGTGCCGATCCCGGCCGAGGCGCGCGACGCTTATCTCTTCTGGGCCACCGGCCGCAGCTTCGGCGTGCCGCACGAGATCATCGTCGGGCTCGTCGTGCTCGTGGTGCTGGGCGGGGTCCTCGCCCTCACGCCCTTCGGCCGCTACGTGCGCGCGATCGGCTCGCAGGAGCAGGCGGTGCATGCCTCGGGCATCGCGGTCGGCCGGGTCAAGATCCTGGCCTTCGTCCTTTCGGGCACCATGGCCGGGATCGCCGGCGTGGTGATGGGGGCAAGGCTGGGCTCGGGCTCGCCGACGCTTGCCAATGAGTTCCTGCTGCCGGCCATCGCCTGCGTCATCGTCGGCGGCACGGCCATCACCGGCGGGGTCGGCAGCATCTGGAAGACGTTCATCGGGGCGCTGACCATCGCTGTCGTGCGCATCGGCATGACGTTCCTCGGTGTCTCCGTCTTCGCCCAGCAGATCGTCTTCGGCCTGATCCTGGTGGCTGCCGTGGCGCTGACGATGGACCGGAGCAAGGTCCTGGTGGTGAAGTGAAATGGGGTGCGATGAAGATCAGCCGGCTCGACGTCTATCCGCTCAGCATCGCCTACGAGCACAACGAGACGAGCTCGATCATCAACCGGGGCGGTGTCTCGGACGTGGTGGTGAAGCTCACCACCGATGACGGGCTCGAGGGCTGGGGCGAGTGCGTGGCGCCGGGCGACACGGAAAGCATCGTGGCGGCCGCCCGGGCTGCCGAGCCCTTCCTGCTGGGCCGCGATCCCTGGGACCAGGAGGCGATCTTCCGGGACTACCTGGTCCGTGGCAACTGGCAGTTCCAGGCGATGACCGGCAATTTCGCCTTCGCCGGGATCGACATGGCGCTTTGGGACATCTGCGGCAAGGCGATGGGGCAGCCGCTCTGGCGGCTCCTCGGCGGGGCGCTTCGCAAAAACGTCGACTACTTCTACTACCTCGAATGGGGCGAGCCCGACGCCGTGGCGGCGCAAGGGGCGGAGGGTCGACGGCTCGGCTATTCCGTCTTCTATCTCAAGGTCGGGATCGACGCGGTGCGCGAGGAGGCGATGCTCGTGGCTCTCCGCGACACCATCGGGCTGGATGGTCGGATCCGCATCGACGCCAACCAGTCCTGGACCCTGCCCGAGGCCGCCCGGCTGCTGGCCCGCTGGGACAAGCTGGTCGGGCTCGATTTTGCCGAGGCGCCGGTGCCGATCGACCCGGTGGAAGGTATGGTCGAGCTGAAGGGGCGGGTCTCGGTGCCGCTCTGCGCCAATGAGGGGCTCTGGCGCGAGGCGGATGCGGTGCGGATCATCCAGAGCCGATGCGCCGATTATCTCTGCCTCGGCCCGTCCTGGGTGGGCTCGCTCCGGCGCTTCCAGTCCGTCGCCCGGGCGGCGCATCTCCAGGGCCAGCAGGTCTGCAAGCACACGCATGGCGAGTACGGCATCGCCGCCGCGGCGAGCCAGCATCTCCTGCTCACCTTGCCCAATGCGTGCCTTGGCCATCAGCAGACGGCGCAGATGATGCGGGACGACGTCCTGGTGGAGCGGATTCCCATCATGGATGGCCCCGAATGGGGGCTTATCGATGGGCCGGGGCTCGGCATCGAGGTCGACGTCGAGAAGCTGCAACGGTACCATGAGGCCTATCTGCGCGCGGGCGAGTACGTGACCTGGGGCACGGGCTTCAAGCCGCGGCAGTCGAGTTGAGAACAGGGTCCGGGGAGGACGAGGAATGAGTGGAATCGAGATCGAGCCCATAGCCGGATCGCTCGGCGCGGAGATACACGGCGTGGACCTGACGCGGCCGCTCGCCGATGCGGACGCGGCCGATATCCGGGGAGCGCTCAACCAGCATTCGGTGATCTTCCTGCGCGGCCAGAAGATCACGCCGGAGCAGCACATCGCCTTCGCCCGGAGCTTCGGGCCGATCGTCGTCAACCGCTTCTTCACCCCCGTCGACGGTCATCCGGAGATCGCCGAGGTCAGGAAGGACCCGGAGCAGAAGAGGAATATCGGCGACATCTGGCACACCGACCATTCCTATGACGAGAAGCCGGCCATGGGCTCGGTGCTGCTCGCCCGCGAGGTGCCGAGCCGCGGCGGCGACACGATGTTCGCCAGCATGCACCTCGCCTACGAGGCGCTCTCGGACGGCCTCAAGCGGACGCTCGAAACCCTGCGTGCCCGGCACAGCAGCCGCCACGTCTTCGGCCCCGAGGCGCCCTATCACGGCAACGACCTCGCCAGCCGGCTGCGCAACGCCGAGGCCGCGACCCAGGATGTCGTGCATCCTCTGGTGATCCGCCACCCCGACACCGGTCGCAAGGCGCTCTACGTCAACCGCAGCTTCACGACCGGCATCGAGGGCTGGAGCCCGGACGAGAGCGCGGCACTGCTGGGCTTCCTCTACGCGCACGGCTCGCGGCCGGAATTCACCTGCCGGTTCCGCTGGCAGCCGGGCTCGATCGCGGTCTGGGACAACCGCAGCACCTGGCACTACGCCGTCAACGACTACCATGGCGAGCGCCGGCTGATGCACCGGATCACGATCGAGGGCGTGGCGCTGCAGTAGAGCACGCCGCGTCTACTGGGGGCGGGAAAGCGCTCCAAGGGCGAGGTTGCGCCGGAAGAGGCCGAGCGCAGCGACGCCAAGGGCCAGCATCACCGCCCCCAGGATGAAGGCCGTGCCGGCGTCGCCGGTGCGCTCGGCGAGCCAGCCGCCGAGCACCGGCGAGACCATGAGCGCCAGGTAGGAGAAAGTGAAGAAGACCCCCATGCCGAGTGCCCGGTTCTCCGGGCGGAGGACGAGCGACGGCAGGCTCAGGATCGGCCCGCCGGAAATCCCGCAGAAAAGGCCGAGGCCGACGAAGACCGCCGGCACCGCCCAGAGCGGGGCGAGCACGGCGGCGACCAGGAGAAGGGCGAAGCCGACGAGGCCGAGCGCCAAAATGGTGTCACGGCGGCCGCTGCGATCGGCGAGGAGGCCGCCGAGCGGCACCGAGACCACCATCAGCCAGAGGACGACGCTGGTGGTCGAGCTCGCTTCGGCAAGGGGCCAGCCGCGCTCGCTCAAGAGCGTCGGCCCGAAGCCGAAGACCATGACGAGGGCGCCGTTGTAGAGCGCCCAGACGGCCCCGGCGAGCGTGAGGGCAAGGAGCGGCAGGGCACCGGCCCGGCCGGCAGCGGCCGTATGGTTTGGTGCGTCGGGCGGTGCCCGCCAGGCGAGGAGGAAAAGGACGAAGCCGGCCGCGACCAGGGCCTGGACCGTGAGCCAGGCGGGTGCGAGGTTGCCGGGTGCGGCCATGGTCGGCAGGACCAGGAGGGCCGTTGCGATGCCGATAGGCCAGGAATTGATCAGCACCGCCATGGCGGTCGCAATCTCGCGGCCGACGAACCAGTCGGTCAGCATCTTCGCCAGCTGCACGTTGAGGACGACCCCGCCGATGCCGGCGATGAGGCGGCCGGCGACGAGGACGTCCCAGCTTTGGGAGAGCACCGGCAGGAGGCCGCCCAGGAGCATCATCACCATGCCGCCGGCGAAAACCCGGCGGTCGCCCAGGAGCCGTGCTATGGCACCGCCCGGAATGGCGATGACGATGCCGGGCGCGAAGTAGAGGCCGATCAGGAGCCCGATATCGGCGAGCCCGGCGCCATGGTCCGCCGCCACCAGTGGTGCGAGGGCCGCCACCGACTGGAACTGGAACGCCATGGTCGTCCGGGCGAGGAAGAGGACGGCAAGGATGACCCAGCGGTAGTGCATCGTTGGTGCTCTTCCGGGCGGTAGCGACGGGACGCGGCGATGCCCTTACCAGAGATCAGGGCGGATGGCGTCGCCGGCGGCTTGTGTTATACTTCAGTATAATTCTGGAGTGACCCATGCACACGACGAAGCTGCGCAAGGTCGGGGGCTCGATGATGCTGGCCGTGCCCCCTGCCCTGCTCGATCTTCTGGAGTTGCGGGCCGGTGCGACGGTCGGCGTCACGATCAACGACGGGCGCCTGATCGTCGAGCCCCGGCCGCGCCGGCGCTACACGCTCGACGAGTTGCTGGCGACGTGCGACGCGGCGGCCGAGCCGGCCGGTGACGAGAGTGAATGGCTGGAGACGGGGCCGGTCGGCGACGAACTGCTCTGATGGAGCGCGGCGACATCTATCTGGTGGCGCTCGACCCGAGCCTCGGCCACGAGCAGCAGGGGCGCCGGCCGGTGCTGGTCGTGTCGCCCGGGGCCTTCAACAAGGTCACGCGCGTGCCCATCGTCCTGCCGATCACCAGCGGCGGTGCCTTCGCCCGCAATGCCGGCTTTGCCGTCTCGCTCTCCGGCGCCGGGACCCAGACGACGGGCATCGTGCGCTGCGACCAGCCGCGGGCCCTCGACCTGCAGGCGCGCGGCGGGCGCCGGCTCGAACGGGTGCCCGACGCCATCGTCGAGGAGGTCCTGGCCCGACTGGCACCGATCTTCGAATAGGGCGGCCCGGGCCTAGAACTTGCCGTAGAGGAGATAGGCTTCGCGCGGGTCGACGCCCTCGAGGATGGCGGTGCGGACCTTGTTCTCGGCGGCGATCGCCTTCTCGGCGGCGTCGAGCACTTCCAGGATCCGGTCCTTCGGAATGACGACGATGCCGTCGCGGTCGGCGAGGACGTAGTCGCCGGGGCTGATGGCGACATCGCCGATCCGGATCGGCACCTCGAAGCCGGCGGGGCGCCAGTAGGCGACGATGTCGCGGGGCGTGTAGAAGGTGAAGCAGACGGGAAAGCCGATCTTCAGGATGAAGTCGACGTCGCGGCAGGCGCCGTCAACGATGTAGCCCTTGACCCCGCGATATTGCAGCGTCTCGGCGGAGAGCTCACCCATCATCGCCGTGACTGTGTTGTTGGCCTCGCAGACGACGACATGGCCGGATTTCGCCTCGGCGAGCAGGCCGGTCCATTCGAGGAGCGTGGTGTGGGCGTCGGCGGCCTCGTCGACCTTGCCCTTCACGGTGAAGATGGGGCCCGCGAGCTTCTGCTCGGGAAAAAGCGGGCGGATCTCGGGCGGCAGGACGAAGTCCTTCAGCCCCATGGCCCGCATGACATCGTGGATGATGCCGGTGTAGCAGGCTTCGAGGCGTTCCGTCGGGCTCTTGCTCGTGGGGCTCATGGCGGCTCCGGTCAGTCTGGCGATGGCGTGCTGTAGAGGGTCCGGCCGCCGACCCTGATCTCGACGTCGAGGAGGTAGTCCCTGATGCCCTTCGGATCGATGGCGACGCCGAGGCCGGGGGCGTCGGGCACGTGGATCAGGCCGTCGGCGTCGGGTTCGATGCGGGTGGCGCAGAACGCCCTGGCGACCGGTCGGGTATGCACCGGGAATTCGCAGATGCGGTGCTCCTCGAGCCCGGCGAAGGGCTGCAGCGAGGCCGAGAGGGCGAGGTTCGAGGTGAAGGTGTGGTTGACGTAGGTCACACCCCTCGCCACTGCGTGGTCGGCCACCGCCTTGGCCGGGCCGATGCCGCCGATCCGGCCGCAGTCGATCTGGACGTAGCCGACCTTGCCGTAGTCGATGGTGTGGCGGGCCATGGCGAGGTTGTGCGCGGCCTCGCCGCCGGCGAGCCGCACCTTCGAACTCCGGGCACCGATCGCGGCATAGGCCTCGTAGGCCATGCCGGCGACGGGCTCCTCGTACCAGGTGGCGTTCACCGCCTCGAGCGCCGGCAGGCGGGCGGCGGCCGCCTCGACGTCCTCGCCGAAGATGGCGCCGGCGTCGACGAGCAGGATGCCTTCCGGCCCGAGGCCCTCGCGGGCGGCATGGAGGTGGTCCACGTCATCCTGCAGGGTGCCGCGGCCGAAGGGGCCCCAGCCGCACTTGACCGCCCGAAAGCCGGCCGTGATCTGTGCCTCGCAACTCTTGCGCGTGGCCTCGGGCGTGTCGCCCCAGAGCTGCGAGGCATAGGGCGTCTTGGCATATGCATGGTCATAGCCGAGCAGCCGCCAGACCGGCTCGCCGCGCGCCTTGCCGATCAGATCCCAGAGCGCCATCTCGATGCCGGACCAGGTGTGCGGGGCCTGCAGCAGGTCCATGCTGTCCCAGGCGATCGTGTGGGCGAGCCGGGCGATGTCGGCCGGCGTCTCGACCGACTGGCCGAGCACCGAATCGGCGATCGGCTTGCAGGCGCCGTGCGACTTCGGGCAGACGAAGGCGGCGATCGACGGCAGGGGCGAGGCCTCGCATTCGCCCCAGCCGGTGAGCCCGCCGGCGGCGACGCGCACGAGCAGCGCATCCTGGCTGCCGTCGCCGGCATCGGTGACTTCCGGCATGGCGACGTAGAAAAGATCGACGGCTTCGATGCGCATGCTTGCTGCCCTCAATCCCGGCTGACCTGGACGACCGCGTCCTTGCGCTTCTTCACGTCCGGCAGGAGCTCGGTGCCGAGGCCGGGGCCCTGCATCGGCAGGATGTGGCCCTTTTCCATGCGCGGCAGCTCGGTCACCAGCTCCTTGTACCAGCCGGTGTAGAAGGCGCGCACGCTCTCCTGGATCAGCGCGTTCGGGGCGTTGAGCGAGAGGTGGGAGGACGCGGTGTAGACGATGGGGCCGGTGCAGTCGTGCGGTGCCACCGGGAGCTGGTGCGCCTCGGCCATGGTGGCGATCTTCTTGGCCTCGGAGAGGCCGCCGCACCAGCCGAGGTCGAGCATGACGATGCCGACGGCGTGCTTGGCCATGAGCTCGCGGAACATCGGCCGGGTGGCGACGGTCTCGCTCGCGGTGATCGGCACCTTCGTCGTCGCCGCCAGCTCGGCCAGGGCGTCGAAATTGTTCATCTTGATCGGATCTTCGTACCAGAAGGGCTGGTAGGGCTCGAGGGCGGCGAAGATGCGCTTGGCGGCCGGCAGGTTCCACAAGGAGTGCAGCTCGACCATGATGTCCATGCTGTCGCCGACCGCCTCGCGGATCTTCGCGAAGGGTGCCAGCGCCGTCTTCAGCTCCTCGGGGCTGATATAGCTGCCGTCGGTGCGCTCGGCGGCGAAGTCGAAGGGCCAGATCTTCATGCCCGTGATCCCCTCCTCCTGGAGCGAGAGGGCGAGATCGCCGGCATTGTTGAGGAAGGCGTCGAGGTCCTCGTAGGGGCCCTGCTTCTCCTCGAGCCCCCAGTTCTGGGTCATCTGGCCCCTGGTGCCGCGCACGTAGCGGTAGCCGGCGCAGGTGTTGTAGGTGCGGATCTTCGGCCGCGACAGGCCGCCCAGGAGCTGGTGGACCGGCTGGTTCGTGGCCTTGCCCCAGATGTCCCAGAGTGCCAAGTCGACCGCCGAGGCGCCGCGCATCTCCGCCCCGCTGCCGGCGAAGCCCAGATAGTAGTCGTGGATCAGCGTGCGCGAGTGACGGTCGATGGCAAGCGGGTCCTTGCCGATCAGCCGAGGCGCCGCCGTCTCGTGGATGTAGGCGATCACCGCCTTCGGACCGAAGAAGGTCTCGCCGAGCCCGACCAGGCCTTCGTCGGTATGGACCTGGACCCAGCACAGGTTCGGGAATTCCTCGAGCCACACGGTCTCGAGGGCGGTGATCTTCATGACGGCGTTCCTATGCTGCTGGGCGGGTTACCGGTGCCGGTCAGGCGGCGGGGGCCTGGCCGAAATAGCCCTTCTTCGAGCCGCGCTGGTTCTCGTAGATCGAGCCCGCGTGCTTCGCCTCCGGCAGCGGCAGGCGGACCGGCACGTCGGTGCAGCGCGGCACCACCGGGTCGTTCTCGCCGCTGAGCAGCATCGCCTGCCAGTCGGTCCAGCTCTTCGGCTGCTGGCTGCCGACGAGCGGCCAGGCATCGGCGGCGCGGTACTGGAAGAGCAGGAGGCGGCGCATCTTCTGCGACGTGTTGAGCGCCGAGCCGTGGATGGTCCGGGCATGGTGGATCGAGATGCTGCCCGCCGGGCCGACGCAGGGCCGGGCCGTGGCGAAGTCGACATCGGCCTGGTCGAGATCGACCGCGCCGCAGAAGACGCCGTCGGCATGGTGCTCGTGGATGGGCCCCTTGTGGCTGCCCGGCACGCAGAGGAGCGGGCCGTTTTCGATGGCGCAGTCGTCCATCATGACGCCGACGGCGGCGAGGTCGTCATTGGTGTGCGGGTAGAAGGCCCAGTCCTGGTGCCACTCGACGGCGGCACCGTAGCCGGCCGCCTTCATGTTGAGCTTGGAGGTGTCGAAGCGCAGCACCGGGTGGACGAGCTGGCGCAGGATCTCGACGATCGCCGGGTGCCGACCGATCCTGGCATAGGCGTCGTGCTGAAGATGCGGCGTCTTGATCCGGCGCACCCGGGGCTCGGTGGCGCTGTGGGTGGGCTCGAGGTCGTAGACGTCGTCATGGGTCTGGATGAAGCGCGCCCGTGCGACGAAGTCGTCGGTCACCTGGCGGAGCTCCTGGACCTCGGCCGGCGAGAGCACGTTCTCGACCACGATGAAGCCGTCCCGGCGGTAGGACTCGATCTGCTCGGCACTGAGTTGCATGGCCCGCTCCCCTGGATGGTCTGAGTTTGCGCCGGAAGGTGCCGGCGGTGGATGAAAACGTCAACATCGAACTGCGGTGGTCATCGCCAACCCGCTTGACAGGAAGGCTGCGGCGCGCCGTGGTGACGTTATCATGAGCGGAATGGGACGGACATGAGCCGGCGGCCAACGATCCGCGACGTGGCGCGCGTCGCCGGCGTCTCGACGGTCACCGTCTCGCGCGTCGCCAACGACCCGGCGCTGGTGAGCCCGGCGACCCGCACGCGCGTCGAGCAGGCGATGCGGGACCTGGGCTATGTCGCCAACGCCGCGGCACGGTCGATGCGCACCCGCCTCTCGCGCAGCATCGGCTGTCTCGTCCCCGACCTCGTCAACTACCCGAACGCCGCCATCGCCCAGGCGGCGGAGCGGCATCTGGCGGCGGCCGGCTACTCGCTGCTCCTGACCAGCAGCGACTACGACCCGGCGGCGGAAGTCAGGGCACTCGAGGCGCTGCGCACGCGCCAGGTCGACGGCCTCCTGCTCTATGTCTCCGACGAGACCGACCCGGCACTTACCCAGGCCCTCGCCCGGCTGGACATGCCGCTCCTGGTGCTCGACCGCACGCTGGCCGTGGACGCCGACAGGCTACTCTCGGCGCACGAGCCGGCGCTCGGCGAGGCGGTCCGCTACCTCGCCGGCCTCGGTCACCGGCGGCTCGCCATCATGCTTTCTGGCCTGCGGGTGCGGCCGGTGGTCGAGCGGCGGCGGGCCTTTCTTGCGGCTGTCGCCGAGGCCGGGCTCGATCCTTCGGCCCAGCGCGTGGTCGAGGTGCCGCCCGAGGATCACCACCGGCTGCGCGCCGCGCAGGACCTGCTGGCGGCACCGGCCGCACCCACGGCCGTCCTCGTCGAGGGCAGCCGGCAGGTCCGCGCCGTGCTCGCCGCCGCCCGCGGGCTCGGCCGGGCGATCCCGCACGCGCTCTCGCTCGTCGCCCTCGACGCCTCGGACATCGCCACCGTGACCACGCCCGAGCTCACCACGGTGACGCGCGACTACGAGGAGATCGGCCGGGTGGCGGCCGGCCTGCTGCTCGAACGGCTGGCGGCGCCCGACGCACCATGGCGCCGGGTCGAGCTGGAGAGCCGGGTGGAGCTGCGCGGCTCCTGCGGGCCGGCGCCCGGCGATTGAGGTTGACGGTTTCGCGAGCTTCATGCCAAGCGTTGCGCCGCGACGCCACGAGGCGGGACGATTTCAAGGGGGAGGCACGATGATGAAACGCTGGAGCACGGCCCTGTTCATGGGCACCGCGGCGGTGGTGGCACTGCAGGCGAGCGCCGGTGAAGCGGCGGAGGTCTGGAAGGTGCAGACCTCGATGACCGCCGGCGAGAGCTACTACCAGAACATCGAGGAATTCTGGCTGCCCAAGCTCGAGGCGATGACCAAGGGCGAGCTGACCATCGAGCTGACGCCGGTCGGCTCGGTCGTGCCGCACAACGAGACGATGGACGCCATCGCGCTTGGCGTGCTGCAGGGCGACATCACCTCCACCTCCTATTTCGCCGGCCGCAACAAGGCCTTCTCGGTAATGGGCGACCTCATCGCCGGCTACGACCGGCCCGAGCAGATCGCCCTCTTCTGCTACCATGGCGGCGGTCGCGAGTTCCTGCAGGAGCTCTACGACGAGTTCACCGACAGCCAGGTCAAGGTCATCGGCTGTGGCAACCCGGCGCGCGAAGCCTTCGTGTCCGCCGTGCCGATCCGCGGCGTCGCCGATCTCGAGGGCAAGAAGATCCGCTCGCCGGAGGGCCTCGCCGCCGAGGTCTTCAAGCGCGCCGGTGCGGCCCCGGTCGGCCTGCCGGCCGCCGAGACCTACACCAGCGTCGACAAGGGCGTGGTCGATGCGGCCGACTTCAGCTCCTACACCATGAACGACAGCCTGGGCTTCCAGCAGATCGCCAAGTACCCGATCTATCCGGGCATCCACTCGATGCCGGTGCTGCAGTTCACGGTGAACAAGGCGGCCTATGACGCCCTCGACGAGAGCCTGCAGGTGACGCTCGACGTCTGGTACCAGGCGATGGTCAACGACCTGCGTCTGCGGAACGACATCACCGACCAGGAGATCGTCGCCCGCGACCGCGCCGATCCGAACATCGAGGTGATCGACTGGACGCAGGAAGAGCGCGACAAGTTCCGCGCCATCGCCCAGGAGGCCTGGGTCGAGTATGTCGCCGGCGATCCGCTCGCCGAGAAGGCGCTCCAGACCAACATCGACTTCATGAAGCGGGTCGGGCTGCTGCCCCCCGACTGATCGATTGCCCGAGACCGGTGGCGGGTGCCTTCCGGCACCCGCCACCGGCTTGCCACCAGGTTCTCGCCGACATTCGAGGAGCCGCCCTTGCAGGCGATCGAGACCTTCAATCTCTGGCTCGGCAGGCAGGTCGGCTGGTTCTATCTCGGCGCTGTCGTGGTCACGTTCTACGAGGTGCTGGCGCGCTACATCTTCAATGCGCCCACCACCTGGGCCTTCGAGGTCACGATCTTCCTCTGCGCGTCGGGCTACATGCTCTCCGGCGCCAACGTCACCGCCGAGGACAAGCACATCGCGATCACCAGCGTGGTCGAGATCGCCTCGCCGCGGGCCCGCTGGTGGATGCGCCTCGTCTCCCTCATCGTCGGGCTCTTCGGCATGGCCGGGCTGATCTGGGGTTCCTGGACGTCGGGCATTCGCGCCTTCACGATCTGGGAGCGCACCGGCAGCGCCTTCAACGCGCCGACCCCGGCGCTGATCAAGCCGATCATCACGATCGCCGGCATCCTCGTCCTCCTGCAGCTCGCTTTGCAGCTCTTCCGCCACCTGCGGTCGGGGCAGCAGGGTCCGCAACCGGCCGCCCCTCCTCCAGCCTGACGGAACCCGCTCGTGGGCATCGAGACCGCCACCATCCTGATCATCGCCGTCATGCTGGGCTTCATGCTGCTGGGCGTGCCGCTCGCCTGGACGACCATGGCGCTGGCCGTCGGCTGCACCCTGCTCTGGCTCGGCCCCGCCGGCCTGCCGCTCGTCGCGAGCCGGGTCTACGGCTTCATCAACGAATACGTGCTGGTCGCGGTGCCGCTCTTCGTCTTCATGGCCTGCGTGCTCGAACGATCAGGGGTGGCGCACGACCTCTATGACGCCATGCGCGTCTTCGCCGGCCGGCTGCCGGGCGGCGTCGCGGTGCAGACGACGCTGGTGGCGATCGTCATGGCGGCGATGACCGGCATCATCGGCGGCGAGATCGTGCTGCTCGGCCTGATCGCCCTGCCGCAGATGCTGCGGCTCGGCTACGACCAGAAGCTCGCCATCGGCACGATCTGCGCCGGCGGCTCGCTCGGCACGATGATCCCGCCGTCGATCGTGCTGATTGTCTACGGCCTCACCGCGGGCGTCTCGATCGGCGACCTCTTCCTCGGCGGCGTCCTGCCGGGCCTGCTGCTCGCCGGCTTCTACATCACCTACATCATCACCCGCTCGGTGCTGAACCCGGCCCTCGCCCCGCAGCTGCCGGCGGACCAGCTCGACATCCCGCTCGCCGAGAAGCTCAGGCTGCTCAAGGGCCTGATCCTGCCGATCCTGATCATCATCTGGGTCCTGGGCTCGATCTATGGCGGCATCGCCAGCGTCACGGAGGCGGCCGGCGTCGGTGCCGTGGCCGCCCTGCTGGCGGCGGCGGTGCGCGGCGAGTTCAGCATGGCGCTGCTCTGGGAGGCGATGCAGCGGACGATGTCGACGGTCGGCATCATCATCTGGCTGACGCTCGGCGCCAATGCTTTCATCGGCATCTACAACATCATGGGCGGCACGCGTTATCTCTCCGGGGCGATTGCCGGGCTGCCGCTCGAGCCCTGGCAGATCATCCTCGTGATGATGCTCATCCTCTTCGTGCTCGGCATGGTGCTCGACTGGATCGGCATCACGCTCCTGACCATGCCGATCTTCGTGCCGGTGATCATCGACCTCGGCTACGACCCGGTCTGGTTCGGCATCCTCTTCTGCATGAACATGCAGTGCAGCTTCCTGACCCCGCCCTTCGGCCCCGCGGCCTTCTACCTCAAGTCCGTGGCGCCGCCGAATATCCAGCTGCAGACGATCTTCGGGGCACTCCTGCCCTTCATCGGCATGCAGATCCTGGCCCTCTTCTTCCTCCTGGTCTTCCCGCAGCTCGCCCTCTGGCTGCCCAGCCTGGCGCGGGGGTGACCAGAACATGATTGTCGCCGCATGATCACCGACTGCCACGTCAACATCTGGAACGACGAGCACATCCAGCCGCACTACCGCACGCAGATGGCCCGGGTGCGCGAGAAGGGCATCCCCGAAAAAGCGGACGCCGAGACCATCATGGCCGCCATGGCGCCCGTCGACCGCGCGATCATCCTCTCGCTGCGCTACGCCGAGACGATCGGCATCGACAGCAATGACGAGGTCACGGCGGAAGCGGTGCGCCGCCATCCCGAGAAGCTCACCGGCTTCGCCTATGCCGACCCGCGCCGGCCGGACTGCCTCGAGCGGCTGCGCCACGCGGTCGAGGGGCTCGGTCTCGTCGGCGTCAAGTACGGGCCGATCTACAATGGCGTGCCGCTCGACGACCCGAGGCTCGAGCCGGTCTATGCCTATTGCGAGAAGAACGACCTGCCGCTCACCATGCACATGGGCACCACCTACACGCGGCTCCACGCCGCCGAGCTCGGCCGGCCGCTGGCGGTCGAGGAGGTGGCACTCCGACACCCGGACCTCAAGCTGGTGATGGCGCATATGGGCCATCCCTGGTTCGAGGAGTGCATCGCCGTCATCAGGAAGCAGCCCAACGTCTATGCCGAGATCTCGGCGATCTATTACCGGCGCTGGCAGTTCTACAACGTGATGATCGCGATCGAGGAGTACCAGGTCGCCGACAAGGTCTTCTTCGGCAGCGACTTCCCGTTCTCGACGCCAGGCGAGGGCATCGAGCTGACGCGGGCGGTCCGCGAGATCGGCGGCACGGGCGGCATGCCCCGCGTGGCCGAAGAGACGGTCGAGCGGATCATCGCGAGCGACCCCTACCGGCACTGGTGGCACGGCGGGCCGGCGGCAGCGAAGCCGCGCCGCTGAACCCTAGCCGGCGTTGTCGTTGAGGGTGAAGCCCACCCGCAGCATGACCTGCCAGTGAGCGACCTTGCCGTCCTCGATGGCACCCCGCGTCTCGGTCACCTCGAACCAGCGCAGGCCCTTCAGCGTCTGGCTGGCGCGGGCGATGGCGTTGCGGGTGGCGTCCTCGATGCTTTCCGTCGAGGAGCCGACGAGCTCGATCACCTTGTAGACGTGTTCACTCATGGACGAGCCTCCCGAGGGTTGAAGGTGCAGTCTACCCGAACGGGCCGACCGCACCAAACCGTCAGCCCGCGGTATTGAGCAGAACCTCGGCGATCGCCCTGCGTTCCCCCGCAATGTCGCCTTCGGCCACCGGGCGGCCGGCCCGGCGATACCAGTAGGCGGCATTGGAAAGGTCGCCCTCCTCGCGATGCAGGTGGGCGTGGACCCAGGCATGGGTCGGGTCGCCCTCGTCCTGCTGGACGATCGTGTGGGCCCGCCGCCAGTCGCCCTTGGCGGCATGCCAGAGCGCCTCGAGCGGCCCTTTCAGGCCGGCGGGCGGGCTGGTCTCGGCGAGGCTGGCGTCGAAGTCTTTGGGGGTCATGGTCGTTTCCTCCGTCGGAAGGGTTGGGGGACGCGGGCTCAGCGCTGGCGGAACTGCCAGAGCACGAGCCCGCTGAGCACGACGATGGCGGCACCGATCCAGGTCCAGCCATCGGGGAAGTCGCCGAAGACGAACCAGCCGAGTGCCGTCGCCGTGACCAGCGAGAGATAGGTGAAGGGGGCGAGGCTCGCGGCCGGGGCGAAGTCGAGGGCCCGGGTCAGCAGCAAATGGCCGGCGCAGGCGCAGGTGCCGACCGCCAGCAGCAGCAGCGTCTCGCCGAAGCTCGGCCAGACCCAGACGAAGGGCATGAGCAGGCTGAGCGCACCGGCGGCGACCAGCGAGGTGATGGAGAGCGTGACGTCGGCCGGGCTCGAGCCCGCGAGCTTGCGGGTGAGGATGAGGTAGAGGGAGAAGCAGAGCCCGGCGCCGAGCGGCAGAAGGGCGGCGATGTCGATGCCGGCGCTGCCGGGGCGAATGATGACGAGGGCCCCGGCGAAGCCGAGGCAGACCGCGACCCACTCGGCGCGTCGGACCTGCTCGCCGAGCAGCCAGGGCGAGAGGGCGGTGACGGCGAGCGGGGCCACGAAGATCAGCGCCAGCGCGTCGGCGAGCGGCACCACGCGCACGCCCGTGACGAAGAGCAGGTTGGCGGCGAGGATGGCGACGGCGCGGGCGAGCTGCAGGCCCGGCCGGTCGGTGCGCAAGGCACCGAGGCCGCGCCGCCAGAGGACGACGGGCACCAGCAGCACCGCATTGCCGAAGAAGCGCGCCCAGGCGATCTGCAGGACGGGCAGGCTGGCGACCAGATATTTGGCGATAGCATCGTTTATCGGCATGATAACCTGGACGATCAGCATCATCAGGATGCCGAGCGCGGCGCCGCCGGCGAGCAGCCCCTGTCGGGCCGGCGCTTCAACCCGCACGAAAGGTTCGCCCGGAAGTGGTTGAGGTGCATTGAACTGGCGTGCGAAAGCCGCCATGATGCTTCGAGAGCAATGGCCCGCCAGTCATCGGCACATCCGGTGCGGGTGGGGGTGCGGGCTCGTCATCAGGGGAAACGGTTCGGCCCGCCAGGTCATCGGGGTCGGCGCCGAGGCAGGATCGGGAAAAGGGCACATGGCTTCCGTCGACGTTCGCAAGGTGGAGAAGTTCTTCGGCACGGTGCAGGTTTTGCACGGCGTCTCGATCGATATCGAGGATGGCGAGTTCGTCGTGCTCGTGGGCCCGTCGGGCTGTGGCAAGTCGACCTTGCTCAGGATGATCGCCGGGCTCGAGGAGATCAACCGCGGCGAGATCGCGATCGGTGGGCGGGTGGTCAACACCGTGCCGCCGAAGGATCGCGACATCGCCATGGTGTTCCAGAACTACGCGCTCTACCCGCACATGACCGTGCAGCAGAACATGGCGTTCTCGCTGAAGCTCGCCAAGGCGCCGAAGAACGTGATCGAGGAGCGGGTCAACCGCGCCGCCGACATCCTGGGCCTGCGCGAGTATCTCGGCCGCTATCCCCGGCAGCTCTCGGGCGGCCAGCGGCAGCGCGTCGCCATGGGCCGCGCCATCGTCCGCGACCCGCAGGTCTTCCTCTTCGACGAGCCGCTCTCCAACCTCGACGCCAAGCTGCGCGTGCAGATGCGCACCGAGATCAAGGAGCTGCACCAGCGGCTCAAGACGACGGCCGTCTACGTCACCCATGACCAGATCGAGGCCATGACCATGGCCGACCGCATCGTCGTCATGCAGGGTGGCCATGTCGAGCAGGTGGGCGCACCGCTCGACCTCTACGACCGGCCGGTCAATCTCTTCGTCGCCGGCTTCATCGGCTCGCCCTCGATGAACTTCATCCAGGCGCGGATCGACCGGACGAACGGCTCCGCCGTGGCGGTCGCCGCCGACGGCAGCCGCCTGCCGCTGCCGGCCGATGCCGGCGGCACGGACGGCCAGGAGATCGTCTATGGCATCCGCCCGGAGCATCTCACTCTGGTGCCCGAGGCCGAGGGCCAGGGGGCGGCGCCGGCCGAGGTCATTGTCGTCGAGCCGACCGGTGCCGAGATCCTCGTCGTCACCAGGTTCGCCGGCCACGAGGCGCAGGCGGTCTTCAAGGACCGGCATCCGCTCCGCCCGGGCGACCGGATCGGCCTCGCCCCGATCCTCGAATCGGTGCACGTCTTCGACAAGGCCTCGGGCCAGCGCCTCGGCCACTGAGGCTTCTAAGTTGCTGAATGCCACCGGCGCCGACGGTCTCCGTCGGCGCCGGTTTCGTTTTCGGCGCTATTCGACCGTGACGGACTTGGCGAGGTTGCGCGGCTGGTCGACGTCGGTGCCCTTGAGCACCGCCGTGTGGTAGGCGAGGAGCTGGATCGGCACGGTGTAGAGCAGCGGCGCCACGAAGGGGTCGACCTCCGGCAGGACCAGGCTGTGCGCGGCGTACTCGCCGAGCGTCGCCACCCCCTCGGCATCGCTGATCAGGATCACCCGGCCGCCGCGGGCCACCACCTCCTGCAGGTTGCTCGCGGTCTTCTCGAAGAGCGCGTCCGTCGGTGCGACGACCACCACCGGCACGGTGTCGTCGATCAGCGCGATCGGCCCGTGCTTGAGCTCGCCCGCGGCATAGCCCTCGGCGTGGATGTAGCTGATCTCCTTCAGCTTCAAGGCACCCTCCAGGGCGATCGGGTACATCATGCCGCGGCCGATATAGAGCACGTCGCGGGCATCGAGGATGCTGGTTGCGATGCGCCTGACTGCCTCGTCGTGCTCGAGCGCCTCGAGCATCAGGGCCGGCACCTCGTCGAGTGCCCTGACCAGCCGCGCCTCCTCGGCCGGGTCGAGCCGGCCGCGCGCCCTGGCGCAGCCGAGCGCCAGGCAGGCGAGCGTCGCGAGCTGGGTGGTGAAGGCCTTGGTCGAGGCGACGCCGATCTCGGGCCCGGCGAGCGTGCGCAGCGCGCCGTCCGCCTCGCGGGCGAGCGTGCTTTCCGGCACGTTGACGACGGCGAGCGTCGGCCGGCCCGCCGCCTTGACGTAGCGGAGAGCGGCGAGGGTGTCGGCGGTCTCGCCCGACTGCGAGACGAAGAGCCCGGCCGTGCCCGGCCCCATGGGCGGCTCGCGGTAGCGGAACTCCGAGGCGATGTCGCACTCGACGGCGAGCCCGGCCGTGCCCTCGAACCAGTACTTGGCGACCATGCAGGCATAGAAGGCGGTGCCGCAGGCGATGGTGGTCAGCCGCTCGAGGGTGGCGGGGTCGAAGGGCAGCTCCGGCAGGGCGATCCGGTGGTTGGCGCCATCCTCGCCCTGGGCTGCAAAGGAGCGGAGCGTGTCGCCGAGCACCGCCGGCTGCTCGAAGATCTCCTTCTCCATGAAGTGCCGGTGATTGCCCTTGCCGATCAGCGCACCCGAAAGCGCGGTCTGCCGGATCGGCCGGTCGACCACCGCACCGGTCGCATCCTCGACGACGGCACCGGCGATGCGGACGAAGGCGATGTCGCCCTCGTCGAGATACTGGATGCGGTCGGTGAGCGGGGCGAGGGCCAGCGCGTCAGAGCCGACATACATGGCCTCGCCGGCCGTGCCGTACCCGATGGCGAGCGGGCTGCCGCGGCGTGCCGCGACGAGCAGGCCGGGCTCGGCCTGGAAGAGGAGGACGAGGCCGAAGGCGCCTTCCAGCCGGCGGATGGCAGCGCGCGCCGCAGCCTCGGGATCGCTGCCGGCCGCGAGCTCCATCGCCACCAGATGCGGCACCACTTCCGTGTCGGTCTGGGTGGCGAAGACCCGGCCCGCAGCCTCCAGCTCGGCCCTGAGGGCTGCGAAGTTCTCGATGATCCCGTTGTGGACGACCGCGACGCCGCCCGCCAGGTGCGGGTGGGCGTTCGTCTCAGTGGGCGCACCATGGGTCGCCCACCGGGTATGGCCGATGCCCACATTGCCGGCCAGGGGGTGCGCCTCGAGCAGTACGGCCAGTCGTTCGAGCTTGCCCTCTGCGCGCCGGCGATCGATGCGCCCGTCGGTGATGGTGGCGATGCCGGCGCTGTCATAGCCGCGATATTCGAGCCTTCTCAGCCCCTCGAGCAGCAGCCCGGCCACAGGCTCCCGGGAGATCGCCCCCACAATGCCGCACATCGTCCGTCTCCCGCCGAAGGTACAGCGCCACCCCCAGCGTCGCCCATCCAAGTGGTCGACGTCAATCGCCGCGAGCGGCGGCGATCAGGCGTCGTCGCTGGCGAGCAGGGCGGTCTGGCGGTCGACCACGCCGCGCATCTGGTTGGCCGGCATCGGCTGGCCGGCATAAAAGCCCTGGACCAGGTCACAGCCCTCGTCACGCAGGAGCTCGAGCTGCTCCCGGCTCTCGACACCCTCGGCACAGGCCTCGAGACCGAGCTCGTGCGCCAGCGCCACCACCGAGCGCACGATCGCCCCGGCATGGCGCGAGCGCCCGCTCCGGCGGATGATCGACTGGTCGATCTTGAGCTTGTCGAAGGGAAACATCTGCAGATAGCCGAGCCCGGCATAGCCCGTGCCGAAATCGTCGAGGGCGATCCGCAGGCCCAGCCGCTTGAGCTGCATGAGGACGTCGACCGTGGCCTCGGTATCCTCGATCAGCACCCCCTCGGTGATCTCGAGCTCGAGACGGCCGGGATCCGTCCCCGTCTGGGCCAGGGTCTCCTGGACCGCGGCGACGAAATCGGGGCTCGCGAGGTCGATCGGCGACAGGTTGACGGAGACACGGAGATCGCCCAGCCGCCGGCTGTCCACGCAGGCCTGACGCAGCACCCAACGGCTGAGCGGGACGACGAGGCCGGTGCGCTCGGCGACCGGGATGAACCGAGTCGGCGAGATGAAGCCGTGATCATGGTGATGCCAGCGCAGCAGTGCCTCGGCGCCGACGAAGCGGCCGCTGCGCAGCGCCAGCTGTGGTTGATAGGCGAGCGCCAGGCGGTTCTCGTCGATCGCCTCGCGCAGGTCCTCCTCGAGCCGCCGCATGGTCCGTGCCTCGAGATCCATGCCGTCCATGAAGAGATGCGTGGAGCGGCCGTCGCGGCGGCCGCGGCTGATCGCAACCTGGGCGCGGCGCAGGCAGATCTCCGGATCGCGGTCGTCGGCCGCGATCTCGTAGAGGCCGATATGGCAGGAGATGCGCAGACTCTCCTCGGGCACCGAGAAGGGCTCCGCGAGCGACCGCTCGAGCCGCCGGGTCAAATCGAGGACCGGGTCGAACGGCAGGGCATGCGGGCGCAGCAGGAAGAACTCGCCGCCGCCGATCCGGCCGACGGTGTCGCTCTCCCGCGCGCAGACGCGGATGCGCTCGGCCACCTGGCGGATCACGTTGTCGCCAGCCGCGGCACCGAACGCCTCGTTGACGTCGCGGAAGCGGTCGATGTCGATGACCAGGAGGACCGGCTGCTCGTCCCGGCGGCGGCCGCGGCGCAGGCGGGCCGCCAGCAGCCGCATGCAGCCGACCCGGTTCAGCAGCCCCGTCAGCTCGTCGTGCCGATCGACGAAGCCGAGCCGCTCGCGGGCCTTGACGATGTCGCTGATGTCCACCGCGACCCCGCGAAACCCGGCGAAGGTGCCGCCGTCGACGAATTTCGGCTGGCCGATCAGGCGGAGCGCCCGGCCCTGACCGTCGCTCGGCACGAGGCTCGCCTCGACGTCGCGAAAGGAGCGCCGACCGGCAACGGCCATGGCGATCGTGCGCTGTGCCGGATCGGCGAGCCCGTGCCCCAGAATCTCGATCCAGGTCCGCCCGAGCGCGGTTTCCGGCGGCATGTCCACGCTGCGCTCGAAGCCATCGGAGAGCACGGTCAGCCGGCCCGCCGCGTCGGCTTCCCAGACGAATTCTGCGCCGGCATGCGCGATTTCCTCGAGCAGCTCCTCGGCGCTCAGGGCGGCGCCCGACATGCGCCGGGCCCGGTGCCAGCAGAGGCCGATGGCGAGAAAGCCGGCGAGGCCGCTGATGGCGATGGCGACGAGCGGTGCCAGGAGGGGCGAGACCGGCAGGCCGACGAGCGCGCCGCCAGGGCCGCCGCCAGCCGCATAGCCGGCCCAGACGCAGGCGCCGACGAGACCGCCGCCCATCAGGGCGAGCGGCAGCCCGGCAAGTCGGATCGGCCGGGGCTCGCGCGCCGGCGGGGCAGATGCGCTCAGGGCACTCTCCACGGGACTGGAGCGGCGGTCCCCGGAGGATGAACCAGGCGTCTTAAGATTGAATGAAGCCGGAGCCCTCGCCCCGTCAGTCGGGCAGGCCGTAGGTCTGCGGGTCGCGCCAGCGGAAGAGCTCCGCATCGAGCTTGCCGCCGGTCTCGACGTCCTGCAGCACGATGTGGGTCACGAAGCCCTGCGCATCGACCACCGACCAGCGGCGCAGCGCCAAAGGCGACTTCGCGAAGACCAGGGTGACCGAGCCCTGGTCGGCCTCGCCCTTGCGGACCACGGTGACCGCCAGCTCGCCGGCCTGCTCGCGCACGTTCGTCACCTCGACGTCGCCATCGAGCCGCACCTCGTCGTCGAGCAGGATGCCGAGCGGCGTCTGGCTGATCGGGATGACGTTAACCTGGCCGATGCTGGCGTCGTAGAAGACGAGCCGCCAGTCGCCCGGGGCGATCAGCCGGATGCGCGACGGCGGATCGTAGTCGAAGCGCAGCCGGCCGGGTCGCTGGATATAGACGCGGCCGCGGCTGAGGCTGCCATCCGGGGCGATCTGCTCGAAGCGGGCGGAGAGCGTGTCGATGCCGTTCAGATAGCGCTCGACATCGGCGAGCACGGCACTTTGCGCCGCCAACGGCCGGCTAGCGGCGAGCGCCGTCACGCCCAGCACGGCGAGGGTGAGAAAACGGCGGCGTTCGAGGTTCAGCACGCGGCCTCGCTCCAGGGCGAAAAACGGCAGGGGGCGGTCAGTCTTCGTCGTCGTCGCGGGTCGGCTGGGTGCCGTCGAGCCCGCCCCGGCCCATCAGCACCTGGCGGCGCCCGACATGGTCGGCCGGGGTGATCAGGCCTTCCTGCTCCATGCGCTCGATCAGCTTGGCGGCGCTGTTGTAGCCGATGCTGAGCTTGCGCTGCAGGTAGCTGGTCGACGCCTTGCCGTCGCGGGCCACGATCTGCACGGCCTGCTCGTACACATTGTCGCCCGTACCCTCCGCGGCAAGGGGGGCGCCCTCCTCCGGCGCCGCGTCCAGGCCGGCATTCTCGGCGGTCACCTCGTCGTGATAGTCGGGCTCGCCCTGCGACTTGAGGTGGGCCACGACCCGCTCGACCTCGTTGTCGGTGACGAGCGGCCCGTGGATGCGCATGATCCGGTCGCCCGGCATGAGGTAGAGCATGTCGCCCTGGCCGAGCAGCTGCTCCGCCCCCGGCTCGCCCATGATCGTCCGGCTGTCGATCTTCGAGCTGACGCGGAAGCTGATGCGCGACGGCAGGTTGGCCTTGATGACGCCGGTCAGCACGTCGACCGAGGGCCGCTGGGTGGCGACGATCAGGTGGACGCCGGCGGCCCGGGCCTTCTGCGACAGGCGCTGGATGGCGTGCTCGATCTCCTTGCCGGCGGTGAGCATGAGGTCGGCCACCTCGTCGACGATGACGACGATGAGCGGCAGGGGCGTCATGTCGATCGGCTGGTCCTCGATGATCGGCTGCCCGGTGCCCGCCTCGAAGCCGGTGCGCACCCGCCGGGTGAGCGACTCGCCGCGCGACTTCGCCTGCTCGATGCGGCGGTTGAAGGCGAAGATGTCGCGCACGCCGAGATGCGACATCAGCCGGTAGCGCTCGTCCATCTGGCGGACCGCCCATTTGAGCGCCACCACCGCCTTGTGCGGCTCGGTGACCACCGGGGCCAATAGATGCGGGATGTCCTCGTAGACCGAGAGCTCGATGACCTTGGGGTCGATCATGATGATCCGGCACTGGTCCGGGGTCAGCCGGTAGAGCAGCGAGAGGATCATCGCGTTGATGGCGACGGACTTGCCGGAGCCCGTGGTGCCGGCGATCAGGAGATGCGGCATGCGGGCGAGGTCGACGATGATCGGGTTGCCCGAGATGTCCTTACCGAGGGCGAGGGCGAGGCGCGCCTCACTCCGGGCGAAGGTGTCGGACTGCAGGAGCGAGCGGAGATAGACGGTCTCGCGCGCCTCGTTCGGCAGCTCGATGCCGATAACGTTGCGGCCGGGCACGACGGCGACGCGGACGGAGAGCGCGCAGAGCGAGCGGGCGATGTCGTCGGCGAGGCTGATCACCCGCGCGGCCCGCGTGCCGGGGGCGGGCTCGAGCTCGAAGAGCGTCACCACCGGCCCGGGCTTGGCGTCGATGATCTCGCCGCGCACGCCGAAATCGTCGAGCACGCTCTCGAGCTGCCGCGACACCTCGTCGAGCTGCGCCTTGCCGGGCCCTGCCCGCCCGCCGGCCCGTGCTGCACCCAGCATGTCGAGCGCCGGCAGGACGAAGGCGTTGAGCGGCAGGCTCGCCTGGGCCGGCACCTCGCCTGCCGCGCGGCGGCTACCGCCGCCGCCGCCGGAAGTGCGGGCCTCGTCGGCGAGGGTCGGCGCCTGGCGCGAACGCCCGGCGGGGGCGGGTGGCGGGCTCGCCTCCGCCTCTTCCGTAACGCTGGGCCGCAGCCGCGAACGGGCTGGCCGGCGCGGTGGCACCGGGGCCTCGGCGGGCATGTCGGCCAGGGGCTCGCCGGCCCCGCCACCGAACAGGCGATCGCCGATCCGGGCGAACATGTGGGAGAGACCACCCGGCCGCGTCTCGACCGGCGTCATGTCGGGCATGACCGGATCCGGCTCGGCCCGGGCGGCGACCTCGTCGCTGCCGTCCGCCGCAGCCTGGCGCAGGCGCCGGTTGCGCCGGCTCTCCTCGAGCGCCCGGCTGGAATAGGCCGTGCCGGCCTGGGCGGCGCCGCCGATCCGGCGGCCGAGCCAGAGCGAGCCACGACCAAACCGGCCCATCGCCCAGGCACCCTCGTGCCAGCGCAGCCCGAGTGCCGCGATGCCGGTGAGCAGGGCCGCACCGCCGGTCAGCCAGCCATAGAGATGGGCCGGGACATGCTGGGCGAGGTAAAGGAACTCGAAATCGCCGACCACCCCGCCCTGCCCGGTCCGGAACGGCCATTCGGCCGCCACCGGGTCCGGCAGGCCGGCGAGGAAGGCAGCGGTCGCGAGCAGGGCCAGCGGCAGGGCGACGAGCGGCAGCCAGGGCTGGACGACCTGCCGGTTGGCGGCCATTCGCACGCCCCAGGAGAGGGCCACCAGCGGCACCAGCCAGACGGCCCGCCCGAAGGTCTGGAAGAGAAGGTCGGCGAGGATGGCGCCGACCGCACCGGCGGGATTGCTCACCGCCTGGCCTGTCGCCTGGTTGAAGGAGGGGTCCTCCGGATGGAAACCGAACAGTGCCAGGGCGAGATACCCGGCGAGCCCCAGCAGCACGAGACCGGTGGTGCGCCGGCCGAAGCCCCTCAGCCAGTCGCCCAACGGGGTCCGCTCGTCGCTATCGAAGTAGGATGTAGCCATGCGCGCGGTTCTCTCTGTCGCTGCGGTCGTCGTATCAGGCAATCACGGCCCGGAGCCGGTCCAGGGCCGGGCCCAGCACTTCGGGCTCGTGAACGAGGGCGACGCGCACGTAGCGCGTGCCCGGGTCTGTGGCGGCATCCGGCGCGGGCTCGCTCGCGTCGCCCCGGGCCGTCAGGTAGGCGCCCGGCAGGACCCTGACATGGGCCTGGCGCCAGAGCTCGACGGCGGCCGCCTCGCCGTCGCCGACATCTAGCCAGAGGAAGAAGCCGCCAGGGGGGCGGTAGAAGCCGGCCCGGCCGGCGAGGGCTGCCTCCGCCAGATCGAACTTCGCCCGATAGGCGCGGCGGTTCGCCTCGACATGCGCGTCGTCGTCCCAGAGCGCTGCCGCCGCGGCCAGCACGGGCATGGGCTGCACGGCGGCACCATAGGCGCGCAGGCGGAGGAACTGGCCGAGGAAATCGGGATCGCCCGCGATGAAGCCGCTGCGCAGCCCGGCAGCGCTCGACCGCTTGCTGAGCGAGTGCATGACGACGAGGTGATCGAGCGACCCGCCACCGGCAGCGGCCACCTCGAGCGCGCTCGGTGGCGCCTCCCGGTCGTAGATCTCGGCGTAGCATTCGTCGACGACCAGGATGAAGTCGTAGCGGCGGGCGAGGTCGAGCGCCCTGGCCAGGTAGGCACGGTCGGCCACCATGCCCTGCGGGTTGGCCGGCGAGCAGATGTAGCAGACGGTGGCCCGCGCCAGGTCGGCCTCCACGACGGCATCGAGATCGGGCAGGAAGCCGGTCGAGGCGCTCGCCGGCATGAGCACCGGCTCCGCCCCGGCGAGCACGGCGGCACCGAGATAGACCGAGTAGAGCGGGTTCGGGACGAGGACCGCAGGCCGCCGGCCCGGCCCGTCCGGATCGGTCGCCGCCGTGGCGACGAGGAAGAGCGCCTCCTTCGTGCCGGCCACCGGCAGGACGTGGCGGTCGGGCTCGAGCCAGCCCTGGGGCAGGGCGAAACGGCGCTCCAGCCAGCGGGTCGCCGCGGCGCGGAAGGCCGGCGTGCCGGCCGGCGGCGGGTAGCGGTTCCAGAGGCCGGCATTGGCCGCGAGGGTGGCGGCGA
>JAUIID010000059.1 GCA_030431615.1 Alphaproteobacteria bacterium
CAAGATCATCAAGCGCCGCACGGTGTGCCACGTGCACGACGAGAACAACGAGTCGCACGAGGGCGACACGGTGGAGATCATCGAGTGCCCGCCGAAGTCCAAGACCAAGCGCTGGGAGCTGGTCAAGGTGATCTCGAAGAGCCAGATCGTCGACCTCGCCGCACTGCGTGCGGCCGCTCCGAAGGTCAAGTCTGTCCGGGAGGACGCGCGCGCGATGCGGAGCCGTTACGAGGGCCTGCTCACGGCGCCCTCGCGTTTCGGGCAGGCCGCGGCACCCTTTCTCATGGCGCTGGCCATCGAGCACCTGGGCCTCGGCGTCCTCGCCGTCTCAGGTGGGCTCCTGCTGCTTGCCTGCCTGGCGCTTTTCGCCGTGCCGCGTTCCCTCGGACCGCCGGCCGGCTGACCCGGCTCGCCTACTCGCCGCCGCCGAGATTGTGGACGTAGACGGTGAGCATGGTGATGACCTCCTCGGGCAACCGGCCCTGCCAGGCGGGCATGACACCATGCTGCGGCCGCGCAATCTGGGTCGCGATTTCTGCGGGCGAATTGCCGTAGAGCCAGACGGCATCGGTCAGATTGGGGGCGCCCAGGTCGCGGATGCCATCACCGCCCTCGCCATGGCAGGCGGCACAGTTGAGCTCGAAGAGCTCCTGGCCCGAGGCAGCCAGGCCGGCGTCGTGGTCCTGGCCGCCGAGCGCCAGCACGTACTGCGTCACCTGGGTGACCTCGTCGCGGCTCAGGATGCCGTCGCCGAAGGCCGGCATCATGCCGAAGCGCGCGTCGGGATCGTCCTCGTTGCGGATGCCGTGGCGGATGGTCTGCTGGATCGCATCGAGCGAGCCACCCCAGATCCAGGCGTCGTCGGCGAGGGTCGGGTAGTGTAGCTGGCCGGCGCCGCCGAGCCCGTGGCAGCCGGCGCAGTTGTCCTTGAAGTGACGCTCGCCGCCGGCCATGGCGAACTGCAAAAGCTCGGGATCGGCGGCGACCTCGGCCGCGTCCGCCGCGGCGATCCGCTCGAGGAACACGGCCTGAGCCGCCCGCGCCTCCGCCAGCCGCGTGTCCAGCTCGACGCGCTGGTTCGAGCCGAGCAGGCCAGGCGTGTAGCCTGTTGAGCTGGGCCAGGCCGGGAAGAGGATCCACCAGAGCACCGAGAAGGCGATGCTGGCGTAGAAGACATAGAGCCACCACCTGGGCAGCGGGTTGTTGAGCTCCCTGATCCCGTCCCACTCGTGGCCGGTGGTATCGACCCCGGTGACCTCGTCCCTCTCAACGGTCGCCATTCGTCTTCTCCTTCTCACCGGGCAGGTCGTCGGGCGGGCCTTCGAACGGGATGCGGGCGTGCTCTTCCATCGTCTTTTTCCGGCCGGGCCAGAACACCCAGGCGACGATGCCGAAGAAGATCAGCATCAGCCAGAGGCCCCACACGGCGTTCGCCCATTCGGCCAGCTTGTCGATCACGCGCTCCGCCTTTTCGGCGCTACTGCAGGATGTCTTCGGTGCGGATGTCGGTGAAGTCCACCATCCGGCCGAGGATCTGCAGGTAGGCGACGACCGCATCCATCTCGGTCACGCGATCGGGCTGGCCGTCGAGGTCGCCGACGACGGCCTTCGGATAGCGGGCGAGCAGGCCGTCATAATCGGCATCGGGCATCGCCTGGTCGTGCAGGTCGGCGGCGGCACTCTCGATCATCTCCTCCGTATAGGGCACGCCGACCATGCCGAGCGTGCGCAGATGCTCCGCGATGTCGCCGTAGCCGACCTCGCGCTCGAGGAGGAAATGATAGCCGGGCATGATGCTCTCCGGCACGACGGCCCGGGGATCGACCATGTGCGCGACGTGCCAGTCGTTCGAGTACTTGCCGCCGACCCTCGCGAGATCGGGGCCAGTGCGCTTGCTGCCCCACTGGAAGGGGTGGTCGTACATGCTCTCCGCCGCGAGGCTGTAGTGGCCATAGCGCTCGGCCTCGTCACGGAACGGCCGGATCATCTGGCTGTGGCAGTTGTAGCAGCCTTCACGGATGTAGATGTTGCGGCCCACCTGCTCGAGCGGCGAGTAGGGGCGCACCCCCTCGACCTTCTCGATCGTCGATTCGATCTTGAACAGGGGGACGATCTCGACGAGCCCGCCGATCGAGACGGTGATCAGGATGAGAATGGCGAGAACGGAGGCACGCGTCTCGATCTTGCCGTGATGCTTGATCAGGTTCATCGGGGCGCTCCTTATTCGGCCGGGGCGGGCACGGGTGCCGCCACGATCCGCCCGGGCTCTTCCTCGACCCTGATCTCGCGGCGCATGGTCCGGATCAGGTTGTAGGCCATGATGAGCGCACCGCTGAGGAAGAGAACGCCGCCGAAGGCGCGGATCACGTAATAGGGGTGCATGGCCGCGACCGTCTCGACGAACGAGTACTGCAGGAAGCCGAGGCTGTCATAGGACCGCCACATCAGGCCCTGCATGATGCCCGAGACCCACATCGCCGTGATATAGAGGACGATGCCGAGGGTCGCGATCCAGAAGTGCCACTCGACGAGGCGGAGCGAGTAGAGCCGCTGCGCCTGCCAGAGGCGCGGCACCAGATAGTAGACGGCCCCGAAGCTGATGAACGCGACCCAGCCGAGTGCCCCCGAATGCACGTGGCCGATGGTCCAGTCGGTGTAGTGCGAGAGCGCGTTGACCTGGCGGATTGACATCAGCGGACCCTCGAAGGTGCTCATGCCGTAGAAGGCGACCGAGACCACGAGGAAGCGCAGGACCGGGTCGGTGCGCAGCTTGTCCCAGGCACCGGAGAGCGTCATCAGGCCGTTGATCATGCCGCCCCAGGACGGCATCCAGAGCATGATCGAGAAGGTCATGCCGAGCACCTGCGCCCAGTCGGGCAGCGCCGTGTAGTGCAGGTGGTGCGGGCCGGCCCAGATGTAGAGGAAGATCAGGGCCCAGAAGTGGATGATCGAGAGCCGGTAGGAATAGACCGGCCGGTTCGCCTGCTTCGGCACGAAGTAGTACATCATGCCGAGGAACCCGGCGGTGAGGAAGAAGCCGACGGCGTTGTGGCCGTACCACCACTGGGTCAGCGCATCCTGCACGCCGGCGAAGAGCGAGTAGCTCTTGATTCCGAAGAACGTGACCGGCACCGCCAGATTGTTGACGATGTGCAGCATCGCGATGGTGATGATGAAGGCGAGGTAGAACCAGTTGGCGACGTAGATATGCGGCTCTTTCCGCTTGAGCAGCGTCCCCATGAAGATGACGAGGTAGGCGACCCAGACCACCGTCAGCCAGAGATCGACATACCACTCCGGCTCGGCGTACTCGCGGCTCTGGGTGACGCCCATGACGTAGCCGGTGGCGGCGAGCACGATGAAGAGCTGATATCCCCAGAAGACGAAGTTCGCGAGCAGCGGTCCGCCGAACAGGCTGGTCCGGCAGGTGCGCTGAACCACGTAGAGCGAAGTGCCGAGCAAGGCGTTGCCGCCGAAGGCGAAGATCACGGCCGAGGTGTGCAGCGGCCGCAGGCGGCCGAAGCTGGTCCACTCGAGATCGAGGTTGAGCACGGGATAGGCGAGCTGGAAGGCGATGACGACGCCCACGAGGAAACCGACGATACCCCAGAAGACCGTCGCCAGCGTGAAGAGCCGGACCACGTCCTCGTCATAGGCGCTCTGGGCACGGCCAACCGGGGCCGTCATCACCGCTGCCATGTCGTTCTCCCGTTTGCCGCGTCCCCCCTGCCGTTGGTGGACGATGCGGCCCGTGCTGCGCTGCAGGGATTGCCCGTACAGCAGTGACCCGACATTGATCCAAGTCAAGAGCCGGTTATCACCCTTGCACTACGAAGCCACTGATTGTGCAACCGCGTTTGCGTTGCAGGAACGTCACGTTGCGCTTCGGCGATGGTGGCCGGCCCTGTCGGCCTTGTGTAAAGTGGGCTGCAGGGCTTCTTTCGATCCGGGCCATCTTGGTGGCTGGAATGATCTGGGAGTGACGACGATGGCCGACGCCATTCCGGTGTTCGCACAGCCGACGGTGCGGGTTCGCAAGCTGGAGATGGACCAGCCCTGGACTTGGCTGCGCAAGGGCTGGCAGGACTGCCTGAAGACGCCCGGCGTGAGCTTCGTCTATGGCTCGCTCGCGGCGGTGACGGGCTACCTGATCACCTGGGGGCTGTTCGCCTTCGACATGCCCTATCTGGTGCTGCCGATCATGGCCGGCTTCCTGATCGTCGGCCCGATCCTGGCGGTCGGCCTCTACGAGGCCAGTCGCCGGAGCGAGCAGGGCCTGCCGACTGGCCTCGCCGACGCGCTCGGCGCCTTCAACCGCAATCCGAGCCAGATGGGGCTCATGGGCATGGCGCTCCTGCTCCTCATGTTCTTCTGGGCGCGGACCGCGGCTCTGCTCTTCTTCCTCTATTTCGGCATGGAGCCGCCGGACTTCCACAATCTCTTCGTCGCGACGTTCCTGTCGACCGACAGCTGGCCCTTCCTGATCATCGGCTCAGCCGTCGGTGGCGTGCTGGCGCTCGTCGCCTTCTCGATCAGCGTCGTCTCGATCCCGCTGCTGCTCGACCGGCCCGCTGCCAACGTCATCGAGGCGATCGCCACGAGCGTGCGGGCCGTTCAGGCCAACCCGATGCCGCTGCTCTTCTGGGGCGGGCTGATCGTGGTCTTCATGATGGCGGGGCTGGTCACGCTCTATCTCGGGCTGATCGTGACGCTGCCGCTGATCGGCCATGCGACATGGCATGCCTATCGCGACATCGTCGAGTTCGACGACGCCTGAGGCCTAAGACCCGACTTCGTGAGGATAACGGAATGACGGATCTGGGGCGCTGGCTTGGGGGCATTGCAATGGGCGTGCTCGCCCTCCTCGGCCTGATCATCATGAGCCGGGCGGCCGACACGATGTTCGGCTTCTTCGGCGTGATGATCTTCCTTTTCGGCATCGCCATCATCGTCGTCTTCGTGCACCAGGCAACCACGCCCGAGCGGGTGCTGCGCCGCACGACCGACGCCTGACGAGGCGGCCCTCCCGGCCGCCGTGCTATTTCCGGTTCAGGCGGAGTGAGTTGCCGACGACGACGAGCGAGCTCGCCGACATGCAGATCGCCGCGATGAGCGGCGTGACGAAGCCCAGCACGGCGAGCGGCACCGCCAGCACGTTGTAGCCGAAGGCGAGGCCGAGGTTCTGCTTGACTAGCCGGCGGCTCTGCCCGGCGATCTCGAGGATGAGCACGACCGGTGCCAGGAGCCGCCCCTGAAAGACGGCGTCGGCCGCGGTCTGGCTGATGTCGACGGCCGTCGACGGCGACAGCGAGACGTGGGCGGCAGCGAGCGCCGGTGCGTCGTTCAGCCCGTCGCCTACCATCATCACCTTGCGTCCCGCCACGGCCAGATCGGCCAGATGCGCCACCTTCTCGTCCGGCCGGCAGCTGGCGTGCCAGGCCCTGATGCCGAGCTCGGCGGCCAGCGCCTCGACCGGCCCCGGACGATCGCCGGAGAGGAGCTGCACCTCGATTCCGCGTGCCTGGAGGGCCCGGATGGTCGTTGCGGCATCGGCGCGCGGACTGTCCCGAAAGGCGAAGCGATGCGGCGCCCGACCTGGCAAGGACAGCCAGAGCTCGGTGCCGGGGTTCGTGTCGTCCGCGATCCCGGGCGCTGCCCAGCTGCGGCGACCGAGACGGAGCTCGCCCGCCTCGGTGGTGAGCCTGAGGCCGAGCCCCGGCAGCTCCTCGACGCCCGCGGCGGCACGAGCACCGGGGCAGGCCCGGGCGAGGGCGCGGGCGAGCGGGTGACGCGAGCTCCGGGCGACGGACGCGGCCTGCGCCAGGAGGTCCGGCTCGTCGTTGCCCTCGACGAGGACGAGGTCGCCCTCGGTCAGGGTGCCGGTCTTGTCGAACACGACGGTGTCCACCTCGGCGAGCCGCTCGAGGGCGGTCGCGGACTTGAGCAGCACGCCGCGCCGCATCAGCCGGCCGCTGGCCAGCACCTGCACCGCCGGCACGGCAAGGCCTAGCGCGCAAGGACAGGTGATGATCAGGACGGCGACGGCGTTGAGCAGCGCCACCTGCCATGCGGCGCCCATGGCCAGCCACCAGCCGAGGAAGGTGAGTGCGGCGAGCAGGTGCACGACGGGCGAATAGGCGCGGGCAATGCGGTCGGCCAGGGCGACGAAGCGGCCGCGCTTCTGCTCGGCGAGCTCCATCAGCTTGACGATCTCGGCGAGCAGCGTGCCCTCGCCGACCGAGCGCACCGTAATCTCGATCGGGGCGGCGAGATTGATCGTGCCGGCGAAGACGCGCGTGCCGGGAGTGGCAACGGCCGGCAGGGTCTCGCCGGTGATGGCGCTCGTGTCGACCTCGCTCTCTCCGGCGCGGACGGCGCCGTCGACACCGATGCGCTCGCCCACGGCGACAAGCACGGTCTGGCCGGCCTCGAGCTGCTCCGGCCGGCAGCTGCGCGTCTGGCCGTCCGGCAAGAGCAAGGTGACCGCCGTGGCGCGCAGCGTCATCAACCGTTCGACGGCGGAGCGCGCCACGCCGCGCGCCCGGCTGTCGAGATAGCGGCCGATCAGCAGGAAGAAGAGCAGCATGATGGCGCTGTCGAAATAGGCGTGCTCACCGCCCTGTATCGTCTCGAGCAGGCTCATCGCCGGGGCGAGCACGAGGGCCAGCGAGATCGGCACGTCCATGTTGGCATGGCCGGCGCGGAGTGCCGTGAGCGCCGAGCGGAAGAAGGGTCGCCCGGCGTAGGCCAGCGATGGCAGAACGATCACCGCCTGCATCCAGTGGAGGAAGTCGCGCGTCGCGTCCCCCATTCCGGAGAAATGGCCGGCCCAGACAGAGACCGCGAGCAGCATCACGTTGCTGGCGGCGAAGCCGGCGACCGCCATGCAGCGGAGCAGGTCGCGCTCCGTCCGGTTGTCGGTGACGGCGAGGCTCTCCGGGTCGAACGGCACGACCGGGTAGCCGAGCCCCTCGATCTTCGCGACGAGCTCGTTGCCGCGTGACGGCGGACCCTCCCAGGCGAGGGTGAGCCGCCGCGTCGTCAGGTTCAGGCGACCGGTGCGAACGTCGGGTTCGGCCCCGAGCGCCCGCTCGATCCGCCGCACGCAGCCACCGCAATGCACGCCCTCCACCATGAGCTGCAGGGAGGCGGTGGCGCTCGCTGGATCGATCCTGATGAAGCCGGTAACGTCGGTCGATCCCGCAGCGCCGTCGTCTGCAGCACCCGGTCGACCGGAATGCGCCGCGTGCGCGACCATGGCTTCAGTGCAGCATCAGGCGCTCGGTGGCGACCAGTCGGTCGCCCTCGCGCGTGGCGATCACCCGCACATCCCAGAGCCCGGCGAGGGGGGCGGTGAACGATGCCGCGTAGGTCCCGGGCCCGGTGCGCTCGAGGACGAGGCCGAAGTCGTAGCCCTGATGCGTCGGCCGCTCGAAATCCGCCCGGACATCAATGCGCTCGAGTGGCTGACCCTGGGCGTCCAACAGTTGGACTGAGATCGAGCCGGCGAGGCCAGTGGCCTGGGTCGTCTCGATGGCAGCCTGCCAGCCCAGGGCGGCCTGACGCTCCGCGGCGTCGAGATTGCGGTTGTATGTGATGCCCTTGTCATAGGCGCGATTGGTCGAGATGCCGGTCCAGGTGCTCATGGCGATCCAGATCATGGCCAGGTTGACGGCGAGCACCACGCCGAAACCGGCGACCAGGATCCAGGGAATGTACCAGCCCGGGCGCTGCCGCCTCGCGGGGCCGTTCAAGTCGACGCTCATTCGTCGGGCCCCCGGAAGACCGTCGAGAAGCGACGCGCCTCGCCCGTCACATCGTCGGTCAGGACCAGCGTGATCGGCGTCGAGGCCTCGGTCAATGCCGCGCGCGGCAAGGCCAGGAAGACACGATGGGTGGCGACGTCGTCGGACCCGGCGGCGAGCTCGAGGGAGGTGCCGCTTGCCCCGTTCGGCGTGCTGAAGACCGCATCCGGCAAGGGGTCGGCCAGCGCCAGCGTGTAGGTGCGGTCCGCCCGCTCCTTGTTCAGGATCTTGATCTGGTAGCCGTTGCGAATGCTGCCGTCGGCCATCGTCACGAAGAGCGGGTTGCGCTCGGGGATGACATTGACATCGGTGGACGAGCGCAGGGCGAGCGCACCCAGCATGACCAGCGCCACAGCACCGATGATCGCCGTGTAGAGGATCGTGCGCGGCCGGACGATCCGATAGCGCTCGGGCTGGCCTGCGGCTCTCAGCTCCTGGTTTCGCTCGCTGTCATAGGCGATCAGGTTGGGTGGCCGGTCGACCTTGGCCATGACCTCGTTGCAGGCATCGATGCAGAGGCCGCAGCCGATGCATTCGAGCTGGAACCCGTCGCGGATGTCGATGCCCATCGGGCAGACGGCGACGCACTGCTTGCAGTCGACGCAATCCCCCCGGCCGTCCCAGCTCTGGCCCTTCTTGTGCTTGCCGCGCGGCTCGCCACGCCAGGCCTCGTAGGTCACCGCCATGGTGTCCTGGTCGACCAGCGCGCCCTGGATGCGCGGCCAAGGGCACATGTAGGTGCAGACCTGCTCGCGGGCCAAGCCGGCGAGCAGGTAGGTCGTCGCCGTGAACAGGAAGGTGAAGAAGTAGACGGCTGCACCGGCCTGGCCGGTGAAGAATTGGCCGAACATGGTCGGCGCATCGTTGAAATAGAGGATCCAGGCGCCGCCGGTCAGGAACGCGATCAGGAGCCAGACCGCGTGCTTGGTAATCCGCTTGCGCCATTTGGCGGCGCTCCAGGGCTGCTTGTCGAAGCGCATCCGCTCGTTGCGGTCGCCCTCGATGAAGCGTTCGACCGCCATGAAGAGGTCGGTCCAGACCGTCTGCGGGCAGGCGAAGCCGCACCAGATGCGACCGAAGAGGGCGGTGGCGAAGAAGAGGCCGAACGAGGCCAGCACGAGGATGCCGGTGAGGAAATAGACCTCCTGCGGCCAGATCTCGAGCCAGAAGAAGTAGAGGCGGCGGCCCGCCATGTCGACGAGGATGGCCTGGTCGGGGGCATCGGCGCCGCGGTCGAAGCGGAGCCAGGGGGCGAGGTAGTAGATCGCGAGCAAGGCGGCGAGGGCCGCCCACTTGATCGTCCTAAAGCGGCCCCTGACGGCCTTGGCATAGACCTCGACGCGCCCCTGGTAGAGCGGCGAGCTCCGCTGCTCTTGCCGGGACCGCACGTCCTCGACGGAAACTGCCTCGCTCATCGAGCTCCTGCCGGGCTGATGGATACGTCTAAGATCTCGATCCGCGGCGATCCTGCCGGGTGGCCGCAGCCGCGCATTGATATGCCTCAACGGCCCGGCCGTAAATCGCCGGCCGTTCAGAGTGGTGCGGTCGCCTGTTCCAGCCAGGCGCGATCGGTGCCTTCGAGCAGGGGACCAAGCTCGTCCCGGACCCGCGCATGATAGGTATCGAGCCAGCGTCGCTCGGGCTCGGTGAGCAGATGCGGGTCGATCAGCCGGCGATCGATCGGCGCCAGGGTCAGCGTGCGAAAATGCAGGAGCCGGCGGTCGCCGCCCTCGGCGGCCGGCGCCTCCTCGACGAGGATGAGGTTCTCGGTGCGGATCCCGTACTCGCCGGGCTCGTAATAGCCGGGCTCGTTCGAGACGATCATGCCGGTCTCGAGCGGCGTGTCGCCGCCGCGCTTGGCGATCCGCTGCGGGCCCTCGTGGACGCAGAGATAGCTGCCGATGCCGTGGCCCGTGCCGTGGTCGAAATCGAGGCCGCGGCGCCAGAGGGCGAGCCGCGCCAGCGTGTCCAGCTGGCTGCCGCTCGTGCCGGCGGGAAAGATCGCTTCGGCCAGGGCGATATGACCCTTGAGGACGAGGGTGAAACGCTCCTGCACGTCGGCCGTCGGCTGGCCGAGGGCGACGGTGCGGGTGATGTCGGTCGTGCCGTCGAGATACTGGCCGCCGGAGTCGACGAGATAGACGGTGCCGGCCGTCAGCTTCCGGTTGGTCTCCGGGGTGACGCGGTAGTGCGGAAGCGCTGCATTGGGGCCGTGCGCCGAGATCGTCTCGAAGCTCGGGCCACGGTAGAGCGGGTCCCTGGCTCGTTCGGCCTCGAGCCGTTCCGCGGCCGCCGCCTCGTCGATGGCGTGGTCGTGCTCCAGGCCGTCCAGCCACGCCAGGAAGCGTACCACCGCGGCACCATCACGACGTTGGGCCTCCAGGGCTCCCTGGATCTCGGTCAGGTTCTTGCGCGCCTTCGCGAGCGTGATCGGATCCTGGCCCTCGACGACCCGGGCACCGGCTTCGGCCAGGATATCGGCGAAGCCGGCCGCATTCATCGCCGGGTCGACGAGCACCCGGGCAGCGGATCGTCCGAGATCGACAAGGGCCTCGTCCAGGGCGCCGTAGGCCTCAACGGCGACGGCATTGTCCAGCCTCGGGCCGCCCTCGAGCTTGGCGGGGTCGACGAACCACCGTGCGGTGCCGTCGGCCCCGAGCAGCAGGTGGCTGAGGCAGAGCGGGTTGTAGGGCACGTCGCCGCCGCGGACGTTCAGGAGCCAGGCGATGCTGTCGGCGGCGGTAACCAGCAGCCAGTCGGCGCCGCGTTTGGCCACGGCCTCGCCCATTCGCTGGCGCTTGGCGACGCTCGATTCGCCGGCCCGGCTCTTCTCGTGCGCGACGACCGGCGCCACTGGCGGCGGTGGTCGGTCCGTCCAGATTCCGTCGATCGGGTTCGACCCCAGGGCGACGAGCTCGGCCCCGCGGCCCCGGCAGAGCCGAATCAGGTTCTCGCGCTCCGCCTTGCGGATCAGCCTCGCATCGTAGCCGAGCCGCATGCCGGACTGCAGCCGCTCCGCCAGCCACCGCGTGGGTGGCACCTCGCCGGAATTGCAGCGCTCGAACAGATCGGCATCGACCTCGATGCCGATCTGCACGGTGTAGCGGCCATCGGTGAAGACGGCCGCGGCTTCGGGCAGGACGATCGCCTGGCCCGCCGAGCCGGAGAAGCCCGTGAGCCAGGCGAGGCGCTGCTCCGCCGCCGGCAGATACTCGCTGCCATGCTGGTCCGTGCGTTGCAGGATGAACCCATCCACGCCGACACCGGCGAGCGCCTCGCGCAGGGCCCGAAGCCGGGCAGCCTGTGGCGCCGTCACTTGATCGGGGCCATCACCATGATCATCTGGCGGCCCTCGAGCTTCGGAAACTGCTCGATCTTGGCGAGGTCCGCCATGTCCTCGCGCACCTTCTCGAGGATGTTCATCGCCAGATGCTGGTGCGCCATCTCGCGCCCGCGAAAGCGCATGGTCACCTTGACCTTGTCGCCCTCGTCCAGGAACTCGCGCACCTTTTTCATCTTGATCGAGTAGTCATTGTCATCGATCGATGGCCGCATCTTGATTTCCTTGACCTCGATGACGCGCTGCTTCTTGCGGGCAGCGTTGGCCTTCTTCTGCGCCTCGTACTTGAACTTGCCGTAGTCGAGGATCTTGCAGACGGGAGGCGAGGCGTTGGGTGAGATCTCGACCAGATCGAGCCCCACGTCTTCGGCGCGGATGAGAGCGTCACGGATTGCCACGACCCCCACCATTCCACCGTCTTGATCGACCAACCGGACCTCACGGGCCTCGATGCGGTCGTTGATGCGGTGTTCGTCGCCTTTGGGATTTGCTGCCATCAGCCGTGATCGACCTCCAATGTTTCATCCTCGCTCGTTTAGATAAGCCGAAGTGACCGGACAACCAATGGTCGCCCGGCCTTCGGCCGTCTGCTGCTCGCCGGCGCCTTCTCAGGTTTGCCGGTCGGGAGCAGCGGATTCTCGCTGACACATGGCAATCGCGGCGTCAAGCGAAAGCGCCTCCTGCGCCTGGCTGCCCAGCCGGCGCAGGCTGACCGAACGCTCCGTCGCCTCGCGTCCGCCCACCGCCATGATCAGTGGCACCTTGGCGAGCGAATGCTCGCGCACCTTGTAGGAGATCTTGTCGCTGCGGGTGTCGCAGTCGACGCGCAGGCCGGCGCTCTCCAGCGCTGCCGCGACCTCCAGGGCATAGGCGTCGGCATCGTTGGTCACGGTCGCCACCACGATCTGGACCGGGGCGAGCCAGAGCGGCAGGCGGCCCGCATGGTGCTCGATCAGGATGCCGAGGAAGCGTTCCATCGAACCCAGGATGGCGCGATGCAGCATGACCGGGCGGTGGCGGGCACCGTCGGCGCCGACATAGGTCGCGTCCAGCCGCTCGGGCAGGACGAAGTCGACCTGCAGCGTGCCACACTGCCAGTCGCGGCCAATGGCGTCGCGCAGGACGAACTCCAGCTTCGGGCCATAGAAGGCACCCTCGCCCGGATTCAGCACCGTTTCGAGACCGGCCGCATCGGTGGCGTCCCGGAGGGCCTGCTCGGCCCGGTCCCAGGTCGCGTCCTCGCCGGCGCGGACGGGAGGGCGGTCGGAGAACTTCACGCTGATGTCGGTGAAGCCGAAATCGGCATAGATCTGCTGCAGGAGCTCGCAGAAGGCGACGCTCTCGGACGTGATCTGGTCCTCGGTGCAGAAGATGTGGGCATCGTCCTGGGTGAAGGCCCGCACCCGCATGATGCCGTGGAGCGCACCCGACGGCTCGTTGCGGTGGCAGGCGCCGAACTCGGACATGCGCAGCGGCAGCTCGCGATAGCTCTTCAGCGCCTGATTGAAGATCTGCACGTGGCACGGGCAGTTCATCGGCTTGAGAGCCAGTACGCGCTCGTCGGCGTCGAGCGTGAACATGTGCTCGCGGAACTTCTCCCAGTGCCCCGAGCGTTCCCAAAGGACCCGATCGACGAGCTGCGGGGTCTTCACCTCCTGGTAGCCGGCAGCATCGAGCCGACGCCTCAGGTAGCTCTCGACCTGCTGCCAGACGCGCCAGCCCTTGGGATGCCAGAAGACGGAGCCGGTCGCCTCCTCCTGGATGTGGAAGAGGCCCATCTCGCGTCCGAGGCGCCGGTGGTCCCGGCGCTCGGCCTCGGCAAGCTGATGCAGATGGGCATCGAGCTCCTTCTGGCTGGCGAAGGCGGTGCCGTAGATCCGCTGGAGCTGCGCATTCCTCGCGTCGCCCCGCCAGTAGGCACCGGCGATCTTCATCAGCTTGAAGGCGCCGATGCGGCCGGTCGACGGGGCATGGGGGCCACGACAGAGATCGAACCACTCGCCCTGGTGATAGAGCGTGACCGGCTCGCCCTCGGGGATGGCCTCGAGCAGCTCGAGCTTGTAGCGCTCGCCCATCGCCTCGAACCGGCGATGTGCCTCCGCCCGGCTCACCTCCTCGCGTCGGAACGGCTTGTCGGCCTTCACGATCTCGGCCATCCGCGCCTCGATTCGCTCGAGGTCCTCGGGATGGAACGGCTCGTTCCGCGCGAAGTCGTAATAGAAGCCGTTCTCGATCGGCGGGCCGATCGTCACCTGCGTGCCCGGGAACAGGTCCTGCACAGCTTCAGCCATGACATGCGCGCAGTCGTGACGGATGAGCGCCAGCGACTCGGGGTCACGGCCGGTGACGATCCGCACCCGGGCATCGGCCCCGATCGGCCAGTCGAGATCGCGCAGGACGCCGTCGACCTCGACGGCGAGCGCCTGCTTGGCGAGGCTTTTGGCGATCGAACCCGCGATCTCGGCGCCGGTCGTCGTCGCCCCGAACCGACGCTCGCTGCCGTCGGGAAGGGTGATGACGATGCCGCCCGAGGCGATGTCCTGGGCGTGCTCTACTACCGATGCCATGGTACCGATCAGTTCCGCTGGTGTGATCCGGGGTGTTTCCGCAATGCGGCGGCGCACAATGCCCAACCCCTTCCGCGCTTGTCAATCGCCCGACGGTCCGACCAGGAGCCTGTCCGGGAAGTGGCCACCGCCTGCATCGCTCTCTGGCGGGCGAGGGCAAGGAGCGGCGGCGAAGGCGATGCCAATGCATCGGCAAGGCGGTGCGACGCGGCCCTCGTCCGCCAGAGAGCGACCCGACGGGCGCGCCATTCCTGGCTTTGGGCCACGTCGACCGGCCCTGCCGATGGCCCCGCATCGCGGCGGGCCGATCTCCTTGCCCAAAGCCAGGAATGGCGCGTGCAGGCGGTAGCCATTTCCCGGACAGGCTCCTAGGTTCCCGCAAAACGCGAACAGGGGAGCTGGCGATGCGGGCATGGTTGATCGGGCTGGCGCTAGCGGGTTGCGCAACGGTGGCCGCGCGGGCGGACGTCATCATCGTCTACGATGCATCGAACAGCATGTGGGGCCAGGTCGAGGGTCGCCACAAGATCGAGATCGCGCGCGAGGTCATGGGCGAGCTGGTCGCCGACTGGGACCCGGCCGAGCCGCTGGGCCTCGTCGCCTACGGCCATCGCCGTGAGGGCGACTGCGGCGACATCGAGGTCGTGGTGCAACCCGGCCCGGTCGATCCGACGGCCTTCGTCGCGAAGGTCGAGAGCCTCGTGCCGCGCGGCAAGACCCCGCTCACCGATGCTGTCCGTCAGGCAGCCGAGCTCCTGCGCTACCGGGACGTGCCGGCGACGGTCGTGCTGCTCTCGGACGGCATCGAGACCTGCGATGCCGACCCTTGTGCCGTTGCTGCCGAGCTGGCTGCCGCCGGCGTCGCCTTCACTGCGCATGTCGTCGGCTTCGACGTCGCCGAGGCAGAGGAGCAGGCGCAGTTGCGCTGCATTGCCGACAACACCGGCGGCCTCTTCCGCACGGCGGCGGACAGCGGCGAGCTCCGCGAGGCGCTGGCCCAGGTCGCGGAGGCCGCCATCGCCACCCCCGTGGAGCCGACGCCCGCGCCGGCGCCCGAGCCCGAGCCGGAGCCGGAGGCCCTGCCCGAGGCGACGCTCGCGGCAGCACCGAGCGTTGACGTGGCGGCCGCGATCGAGGTCGCGTGGACCGGTCCCGGGGCGCCACGCGACTATGTCGCGATCGCCGGCCTGGACCAGCGCGACGGTCAGTACATCAACTACACCTATGCCGAGGCCGGCAGCCCGCTCGCCGTGACGGCCCCGGCCGAGCCAGGTCTCTATGAGGTCCGCTATGTCGAGCAGTCGAGCAATGCCGTCCTGGCCCGCCTCGAGATCGAGGTCGTCGACGTCCCGGCATCGCTGACAGCACCCGAGGTGGTTCAGGCCGGAAGCCCGGTCAGCATCGACTGGACGGGCCCGGCATATGACCGCGACTATGTCAGCATCGCGGCGGCGGACCAGAGCCCCGGCGCCTATGTGAACTACACCTATGTCGACGCCGGCAGCCCCCTCGTGGTGACGGCCCCGGCCGATCCCGGGCTCTACGAGGTCCGCTAAGTCCTGCACGAGGGGCCCCGCGTGCTCGCCCGGCGCACAATTGAAGTCGCGACCGCTGCTGCCACGCTCGATGCCCCGCTCGAGGTGCCAGCCGCCAGCGACGTTGCCGTCGCATGGACCGGTCCGGGCCATGACCGCGACTTCGTCAGCATCGCGTCGGTGGACCAGAACCCCGGCGCCTATATGAACTACACCTATGTCAGCGAGGGCAGCCCGCTCGCCGTGACCGCGCCGCCCGATCCCGGGCTCTACGAGATCCGCTACGTGCTGCGTGAGGGGCCCCGCGTGATCGCCCGGCGCGATCTCGAGGTGACGCCGCTGGCGGTGACGCTCGATGCTGGCGACAGCGTCGCCATCGGTCATCCGCTCGAGGTGAGCTGGAGCGGGCCGGGCTATGATCGCGACTACATCGCCATCGCCGAGCCGGGCCAGCGCCCCGGCCAGTACCTGACCTACACCTACGTCAACGAGGGCAGCCCGCTCTCGGTCGAGGCGCCGCTGGAGCCGGGGCTCTACGAGCTGCGCTATGTCCTGCGCGAGGGTCCGCGCGTGGTCGCCCAGCGCGAGATCGAGGTCGTGGCCACGACCGCCACGCTCGTCGCACCCGACACCGTGGCGCCGGGTCAGGGCTTCGCCGTCGAGGTCGAGGGGCCGCTCCTCGCGCGCGACGAGGTCGTGCTGGTGCCTGCCGATGCGCCGGCGCGCACCAGCGAGCTTGCCCAGCGGATCGGCCCGGGCTCGACGCTTCAGTTCGTGGCACCGGGCGAGGGCGGGCTCTACGAGCTTCGTTACCTGCTGCACGGTGGCGGCCCGGTGATCGGCCGGCGGCTGGTCGAGGTGGCGGCCCTCGCCGCCGCGCTGGAAGCGCCGGAGCGCGTGACCGCAGGCAGCAGCATTGCCGTCGGCTGGTCGGGGCCGGACGGCGAGGGTGACCGGATCACCCTGGCCGAGCCTGGCAGTGCGCCGACCAAATGGCGGACAGCGGTACGCACGGCTGACGGCAATCCGGCGACAATTGTCGCACCCGCCGACGCCGGCACCTACGAGCTGCGCTATTTTTCCGGTGAAAGCCGCCAGATCGCGACGCAACGGGGCCTGATCGTCGAGTAGTCATGCCGCACGGGGCCTGCACGGCGGGGATACCCAAGGCCCGAACGCTCCTTTAGAAGAGGCCCACCCGGGCGCGGGCAGCTGCGCCCAAACGTTCACGATCAGGGGGCATATCCAATGATCAGCATGTCGCGCCGGGCTCTCGGCGCTTCCGTCGCCGCTGCCGTGGCACTCTTCGCCGGCAGCGCCTCGGCGCAGCAGGCGCTCAAGTTCGCGCATGTCTACGAGACCAGCGAAGCCTACCATACCGCTGCCCTGTGGGCCGCGGAGCAGATCGCCGAGCGGACCGACGGCCGCTACACGATGGAGGTCTTCCCGGCCTCGTCGCTGGGCAAGGAGACCGACATCAACCAGGGCCTGACCCTGGGAACGGTCGACATCATCTACACGGGCATGAACTTCGCCGGCCGCTCGTTCGAGCCGCTGACCATCGCCTCGGCCCCCTACATGTTCCGCGACGTCGACCACTGGAAGGCCTACGCCGAAAGCGATCTCTGGGACGAGATGAAGCAGGGCTATGTCGACGCCACCGGCCACCACGTCTCGGCCATTCTCTACTATGGTGAGCGCCACGTGACGTCGAAGACGCCGATCAACACGCCCGAGGACATGTCGGGCCTGAAGATCCGCGTGCCGGATGCGCCGCTCTACGTGCTCTTCCCGAATGCCGTCGGCGCCAACCCGACGCCGATCGCCTTCGCCGAGGTCTATCTGGCGCTGCAGCAGGGCACGGTCGACGCCCAGGAGAACCCGCTGCCGACCATCCTCGCGAAGAAGTTCTACGAGCCGACGCCGGTCATCAACCTCACCGGCCACATCACCGAGAGCCTGATCACCATCATCTCGGGCAATCTCTGGAACTCGCTCTCGGACGAGGACAAGGTGATCTTCGACGAGGTCTTCCAGGAGGCGGCCATTCGCTCGAACGACGAGATCTATGCGTCCGAGGCCGAGCTGGTGACCGGGTTCGCCGACCTCGGCGCCACCGTCAACGAGGTCGACCGCTCGCTCTTCAAGGCCGTTGTCGAGCCGCATCTCGTCGGCGACGACGTGCCCTGGTCGCAGGAGCAGTTCGACCGCCTGCAGGCGATCCAGTAAGCCGGCATCGCGGAGTCCGATGATGCAGGGTGAGGCCCCGAGGAACGACGATTTCGGCTTTCATCTCGAGGAGAAGCCGGACCCGCCGTTCGACTGGCGCGAGTTCGGCCTCGAGGACTGGCCGGCTTTCCTCGTCTTCTGGGGCCTCACCGTCATCGTCTTCCTGCAGTTCTTCACCCGTTACGTCCTCAACGATTCCTTTGGCTGGACCGAGGAGGCAGCGCGCTACTTCCTCATCGGCACGACCTTCGTCGGCGGTGGCATGGTCTGCCGCCGGCGGGCGCATATCGCCGTCGAGTACCTGCACACGAGGCTCAGCCGGTCGGCGTCGCGCTGGCTGATGATCACCGTCGATGCCGTCACCATCCTGTTCCTTGCCTATCTCGGCTGGGTCGGCTGGCGCATGATCGGCATGATGGCGCCGCAGAAGATGGCGGTGATCGACCTCTCGATGTCCTGGCTCTACTGGGTCGTCTTCATCGGCATCGTCATCATGATCCTGCGCACCGCGCAGTCGCTGCTGCATCGCCTTCAGGGTGACAGCCCCTATCCAGGCGACATCTGAGGGCCGACCACTTGTACATCGCCATCCTCTTCATCGCCTTCTTCGGCCTGCTCGGCATCGGCGTGCCCGTCGCCTTCGCGCTCGCCGGCTCGTCACTCGTCTACGTGCTGGTCTCGGGTGCGGTTCCCGACGTCGTCGTCCTGCACCGCATGGTGAACGGCATCGACAGCTTCCCGCTGCTCGCGGTGCCGTTCTTCATCCTCGCCGGCAACCTGATGAACTCGGCCGGCATCACCAATCGCATCTTCGGCTTCGCACGCGCCCTCGTCGGCTGGATGCGGGGCGGGCTCGGCCACGTCAATGTCGGCGCCTCGGTGGTCTTCGCCGGCATGTCGGGCGCTGCCGTGGCGGATGCCGGCGGCCTCGGCACCATCGAGATCAAGGCGATGCGCGACGCCGGCTACGATCGCGGCTTCTCGGTGGGTGTCACGGCCGCAAGCTCGACGATCGGGCCGATCATCCCGCCATCGTTGCCCATGGTCATCTATGGGGTCATGGCGAACGCCTCGATTGGCCAGCTCTTCGCCGCCGGCTTCATCCCCGGCCTGCTCATGGCAGGCTCGCTGATGGTCATGATCGCCTGGTATGCCCGGGTGCGGAACTACCCGCGCGACGCCGCCTTCGACCTCTGCGTCCTCTGGCGCGCCACCCAGAAGGCGTTCCTCTCGCTGATGACGCCTGTGATCATCGTCGGTGGCATCCTTTCCGGCATGGTGACGCCGACCGAGGCCGCCATCGCCGCCGTGTTTTGGGCCCTGATCCTCGGCATCTTCGTCTACCACACGCTGACACCGGCGCGTCTCGTCAGGGTCAGCATGGAGACCATCGAGACCACCGCCTCGATCATGCTGATCGTCGCCGGCGCCTCGATCTTCGCCTGGATCCTGACCTCGAACCGCGTGACCGAGCATTTCGCCGAGCTCGTGCTGATGATCTCCGACAACCCGATCATCATCCTCATCCTCCTGAACATCATCCTCCTGGTGGCCGGCTGCTTTCTCGAGACCATCGCCGCCATCACCATCCTCGTGCCCGTGCTGCTGCCCGTCGCCATCAGCATCGGCATCGATCCCGTGCATTTCGGGGTCATCATGGTTCTCAACCTGATGATCGGCCTGCTCACGCCGCCTATCGGCCTGGTCCTCTACGTGCTCGCCAAGGTGACCAACATCCCGTTCGACGTCTGCATGCGGGCAACCCTGCCGTTCCTCGTGCCGCTGATCGTCGTCCTCGGCCTCGTCACCTTCATTCCCTCGCTCTCGATGTTCGTGCCGACGCTGGTCTATCGCTGAGCTTCATGACCACCGGGGACAGCCTCCGCCCGGGCGAGGTCGCGGTCGAGCCGCCGGCGGCGGATGATGCCGGGCTCGTCTTCATTGGCCGCATCCGCACGCCGTGGGCGACGCGCGCCAGCTGCCCGCGCCAGGGGCGGCTGGACGGCCCGCTCTGCCGGATCGAGCTCTTCGATCCCTGGACGACCGGGCTGGCGGAGATCGACCGGCACGAGCGGCTCGAGGTGCTCTACTGGCTCGACCGTTCACGCCGCGACATCGTCCTTCAGAGCCCATCGAGCGACGGCCGGACGAGAGGCGTGTTCTCGCTCCGCTCGCCCGTCCGTCCCAACCCGATCGGCACGTCGATCGTGCGGCTGGTCGCCGTCGCCGGGGCGGTCCTCGAGGTGCGGGGCCTCGATTGCCTGGACGGCACGCCGCTGCTCGATCTGAAGCCCGACCGAAGCCTGTTTGCACCTGCGGCCCCGCCAAAACCGGGCATTGAAGAGGGTGAGGTGGCGCCAACGACTGGAGATTGAGCCGGTAGCGGACCTGTCAAAGGTGGTCCTGCGCAACCGGATGCGTTATCCCCGCCGGGTGGAGCGGATGGGGCGGCATGCGGATACTGATCTGCGCGAAAAACGACCTGGCGGCCAACATTGCCGTCAATCGTCTCCTCGCCGGCCTCGGCGATGCGCAGGTGACGCTGTGGCTCTCGAACGTCGACCGGCCGGCCGAACTGCTCGACCCGGATCTCGCCACGCTCCGCTTCTTCGAGCGGCGCCTGCCGAACGACTGGCTGCTGCCGCTCGTCGAGCGGGCCGGCCCTGAGGCCCAGGGCGAACGCCTGGGGTTCCCGGCCCTGGCACGGCGCCACGCGGCGTCGCTCGAGATCATCGACGACTGGCGACGACCGCATTGGCGTGCCCGGCTCGAGGAACTGGCGCCGGACCTCGTCGTCTCGATCCGCTTCAGTCACATCTTTCCGGCTGCCATGATCGCCGTGCCGCGTTTCGGGGTGCTCAACCTGCACCCGGGCGACCTGCCGCTCTATGCCGGGCTTTTCGCGCCGTTCCACCAGCTGCTCGACGGTCGCGACCGGCTCGGCTGCACCCTGCACTGGGTCGATGCGGGGATCGACACCGGCCCGGTCGTGACGCGGTGTTACCTCTCGGTCCAGCCGGCCCGCTCGCTGATCTGGCATGTCTGCCACGTCTATCTGCCGGGGGTCGACGCCGCGCTCGGAGTCTGTGCCGATCTCGCGCGGGGCCGGCGACCCGCCGGTGAGATCCAGGACGTGGCACGCCGTCACTACCATCGGTTGCCGGATCGCGAGGCTTTCGAACGGTTTCGTCTGGCCGGCTGGAAGCTGGTCGACTACGCTGACTACGAGGGGTTGCTCGCCGGCTACCGGCCGGCCGAGAAGCGTGCGTCGGAGGCGCCGTCCCGGGCCGCCGGCGACACGGGGGAGGAGCTGTGCTGCCGGTTGCCTACCGCCTGAGCCTCGCGGTTTCGCTGGTCTTGCTGCTCTCGGTCCTGGTCACCGCGGCCCTCAACTTCCTCAAGTTCAACCAGGTCATGCAGGGTCTCGAGGACTCGCGCTATCGGTTCGTCACGCGTGACCTGAAGAACGTCTTCGAGCAGAATCTCAATCTCGGCCTGCCGCTCGGGCAGATCGACAATGCCCGGGCGATCCTCGACCGGCAGCTGGCCTTGGACCCTGCCATTGCCCGGATCGAGGTCTTCGATCCGGAGGCCGATATCCTCTACGCGGCCGGCCGGCTCGACCCGGATTGGGTCGCCGCCCAGCTCGCCTCGCCCGGCAGCGCCGGTCCGGCGCCCCTGGAGATCGTCACCAGCCGGCCGATCGTCAACGACTTCGGCCTGGTCGCGGGTGGTGTCGCGGTCTATCGCTCGACGCTGCTCGGCCAGCAACGCGACCGCGCCATTCTTCGGACCCTGGCGGTGGCGGTCGCCGGCGCGCTGGTCGCGGGCATGCTGATCGTGGTCTTCGGCGCTACCCGTCTGCTGCGCGATGTGCGGCAGCGGCTGCTGGGCGCCGCGGAATCACTCGGTCGAGCGCTCGGCGGTGCCTCCCCAGAGGCGGCGCGCGAAACGGCCCTTGCGGCCGCCGCCGCCCGGACGCTGGCCGAGATCGCCACGCTCGAGGCCGAAGTCGACCGGCTCCGGGTGGCCGAACACCCGTCATGAGCAGCCGCCTGGAGGGTGCCGGGCTCGTCGACACGTCGCCGACACTGCTGGCCGGCGACACCGGGCGGCGGGTGATCGGCGGTCTTCTCGTACTCGTGCTGCTGATCCTCGTCGCGTCGGCGCTCTGGGTGTCGCAGCGGGCGCTCAATGCCTTCGACGAGCTGCTGCTGCCCGAGTTCGACCGGGATGCCGAGCTCATTGCCGCCCGCCTCGCCAGCGATCTGGACCGGGCGTCGCGCCTCGGCATCGTCGCCGCCGACCTGCGCGACGTCGATACCTTCCTCGAAACCTATCTCGGCGAGCATCCGGCCCTCGTCTATCTCGCCATCGGCGACGCCGACGGCCGGCTGATCGCCGTCGTCGGCCCGGCCGCGGACGAGCTCGGCAATTTGCCGACGGCCAGTCTTCAGCCGGCGGCCGGCCGGGCGCTCGAGACCACGACGGATGACACCGCGAGGCGGACGACCGCCCGGGTCGGTGCCGCGGAAAGTCCCTATGCTCACGTCCATGTCGGCATGGACCGGCGGTTCGCCGAGGCGCAGATCGCCGACATCCGCTGGGACATCGTCGTCGTGCTCGTCGTCTCACTCCTGGTCACCTTCGAGCTTCTGGTGTTCGTCATCGACCGCACCATGACGACGCCGCTCAGGTTGATCGACCGGGCCATGGCGCGAGCCATGGCAGGCGAGTGGTCGATGGGCGGCGCCCGCCGTCGTGCCGCCGACGAGGTCGGGCACCTGCTCGGCGCCATGGACGCGACGGGGCGTCGCATTCAGGCCCGTCTGGCCGAGCTGGAGGTCAAGCTTGCCGGCCTCCGCCGGGTGCCCGAGGACCTGCTGCGCGAGGTCGAGGCGCTGCGCCGGCGGGTCCGGCCGAGCGTCGATGCGGATGGCGACCGCCCGGTCGAGAGCCGGGCCAATGCCCGCTTCACGCTCTTCCTCTTCGTTTTCGCCGAGGAGCTGTCACGCTCCTTCCTGCCGCTCTACGCGGAGAGCATCCTCGTGCCGGTCGAGGAGCTGGGCCCGTTCGGCCGCCTGCTCGAAGGTCTGGGCCTTGCGGTCCTGCTGACGCCGCAGGTCATCATTGGCCTGCCAATCATCGTCTTCATGGCGGCCATGGCGATCGCCACGCCGTTCGGTGGCAGCCTCGTGGCGCGCTACGGCAGCCGTGCGATCTTCCTGGTCGGCGTGGTGCCGGCGGTGATCGGCTATGTCGGCACGGCGCTGGCGTACTCCGTCTTCGACATGCTGATCTGGCGCTCATTCTCCGCGGTCGGCTACGCGCTCGTGACCATCGCCTGCCAGGGCTATCTGGCCGATCTGACGGCCGGCAGCGGCGGGGCAGGGGCCGGCGGCCGGGCCCGCAACATGGCGGTCTTCGTCGCCGCCGTCACCACGGCCGTGATCTGCGGCTCGGCCATCGGCGCCGTCCTCGCCGACCGGCTCGGCTACCGCGTCACCTTCCTGATCTCGGCCGGCTTCGTGCTGCTGGCCGGGCTCCTGGCGTCGCGATACCTGGAGAGCCCGGTTGTCGATCGGCCGCGCCGCACGGCCTCCGTGCATGGCCAGTTCCGCGCTTTCGCCAACCCCCGCTTCCTCTTCCTGATCGTGCTCGCAGCCATTCCGGCCAAGGTGGCGCTCACCGGCTTCCTCTTCTACACGACGCCGGTCTACCTCGCCTCGCTCGACGTCTCGCAGCCGGCGATCGGGCGGATGGTCATGCTCTATGGCCTCCTGATGCTGGTCGGCACGCAGCTCGGCGCCCGGCTGCACGACCGGGTGGGTGGCGGCATCGCCCTGATTGCGCTCGGCGGGCTCCTGACCGGTGCCGCCCTCTCGCTGCCGCAGCTCTTCGGCCCGGCGCTCGGCATGGCGCTCGCCATTGCCGGCTTCGGGTTGGCGCAGGGGCTCGCCGCGGCGCCGATGCTGGCGGTTCTGCCCGAGCTCTGCCCGGCGGAGAGCCAGCGCTATGGCGCTACCGGCCTCGCCGCACTGCTGCGGCTGACGGAGCGGGTCGGCAGTGTGCTCGGGCCGCTGATCGCGGCGGCGCTGGCACTCCACTTCGGCTATGGCGATGCGATCGCCCTCATCGGCCTCTTTTCCGCCGTCACCGCGCTCGCCTTCGTCGTCCTGCTGCTGGGCTCGACCAGCGGCGGTGGCAGTGGGCTCGGCAGTCGGCTCATGGAGAGACGCGCATGACCCGCCTCACCCGTCGCGACGTCGTGGCCGCAATGGCCGCCGCCGGCACGCTGCCCATGGCCCGAAAGGCCCGGGCCCAGACCAGCGAGCGACGCTACACGGTCTACATGATCACGTGGCGCGGCTGGGAGGATGCGAGCCAGGGATTTCGCGACTACCTGGAGCGGCGCAACCTGCCGATCGACTTCGTGATCCGCGATTGCGAGCAGAGTGCTGCCGCCATTCCCGACTTCGTCGCCGAGGCCAAGAGCCTCGCTCCCGACCTCGTCTACACCTGGGGGACGACCACGGCGCTCAATGTCTTCGGCCGGCTCGGCGAGGTCGACCCGGAGCGCCACATCACCGACATTCCGAGCGTCTTCAACATCGTCAGCACGCCCGTCGACGGCGGCCTCGTCGAGGCCCTCGACCGGCCCCGCGCCTATCTCACCGGCGCCCTCTACCTCGTGCCGGTCGAGACGCAGCTGCGCACGATGAGCAGCTACGCGCCGGTCACCAGGGTCGGCATGGTCTACAACGAGCTCGAGGCCAACTCGCGGCTGACCGTCGCGGAGGTCGAGGCGCAGGGCCTGCTGCAGGGCTTCGCCACGCTGGCCTTCCCGGTGCCACTCGGCCCGGACGGGGCGCCGGCCGTCGGGGCCCTCGGCGGCGAGGTGGCGCGGTTGAAGGACGAAGGGGCCGACTGGCTCTACATCCCGCCGGACAGCTTCCTCAACGTCAATCGCGAGCTGCTGACCGCCGCCGCACGCGATGCGGGGCTGCCGAGCTTCGCCGGTGCCGAGAACTTCATCCGGGCGGCGCACGGGCTCGTCGGGCTGGTCAGCCGCTACTACAATGTCGGCCAGTATGTGGGCTATCTGGCGGAGCAGATCCTGATCGACGGCCGCATGCCCGGGGAGCTGCCGATCCGCAACCTCGATCGCTTCTCGCTCATCGTCAACATGGCGACGGCCCACCGGCTGCGGTTCTACCCGCCGCTCTCGATGCTTTCGATCGCCGAGTTCGTATGACGTGATGGGCGGGTTGCGGCTCCAGTTCTTCGCGGCTCTGGCCCTCGGCCTGACCGGTGCTGCCGTGCTCTCGACGCTGATCGCCTGGCACGTCTTCGACCGCGAGCTGGAGCGGGCCTTCGAGGCCAGGCTGCGCCTGCTCGTCGTCGAGGCGACCCGGGTGCTGGATGCCGGCATCGCCGCCGGGCTCGAGCTGGACCGGCCGCAGCTCCTCGAGCGCGCCATGGGCCTCGTCCGGGTCAACCTCGCCACCGGCGAGGTGATCGCCATCGTCGATGCCGATGGGCGCGTCCTCGCCAGCAGCAACCCGGCGGAAATCGGGGAGGAAGCCCCCGCCCGCTGGTTCGCCGCCGAAGACCGCACGGCAAACGGGGCTGCCTCCGCGACTGCGGCGGACGAGCAGCTGCTCATCAGCCGGCCGGTGCAGAGTCTCTTCGGCGCTCCCGCCGGCATGGTCGTGGCCCGTCTGCCGACCACCGTGCTCGAGCCGCCGCGGCGTGCCCTGATCGCCAAGATCAGCCTGACGGGCGCGCTCGTGACGGTGCTCGGCCTGATCGCCGCCGCCGCCGCCGCCTTCCTGCTCCCATGGCGGGCGCTCTCCGCCGTGCGGGCGCTCGGCGCCACGATGGAGACCCTCTACAAGGGAATCGGCAAGGATCCGGGCGACACGGTGGCGCCGAGCCGGCTGCCCCGGGCGCTCGGGGAGCCCGCACGCCGGTTCGTGACAGCCGTGGCGGAGCGCGACCA
>JAUIID010000060.1 GCA_030431615.1 Alphaproteobacteria bacterium
CCGGCACCGCCACGACCGCGACGCTGTCGCTCACCGTGGCGGCGGTCAACGACCCGCCGGTTGCCCTGGGTGACAGCGCCACCACGGCCGAGGACACGGCGGTCTCGGTCGCCGTGCTCGAGAACGACACGGACGTGGACGGCGACGCGCTCAAGATCACCCAGGTCAGCGGCGGCGCCAACGGCTCCGCCCGCATCTCCGGCGGCGAGATCGTCTACACGCCGAAGGCCGACTTCTCGGGTCAGGAGGATATTTCCTACACGATCAGTGACGGCAAGGGCGGCACCGCCTCGGCGATCCTGCGGATCGAGGTGACGGCGACCAACGATGCGCCGGTGGCCGAGGCCGATTCGGCGACGACGACGGAGGACACGCCCATCGACATCGTCGTCGTGGCCAACGACACCGATGTGGACGGCGACGCGCTCCAGGTGGACGCCGTCACCATCGCCCCGGCGAACGGCACGGCACAGGTCAGCGGCAACAGCACGATCACCTACACGCCGAACGAGGACTTCAACGGCACCGACAAGTTCACCTACCAGGTGGCCGACGGCCAGGGCGGGCTCGACACGGCCGAGGTGACGGTCCGCGTGAACGCCGGCAACGATGCGCCGGAAGCGGTCGATGACCAGGTCACCGTGACCGAGGACGCCAAGGCGCAGAAGATCCAGGTCCTGACCAACGACACCGACATCGACGGCGACAAGCTGACCATCACCGCCATCGGCAACGAGGCGACGCTCGGCACCGCCACCATCAGCAAGAACGCCATCAACTACACGCCGCTGAAGGACGCCACCGGCACCGACAGCTTCACCTACACCGTGAGCGACCCGAGCGGGGCGACCTCCACGGCAACGGTGACGGTCGAAATCACCCCGGTCAACGACGCGCCCACGGCGGTCGACGACAACGTCGCGACGGACGAGGACACGCCCCTCACGATCTCGCCTTTGGTCAATGACGGCGATGTCGACGGCGCCCCGATCGGCATCACGGCCGTCGGCGCCGCCAAGCTCGGCACGGTCGAGATCGGGGCGGATGGCACCACCCTGATCTACACGCCGAACGAGAACGCCAACGGCACCGACAAGTTCACCTACACGATCAGCGACGGCAACGGCGAGGACGCCCAGACCAGCACCGCGACCGTCAACGTGACGATCGAGTCGGTGAACGACGCGCCGGTCGCCGAGGACGACGCGGCGACGACGACCGAGGACCGGGCACTCTCGGTCAACGTGCTCGCCAACGACTCCGACCCCGACGGCGACCGGCTGACGGTCGCGGCGATCACCGTGGGCCCTGAGAACGGCACGGCCGAGATCGTCAACAACCAGATCCGCTACACGCCCAATGCCGACTTCAACGGCCAGGACTCGCTGACCTACAGCATCGACGACGGCCAGGGCGGCACGGCCGAGGCGGTGCTGTCGTTCGAGGTCTCGCCGCTCAACGACGCGCCGGTGGCCGAGGCGGACACGGCGACGACCGACGAGGACACGCCGGTCGAGATCGACGTGCTCGCCAATGACTCGGACATCGACGGCGACGCGCTGGTGGTGACCACCGTCGGCGGCGCCCAGCTCGGCACGGTGGCGATCGCCGAGGACGGCAGCTCGCTCACCTACACCCCCAAGGCCGATGCCAACGGCACCGACACCTTCACCTACACGGTTGGCGACGGGGCGGCCCGGGCCACCGCGACCGTGACGGTCACCGTCAATCCGGTCAACGACGCGCCGGTGGCAGTCGACGACACGGCGACGACCGCCGAGGACACGGTGCTGCTGGCCAGCGTCCTGCGCAATGACAGCGACATCGACACCCCGGGGCTCCAGCTCAGCCGGATCGTCGAGGGCCCGAGCAACGGCACGGCCGAGATCGATGGCGGCACCGGCCAGATCCGCTACACCCCGGATGAGAACTACAACGGGCCGGACAGCCTGGTCTACGAGGTGACCGACGGCGAGCTGACGTCGACGGCAACCCTCGACATCACCGTGACCGCGGTGAACGATGCGCCGGAGGCCGTGGCCGACGTCGGCACGACGACCGAGGACACGTCCGTGCTGATCGACGTGCTCGGCAACGACACCGATGTCGACGAGGACGCGCTCAGGGTCGCTTCCGTCGCGCGGCCGGGCAACGGCACGGCGGTGATCGACGCCGAGACCGGCCAGGTGCGCTACACGCCCGACGAGAACTTCAACGGCGAGGACACCTTCACCTACACGGTCAGCGACGGCGCCGGCGGCACGGCCGTCGGGACCGTCACCGTCGCGGTGGAGCCGGCCAACGATGCGCCGGAAGCGGTGGCCGACAACGCCGCCACGACCGAGGAAACGCCGGTCACGATCGACGTCCTCGCCAACGACACCGACATCGACCTCGACGCGCTGACGGTGGCTTCGGTCGCGGATCCGGCGAACGGCACGGCCGAGGTCGTGAACAACCAGGTGCGCTACACGCCCAACGAAGACTTCAACGGCACCGACAGCTTCACCTACACGGCGAGCGACGGGGCGGGCGGCACGGCCGAGGGCACGGTCACGGTGGAGGTGACGCCGGTCAACGACGCCCCGGTCGCGACCGACGACGCCGTGACGACGCGGGAGGACACGTCCGCCACCTTCGACGTCCTCGCCAACGACATCGATGTCGACGGCGATTCGCTGAAGGTGACGTCGGTCGGCGAGGCATCGAACGGCACGGCGTCGATCTCCGGCAACAAGATCGACTACACGCCGAACGAGAACTTCAACGGCGAGGACAGCTTCACCTACACGGTTGCCGACCCGGCGGGCACGACCTCCGAGGCGACGGTCACGGTGACGGTGCAGTCGATCAACGACCGGCCGGTGGCGGTCGATGACAGCTTCGACGTGGCGGCCGGCACGCGCCGGGCGCCGCTGAACATCCTCGCCAACGACAGCGACATCGACAGCAGCCTCAACACGCAATCGGTGCAGATCAGCGAGCTGCCCGAGCACGGCCAGGCCTTTGCGCGGTCCAACGGCGAGATCGACTACTACATGGACGCGGGCTTCGTCGGCACGGATACCCTCGTCTATACGGTGGCCGACAGCGTCGGGCACAGCTCGAACACGGCCAAGGTCACGATCAATGTCGTGGCACCGGAGGTGGAGCCGTCCATCGCGCTGGAGGATGTGCTGAGCCCGGACGACATCTCGGTCGGCCAGGCATCGGCACCCGCCGCGGCCGAGGTCGCCTCGGCTGGCAGCGGTTCGACAGCGGATATCGCGAGCGTGGTCAACAGCGCCGAGATCCTCTGAACCTCAGGCGGCGCCGGCCGGGGGCTCAGCCTTCGGCAGGCGCCGCCTGGTAGGCTCTGGCGAGCTGGCGGATGCGCTCGACCATCGAATAAAGGCCATTGGCACGGCCCGGCGTCAGCAGCCGGCCGAGGCCGACCCGCTCGAAGAGGTCGGGCGGGTTCGCCAGGATGGTCTCGGGCGTGCGGCCCGAATAGAGCCTGAGCACCAGGCTGATCAGCCCCTTGACGATGACCGCGTCGCTGTCGGCGCGGAGCGAGACGGCCCGGCTCTGCGGGTCGAGCTCGGCCACCAGCCAGACCTGGCTCTGGCAGCCGCGCACGCGGTTGCCCTCGGTCTTGTGCCGGTCCTCGAGGGGCGGCAGGTCCTTGCCCAGATCGATGACATACTCGATCTTCTCGCGCGGCTCGTCGAAGAGGGCGAACTCGTCCTCGATAGCTTGCGCGGTGGCGTCGAAGTCTTGCTGGTGCTGCTCGGTCATGCCCACCATATGCGTGGCCGGCCGGGACGGGTCAACGCGAGGGCGGGAAGAGAGATCGCATGCGACGGGTGCTCGTGGTGCAGCATCACACCGATTCGCCGCTGGGCGTCATGGCGCCCGTGCTGCGCGCCGCCGACGTGGCGCTCGACGTACTCCAGGCCGAGCATGGCTGCACCTGGCCGGATGATGCCATGGCGGCCGCCGGCCTCGTCGTGCTCGGCGGGGCGATGAGTGCGAATGACGACGCCCGCTGCCCGCATTACGGCGCGCTGCTCGAGACCATTCGACAGTTCACGGCAGCCGGCCGGCCGGTGCTCGGCATCTGCCTCGGCGGCCAGCTCATCGCCCGGGCCCTCGGCGGGCGGGTGATCGAGGGGGCACGCGGCGAGTTCGGCTTCGTCGACCTCGAGGGCCGACCGGCGGCGGCTGACGACCCGCTGCTCGCCGGAATCCCGCTGCCGGTGCCGGTCATGCAGTGGCACGAGGACCATTTCGAGCTGCCGCCCGGGGCCGTGCATCTCCTCGCCAGCGACGCCTGCCCTGCCCAGGCCTTTCGGGCGGGCCGGGCGACCTGGGGCTTCCAGTGCCACCTCGAGGTCGATGCGCCGACCCTCGGGGACTGGGCGACACTCCGGGCCCGGCTGACCGGCGATCCGGCCGTGCCCGGCGCGCTGGCAGCGGCGGCCGCCCGGCACCACGAAGCCGCCATGGCCCTGGGCCGGGCGGTGGCGGCGCGCTGGGTGGCGCTCGTCGCGTAGCCTGCTGTCAGGCGATCCGGTGCCGCTGCCAGTCGGGCGGGTCGGGGCGGAGGTGGCGGTGAGCGACCTGGAAGACCCGCTCCTCGCCCAGCAGGAAGGCGCTGAAGCCGCGCCCGAAATGGCCGGCGATGGCGGGGTCGAGGACATTGAGGCCGCCCGTGTAGGCGCCGAAGGCGGGCAGCAGCAGGAGATCCGGGTTGCCGGCGAAGCAGGGCCTTGTGGCGCTCTGACGCGCCTGGGCGAGCCGTGCCTTGGGATGGAGATGGCCGGCAAGGGTGATGCGCCCGGCGGGTGCAGTGGGCGGGATGTGGGTCAGGTGCAGCCGGCCGAGATCGGCCGCGTCGACCGTCTCGCCGCCGAGCCCGGCCGGCGGGTGCGGATCGTGGTTGCCGCGCACCCAGAGCCAGCTCCGGCCCCGGGCGAGGACGCCGAGCGTGCTTCGGGCCTCGGGATCGAGAGCGCCCGGGCCGGCGGTGTCGTGGAAGGCATCCCCGAGGCTGACGACGAGGCGCGGCCGGTAGCGCTGGATCGCCCAGTCGAGGCGGCGAAGCGTGCGGGCGGTGTCGTAGGGCGGCAGGAAGGTGCCCTGCCTCGCGAAGGCGCTGCCCTTCTCGAGGTGGAGGTCGGCGACGACAAGGCAGCGATGGGCCGGGAGATGCACGACCCCCAGGGCATCGAGCTCGAGCGTCTCGCCGCCATGGTCGATGACGAGCGGCCTCGTCCCGGTCATGCCGGCTCCGCCAGGGCTTCGGCGACGAGCTCGGCGGTCAGCTCGTCCAGGGTCTGGTCGAGATCGCCGGCGTCGACATGCTCCTTGCCGATGCCGGCGACGATGGAGACAGCGAAGGGCGAGACCCGGTCGAGCCGGCGGTGGCGGATGCGGCCCTGGACGGAGGTCAGGAGGTCGGCGAGGCGGCGGATGTCGGTGAGCCCGGCGGCGGCCTCGGTGCGCGCCGCCTTCAGGAGGACGTGGTCGGGCTCGTACTTGCGCAGCACGTCGTAGATCAGGTCGGCGTTGAAGGTGACCTGGCGGCCGGTCTTCTGCTGGCCGGGATGGCGGCGCTCGATCAGCCCGGCGACGACCGCGCAGTTCCTGAAGATGCGCTTGACCATGCTGCTTTCGGCGATCCACTCCTCGAGGTCATCGCCCAGCATGTCGACGTCGAAGAGGGCCTCGACGTCGTGGCATTCGCCGAGGCTCCAGGTGGCGATGCAGTAGTCCGAGGCGACGAAGCCCATGGGCCGGGCGCCCATGCGCTGCAGGCGACGGGTGAGCAGCATGCCGAGCGTCTGGTGGGCGTTGCGGCCGACGAAGCTGTAGGCCACGAGATAGTGGCGTCCGGCCCGCCAGAAGCTCTCGACGAGCAGCTCGTCGGCGGCGACCAGCTCGGAATGGCGGCGCTGCAGCTCCAGCCATTCGCGCACGGGTACGGGCAGGTCGGCCCAGTGGGCGGGCTCGGCGAGGAGGCGGCGCACGCGATGGGCGAGCTGGCTGGTCAGAGGCAGCCGGCCGCCGGCATAGGCCGGGATCTTCGGCTCCTTCGTGCCTTTGGCGAGCGAAGCGATGACCTCGTTCTGGCGGATGCCCTCGAAGGCGAGCACGCGGCCGGCGAAGAGGAAGCTGTCGCCCGGGGTCAGCATCGAGACGAAATACTCCTCGATCTCGCCGAGCGACCGGCCCCGGCCGAGCCGGACGCGCATCACGGGGGCCTCGACGATGGTGCCGATGTTCATGCGGTAGCCGCGCACCAGGCGGCGGTCTGTCAGCTGCCAGAGGCCGTCCGGCCCCTGCTCGAGGCGGCGGTAGCGCTCGTACTGGCGAAGCGCGTAGCCGCCGGTGGCGACGAAGTCGAGCACGGCGTCGAAGTCGGCGCGCGGGAGCCCGGCATAGGGCTGGGCGCGGCGCACCTCCTCGTATAGGGCGTCGGCGTCGAAGGTGCCGCTGCAGGCGACGCCGGTGACGTGCTGGGCGAGCACGTCGAGGGCGGGCCCGAGCGGCGGGGCGCCGTCGAGCTCGTCCGCCTCGATCGCCTCGATGGCGGCGATGCATTCCAGCACCTCGAAGCGGTTGGCCGGCACCAGCACGGCGCGGGATGCCTCGTCGAGGCGGTGATTGGCGCGGCCGATGCGCTGCAGGAGGCGGCTCGCCCCCTTGGGCGCACCGATCTGCAGGACGAGGTCCACATCGCCCCAGTCGATGCCGAGGTCGAGCGAGGAGGTGCAGACGACACCGCGCAGCGCCCCCCGCGCCATGGCGGCCTCGACCTTGCGGCGCTGCTCGACGGCGAGGCTGCCGTGATGGAGGGCGATCGGAAGATTCTCGCTGTTGATGCGCCAGAGTGCTGCGAAGAAGAGCTCGGCCAGGGCCCGGGTGTTGACGAAGACGAGGCCGGTGCGCACGGCCCGAAGGCGCGCATAGACGGCCTCGGCGGCATAGAGGGCGGCATGGCCGGACCAGGGCATGCCGGCCTCGGCGTCGGCGATGACGATCTCGGGGGGCGCGCCCTTCTCGGCCTGGACGATGCGGGAGCGGGCCGGGTCTGGCGAGAGGAAGCGAAGCAGGGCCGGCGGGTCGGCGACCGTGGCGGAGAGGCCGACGAAGCGGGCCTCGGGTGCCAGTGTCCTGAGCCTTGCCATGCCGAGGCTGAGCAGGGCGCCGCGCTTGTTCTCGGCGATGCTGTGCAGCTCGTCGAGGATGACGCAGGCGAGGTTCTGGAAATAGGTGGCGGCGTTCTCGTAGCTGAGCAGGAGGGCCAGGGATTCGGGCGTGGTGAGCAGAATCTGCGGCGGGTGGGTGCGCTGGCGCTGGCGCCGGTTGGCCGGAGTGTCGCCGGTGCGGACGGCGTAGGTGACACCCAGGCCCATTTCGGCAAGCGGCGTCTCGAGGTTACGGGCGATGTCGGTGGTCAGGGCCTTCAGGGGCGAGACATAGAGCGTGTGCAGGCCCGCGGTCGGCCGCGCGGCGAGATCGACGAGGCTCGGCAGGAAGCCTGCCAGCGTCTTGCCGCCGCCCGTGGGGGCGATCAGCAGCGTGTCCCGCCCGGCCCGGGCTTCCGCCAGCATGGCGAGCTGGTGGGCGCGCGGCCGCCAGCCGCGGCTGGCGAACCAGCCGGCGAAGGGCTGCGGCAAATCGCTGGCAGTCGTGGACATGAGGAAGATCGGCTCTTACCTACGGGCAGGCCCTTCGCGGGCATCAACGGGCCAAAACTAGCCCCTCAAGCCCCGGTGGCAATCGATGGACGAGGAAACGCTTCGCGCCAGCAAGGCCTGGCCGATCACGGAAGCACTGGCACTTCTGCAGCGGATCGAGAAGAAGCCGCCGGCCAAGGGCTTCGTGCTGTTCGAGACGGGCTACGGCCCCTCGGGCCTGCCGCATATCGGCACGTTCGCCGAGGTCTTCCGCACGACCCTGATCCGCCAGGCGTTCCACCGGCTCTCGGACGTGCCGACGAAGCTCTATGCCTTCTCGGACGACATGGACGGGCTTCGGAAGCTGCCGGACAACATCCCGAACCCGGCGGCCATCGAGCCCTTCCTGCAGAAGCCGCTCACCGCCATTCCCGATCCCTTTGGCACGCACGAGAGCTACGGGCTGCACATGAACGCGCGGCTGCGGGCGTTCCTCGACCGCTTCGGCTTCGACTACGAGTTCAGGAGTGCGACCGAGGAGTACCGCAAGGGCACGTTCAACGAGGTGCTGCTGCGCGTGCTCGAACGGCACGAGGCGGTGGCCGACGTGGTGCGCCCGCATCTCGGGCCGGAGCGGCGGGCGAGCTACAGCCCGATCCTGCCGATCTCGCCGAAGACCGGCCGGGTGCTGCAGGTGGCGATCGAGGAGTGCCGGCCGGCCACGGGCACCGTGGTCTTCCGGGACGAGGACGGCACGCTCACCGAGGTGCCGGTGACGGACGGGCACTGCAAGCTGCAGTGGCGGGCCGACTGGGCGCTGCGCTGGACGGCGCTCGAGGTCGACTACGAGATGTCGGGCAAGGACCTGATCGATTCGGTGAAGCTCGGCAGCCAGATCTGCCGGGTGATGGGTGGGACACCGCCGCTCGGCTTCACCTACGAGCTCTTTCTCGACGAGAATGGCGAGAAGATCTCGAAGTCGCGGGGCAACGGCATCACCATCGACGAGTGGCTGCGCTATGCCACGCCCGAGAGCCTGATGCTCTTTCTCTATCGCGACCCGAAGAAGGCGAAGAAGCTTTTCTTCGACGCGATCCCGCGCAACGTCGACGACTACGAGAGCTTCGTCGGGGCCTTCGCGGGCCAAATCGACAAGGAGAAGCTCGGCAACCCGGCCTGGCACATCCACGACGGCAACCCGCCCGAGAGTGCGGTTCCGATCAATTTCTCGATGCTGCTCAACCTGGCGTCGGTGGTGAATGCCGAGGACCCGGAGGTGCTGTGGGGCTTCATCCGGCAGTACAGCCCGGAGCTCACGCCGGAGAGCCAGCCGCGCCTCGCCCGGCTCGTCGATCACGCCATCGCCTACTACCAGGACCGCGTGCGGCCGGAGAAGCGGCATCGCGAGCCCGATGCGACCGAGCGGGCGGCCATGGTGGAGCTCGAGGGGGTGCTGGCGGGACTCGCCGAGGGCACGCCCGGCGAGGCCATCCAGAACGAGGTCTACGAGATCGGCAAGCGGCACGAATTCGCCAGTCTCCGGGACTGGTTCAGGGCCCTCTACGAGGTGCTGCTCGGCCAGGAGCAGGGGCCGCGCTTCGGGTCGTTCGTGGCGCTCTACGGCGTCGCCAACACGCGGCGGCTGATCCGGGAAGCGCTCGGCCTGCCGGCAGTGGCCGTTTCGGGTGAGTGAGTTCTCCGTCGGGCTCGAGGCCCGGACCCTGGCGCTCGCGGTGCTCGATGCAGCGGTGAACGAGCGCGCCCCGGCCGAGACGCGCTTCGCCGCCGATCCGGCGACCGACCGGCTCGAGCCGCGCGACCGGGCCTTCGCCCGGCTGCTCTACACGACCGTGCTGCGCCGCAAGGCCGCGCTGGATGCGGCGCTCATGCCGCTCCTGCGCCATCCGCCGCCGCACCGGAGCGGCATGAACCTGCTGCGGCTCGGGGCGGCACAGCTTCTCCTGCTCGACACGCCGCCGCATGCGGCGGTCGGGCTGACGGTGGAACTCGCGAAGAAGCGGCGGATAGCACCGCCCGCCCTCGTCAACGCGGTACTGCGCCGGCTGGTCGGGACGAAGCTGCCGGTGGTCGACCCGCTGGCCACCCTGCCGGACTGGCTGCGCGCGAGCTGGAGTGCGGCCTATGGCGCCGAGACGGCAGCCGCGATCGCCACGGCCCTCGGCCAGGAGCCGCCGCTCGATCTCTCGGTCAAGACGGATGTGGCCGGCTGGGCGGCGCGGCTCGGCGGTGCGGTGGTGGGGCCGGCGACGGTCCGCCTGCGCGAGGCCGGTGCCATCGAGCGGCTGCCGGGCTACCGGGCGGGGGCCTGGTGGGTGCAGGACCTGGCGGCGAGCCTGCCGGCCCGGCTCATCGGGGCGAAGCCCGGCATGGCCGTCCTCGATCTCTGCGCCGCACCGGGCGGCAAGACGGCCCAGATCGTCCATTTCGGGGCGAAGGTGACCGCCGTCGAGCGCGAGAAGGGGCGGGCCGAGCGCCTCGCCATGAACCTGGCGCGGCTGAACCTCAAGGCCGAGATCGTCGTCGCGGACGCGCTGGACTATGCGCCGGCCGCCCCCTTCGACGCGGTGCTGCTCGATGCGCCGTGCTCGGCCACGGGCACCATCCGCCGCCATCCGGACATCCTCTGGAACAAGACCGAGGCCGACGTGCAGCGCCTCGCCGGGCTGCAGAGCCGGCTGCTCGATGCCGCGGCCCGGCTCGTCCGGCCGGGCGGGACGCTGGTCCATGCGGTCTGCTCGCTCGAGCCCGAGGAGGGCCCGGCGGTGGTCGAGGCGTTCCTTGCCCGCCATCCAGGCTTCGTCCGCCAGCCCGTCACCGAGGCCGAGACCGGCTTCGCCCCGACACCGGCGGGGGATCTTCGCACCCATCCGGCCCTGCTGCCCGAGAAGGGCGGCATGGACGGCTTCTTCATCGCCCGATTCACGAAGAGCAGTTGAGATAGCATGATGTCACCGAGCCTGCCCCGCCGCGCCCTGCTCTCCGTCTTCGACAAGACCGGGCTCGTCGAGCTTGCCACGACGCTCGCCGGCCATGGTATCGAGCTGGTCTCGACGGGTGGCACGGCGCGGGCGCTCCGCGAGGCGGGGCTCGAGGTCATCGACGTCTCGGCGGTGAGCGGCCGGCCGGAGATCCTGGACGGCCGGGTGAAGACGCTGCAGCCGGAGATCCATGGCGGCATCCTCGCCCGCCGCGCCGACCCGGATCACATGGCGGTCCTGGCCGAGCACGGGATCGGGACCATCGATCTCGTCGTCGTCAATCTCTACCCCTTCGCCCGGACCCTGGCCTCGGGGGCGGATTTCGCCACCTGCATCGAGAACATCGACATTGGCGGGCCGGCCATGATCCGGGCTGCCGCCAAGAACCACGAGGACGTGGCGATCCTCACCGATCCGGCAGACTACCCGAAGCTCGTCGAGGCGCTTGCGGCGGGCGGTACCGATGGTGCGCTGCGGCAGGAGCTGGCGAGGAAGGCCTTCGCCCACACGGCGGCCTATGACGCGGCGATCGCGAGCTGGCTCGGCGGGCTGGAGGGCGCACCTCTGCCCGACCCGCTGCTGGTGGCGGCACCCTTGCAGCAGACGCTCCGCTATGGCGAGAACCCGCACCAGGCGGGCGGGCTTTATGCCTGGAAGCAGGGCCGGCCGGGCGTGGCGCTGGCCCGCCAGCTCCAGGGCAAGGAGCTCTCCTACAACAATTTCCAGGACGCCGATGCCGCGGTCGAGCTGGTGGCCGGCTTCACCCGGCCGACGATCGTGATCGTCAAGCACACCAACCCCTGCGGCGTCGCCAGCGCTGCGACGCTGCACGAGGCCTGGGAACGGGCCTTTGCCGCCGACCCGGTGAGCGCCTTCGGCGGCATCGTCGCGAGCAACCGGCCGATCGACGCGGCGACGGCCGAGGGGCTCGCCGGTCTCTTCCTCGAGGTGGTGGTGGCACCGGGCTTCGCGCCCGAGGCGCTGGAGCGGCTGGCGGCGAAGGCCAATCTCCGGCTGCTCGTGCTCGACCGCCTGCCGGAGCCGGGCGATCAGATGCTCGATGTCCGCAGCATTGGCGGCGGGCTCCTCGTCCAGGCGCGCGATACAAGGACCAGCGATCCCGCGAGCTGGGAGACCGTGACCAGAAGGGCGCCCACCGCCGAGGAGCGGACCGCCCTCGGCTTCGCCTGGACCGTCTGCCGGCAGGTGCGCTCGAACGCCATCGTGGTGGCGGCGGGCGAGGCGACGCTCGGCATCGGCGGCGGCCAGACCAGCCGGGTCGAGGCGGTCGAGCTCGCCTGCCGCAGCCTTCGCGCCGAGCCGGCGGCAGGGCCGCTGGTGCTCGCCAGCGACGCCTTCTTCCCGTTCGCGGACGGGATCGAGCGGGCGGCCGAGGCGGGGATCCGCGCGGTCGTCCAGCCCGGCGGCAGCCTGCGCGACGGCGAGGTGATCGCCGCCTGCGACGTGCATGACATCGCCATGGTCACGACCGGCCGGCGGCACTTCAAGCACTGAGGCAGAAGCGCCACAGGAGGGCCCTCGCCGACCCCGGATTAACCCCTCCCTAACGCCGGAGGGTCGATCATCCAGACTCCAGCAACTGCTCCCGCCGTGGCGTGTGGGGGCGCAACGGAGTCCGGAACATGGTCGATCGCGCCGTCGTCTATTTCACCTTCGTGCTCTTCGTCGCCGCCTGGCTGCTCGACTCGCCCGTGCCGATGGCGATCGCCCCCTGAAACCTGCCCGCCCGCCCGGGCCGACCGGCTGGCATCGTCCGGCAGCGGATGGTAAGCAGCGTGACGGTCCTGGAGGAGGCGTGCATGGCCGAGGCGCAGATTCTCGTCGTCGACGTCGGCGGCAACAACATCAAGATCAAGCACGCGGCCCATGTCGAGAAGCGCAAGGTCAAGTCCGGGCCGGAGATGACGCCCGAGCGGATGGTCCTGGCCGTGCGCGAGCTTGCCGGCGAATGGCGCTACGACCACGTCACCATTGGCTATCCCGGCCCCGTGCGCGAGGGCCGGCTGGTGCTCGAGCCGCACAATCTGGGCAAGGGCTGGACCGATTTCGACTTCGCCGCCGCCTTCGACCGCCCGGTCAAGCTGGTCAACGACGCGGTGATGCAGGCCATCGGCTCCTATGCCGGCGGCAAGATGCTGTTCATCGGCCTCGGCACGGGCCTCGGTGCAGCACTGGTCGGCGACCATGTCGCCGTGCCGCTCGAGGTGGCGCACCTGCCCTACCGCAAGAAGTTCAGCTTCGAGGACTGCGTCGGCAAGCGCGGGCTCGACCGGATGAAGCAGAAGCGCTGGGAGAAGGCGGTCCACGACGTGGTGGAGCGGCTGCGGCTGGCGCTGGTCGCCGACTACGTGGTGCTGGGCGGCGGCAACACCAAGCTGCTCAAGGTCATGCCGCAGCACAGTGTGCCGGGCAACAACGAGAACGCCTTCCTCGGCGGCGTGCGCATCTGGCAGGAACATTTCCGCGTCCTCTGACCGCCCCGCGCCGCGCGCTGCCGTGCCGGGCCGACCCGGCGGGCCCGGCGGCCCCGGTCGCAAGGCGCGGCTGACCAGCGACCCGCTGCCCGGGCTGCTGCGCGCCATCGCCATTCCGGCCGGCACCGGGCTGCTCTTCCAGACGCTCTTCAACATCGTCGACAGCTTCTGGGCGGGCTTCGTCTCGACCGCGGCACTGACAGCACTCGGGGCCTCGTTCCCGGTCTTCTTCCTCGTGATCGTGCTCTCGGTCGGCATCGGCATGGCGGCGACGGCGCTGATCGCCAACTGCCTCGGCCGGGAGGACCAGGAGGGAGCCCGCCGGCTCTTCGGCCAGGCGGTGTTCCTGACGCTGGTCGGCGGGGTGATCGTCGCCCTCTACGGGCTCTTCGCGATCGGCCCCCTGCTCCGCTTCCTCGGCACGTCCGGCGAGAGCCTCGCTGCCGGCATCGCCTATCTCCTGCCGATCATGCTCTTTTCCGTCATCTTCCTCCTCAACCAGACGCTCAACGGCTGGCTGACGGCGCAGGGCGACAGCCGGAGCTTCAGGAACGCGCTGGCGCTGGGTTGCGCCCTCAATGTCGTGCTCGACCCGCTCCTGATGTTCGGGGCGTTCGGCGTGCCGGGCCTCGGCGTGCTCGGGATCGCCATCGCCACCGTCTCGATCCAGGCGATGCAGCTCGTCTATCTCGTCCATCGCGCCCGGCGGAGCCCCATGGGCCTCCGGCTCCACCTTGCGGATATCAGGCCGGACCTGCCGATCCTGCGCGATTTCCTCCGCCAGGCGGTGCCGGTCACCGTCAGCATCGGCGCCACGGGGTTCGGGCTCTTCTGCATCACCTGGTTCATGGGCCGGCACGGCGAGGCGGCGATCGCCGCCTATGGCATCGGCCTGCGCATCGAGCAGCTGGTCATGCTGCCGATGATCGGCCTGAACACGGCGGCCCTGACGCTGGTCGGCCAGAACCACGGCGCCGGGTTGCCCGGCCGGGTGCGCGAGACGGCGCGGCTCGTCATGCTCTACGGGGCTGTCGTGATGGCACTTGGTGCGGTCGTCGTCTGGCTGACGCGGGCGCAGCTGATCGGCATCTTCAGCGACGACCCGGACGTGATCCGGCTGGGGGCGGCCTATCTCGGCTTCGCCGTCTTCAACTTCAACGCCTATGCGATCCTGATCCTCGGCGGCGGTGTCCTGCAGGGCATGAGGCTGCCGGTCTACGCCATGGGAGTCGCCCTCTTCCGCCACGTCTTCGGCCCCCTGGTCGTGCTTTATCTGCTCGACCCGGTCCTGGGCTTCGGCCTGCCCGGCATCTACTGGGGCATCGTCATCATCGCCTGGATCGGGTCGGTGGTGACAATCCATTACCTGCGGCGCGAGCTGCCCGACCCGGAGGCCGCGGCAGGCAGCGCCACTTGACGCTGAATGGCCGAAATCCGGCTTGTGCGCGATCCGGACAAAGTGCATTCTGGCCTGTGTGATCAGGACGTCTTGTTGAACAATGAAGATCGCATCGGTGAAGAATCCAGGAGGATCGACTGATGTCCGGCATGTTCACGTTCAGGAGCAAGACCGACTACGCCACGCTGGACTGGGGACGGGTGGCCGCGCTTTGCAGTCCAGCGGGCACCGGCGCCAAGGAGATTACCATCCTCGAAGGCCATCTGTTGCCGCAGAAGGGCCATGACTTCCACAGGCATCCCAATCAAGAAGAAGTCATCTTCGTCATCTCCGGCCGGATAGAACAATGGATCGACAAGGAGAAGAAAATTCTGGAACCTGGCGATTCTGCATTTATCTCGCCCAACACGGTCCACGCCTCCTTCAATGCAGGCGACGGCGAAGCCAATATCCTGGCAATCTTCGGCCCATCCGTCGGCGCGGACGGGCTGGAGATGATCGACATGGCGACAGAAGCGCCATGGAACAGCCTGCGGCCGAAATCGTGAGCCGGTAGGGCTCCGCCCGCCCCGGCGGGCAGGAGCGGCGGGTGCCGCCCGCGCTCAGGCGGCGAAGAGCTGGCCGGCCTTGCGGATCGCCTCCGCTTCGGCGCGGGACTTGTGCACATAGCGGCGGTCGCAGTATTTGCAGACCGTCTGGCCGCCCTTCTCGAGGGTCAGGTACTCGACGGGATGGCCGAGCGCGCCGTTGCCGCCGTCGCACTGGACGTGCATCCGGTCGGTGAGGACGACCTCCTCGCCGTCGACCAGATAGACTTCGTCGTCAGCCATCTCTCGCTCTCCCGGTGACCTCGCCGGCCGCAGCCAGCCGGAGCCGCCCCCATGAACGCTCGCCCCGCAACGCCCAGCTCGACGAACGGGGCCGCCGCTCCCTTGCCAGCTTATGCGATCGAGCTCAAGGGCCTGCGCAAGACCTACCGGGCGAGCGGCGGCCAGCCAGGCAAGGAGGCGCTCAAGGGCATCGACCTCCAGGTGCCGCGCGGGACGATCTTCGGCCTGCTCGGCCCGAACGGGGCGGGCAAGTCGACGCTGATCAACATCCTGGCCGGGCTGGTCGTCAAGTCCGCCGGCACGGCCGAGGTCTTCGGCATCGACATCGACCGGCACCCGAGGCGAGCGCGCCTCGCCATCGGCGTGGTGCCCCAGGAGCTCAACCTCGACGCCTTCTTCAGCCCGCGCGAGGTGCTGGAGCTGCAGGCCGGCCTTTACGGCGTACCGAAGCGCGCCCGCACGACCGACGCGATCCTCGCCGCCGTCGGCCTCGCCGACAAGGCGGACGCCTATGCGCGCTCGCTCTCCGGCGGCATGCGGCGGCGCCTCCTGGTGGCCAAGGCGCTGGTCCACCATCCGCCGGTCGTGATCCTCGACGAGCCGACCGCCGGGGTCGATGTCGAGCTGCGCCGCCAGCTCTGGGAGCACATGCGCGAGCTCAATGCCCAAGGCATCACCATCGTGCTGACGACGCACTATCTCGAGGAGGCCGAGGCGATGTGCGACAGCATCGCCATCATCGACCAGGGACGCGTCGTCGCCTGCGACCGGACGGCGACGCTGCTCCGGCAGCTCGACGAGAAGACGCTGACGCTGAACCTCGATCGGCCGCTGACGGAGCTGCCCGAGCGGCTGGCCCGGCTCGGCGCCGAGCTCGACGAGGCCGGGCGCATCGTCGTCCGCTACCGGCCGAGCAAGGCCAAGGTCGGCGAGGTGCTGGAAGCCGTCAATGCCGCCGGCCTGACGATCAGCGACCTCGCCACGGCCGAGGGCGATCTCGAGGAGCTCTTCCTGCGGCTCACCCGCCCGGCCGCCGCCCCGGACGAGCACCACGACGCTTTGCCGCGGGCGCGGAGTGCGCTATAGGCAGCCGGTCAGCGCCCGTAGCTCAGTTGGATAGAGCGCGTGCCTCCGGAGCACGAGGTCAGAGGTTCGAGTCCTCTCGGGCGCGCCACCCCACCGCATCTCCATCACACCACATCGTGATCACAGGGTCCGGCCGCCACGAGGCGATCGCCGGCAGCCGGCGCATGGCGCCGGTTGGACTGCGCCGGCCCCCGGGCGTGCCCCATGGGCGCCGCCTGCCGGATTCGCCGTGACACCTGCCACTGCCTCCCCCGTTCGCCCATCGCCTTGAAAAGGCGGACTTGACCGGCATTCGTCGCGTTTTCCGTAGACGTCGCAGGGCACGCACCATCGTGCACGCAGGAGTCGTATGAAATCGCAATATATCTATTAAAAGGCGACCAATAACCGAGGTGTCCATCGTACAAAATGATTGCTGCACATGCGAAAGTGAAATAACCTTAATGTGACGAACGATGGTCAGGCGTGCCTCGTGGCAAGTGTCTTATCGCGTTCGTCTTTAACGTTGGCATGCAAGTAGCTGCTCCGACTGACCGAATCGCCGTCATGCAGGGTTTCGGGCTCAGGATGGACACACGCTGGAGGCTGACCGACGAGAAGCGCCCGCAGGAGGAAACGATGTCAGCGATCCCCACAATCGACGACGCGCGGACCGACATTGCTCAAACTCCAAGGGAACCCGTCGCCATTGTCGGGATAGGCTGCCGCCTGCCAGGCGGCGCGCGCTCTCCGGAAAGCTTCTGGTCCAATCTGCTCAGTGGGGTGAACGGCATCGTCGAGGTGCCGACGGATCGCTGGAGCCTCGAGGGCTTCTTCGACCCCGAGCGTGGCAAGCCCGGCCGGTCGGTCACCAAATGGGGCGGCTTCATCGACCAGATCGACCTGTTCGATGCCGGATTCTTCGGCATCTCGCCGCGCGAGGCGGCCGAGATGGATCCGCAGCAGCGCCTGATGCTGCAGGTTGCCTGGGAGGCGCTGGAGGACGCCGGGATCGCCGCCGACCAGCTCAGGGGCTCGCCCACCGGCGTGTTTGTCGGCGTTTCGATCAACGATTATGCGATGCTGCAGAAATTCGGCCCGGTCGGCGACAGCGTGCACGCCGGCACCGGAACGGCGCTCAGCATCGTCGCCAACCGCATCTCGCACCGGCTCGACCTGCAGGGCCCGAGCTTCGCCGTCGACACGGCCTGCTCCTCGTCGATCGTCGCCGTGGACCAGGCCTGCCGCAATCTGCGTGACGGCGCCTGCGACCTCGCTCTGGCCGGCGGCGTCAATGCGCTCCTGGAGCCGACCGGTTTCCTCGCCTTCTCGGCAGCCGGGATGATGTCGACGGACGGCAAGATCCACGCGTTCGACGCGGAGGGCACGGGCTATGTGCGGGGCGAGGGCGCCGGCATGCTGGTGCTCAAGAAGCTGTCCGCGGCCCAGGCGGCAGGCGACCGCATCTATGCCGTGATCCGCTCGACGAGCGTCAACCAGGACGGCACCACCACGACGCTGACGGCGCCGCGCCAGGAAGCGCAGATGGCGATGATGCGCAAGACCTGCGGGCTTGCCGGGATCACGCCGGACCAGGTGGGCTATGTCGAGGCGCATGGCACCGGCACGCCGGTCGGCGATCCGATCGAGGCTGGCGCCATCGGCAGCGTCTTCGGCCAGGCAGCGGGGCGCGACGGCAAGCTGCCGATCGGCAGCGTCAAGACGCAGATCGGCCATCTCGAATCGGCAGCCGGCATCGCCGGCCTGATCAAGGCGGCACTGGCGCTGCATCATAGGACCCTGCCGGCCAACCTCAATTTCGCCGTGCCGAACCCGAACATCCCGTTCGACGAGCTCAACATCGAGGTCGTCGCGGCCGCCCGGCCGATCGATGCCGCCCGGCCGATCGTCATGGTCAACTCGTTCGGCTTCGGCGGCACCAATGCCGGTGCGCTGCTCGAAGCGGCACCTTCCGCCGACCAGCCCGCCGCGGCGTCGAAGCCGCGGCCGCACCCGGCGCTGGTCACGGTCTCGGCCGCCAGTGCTGCGGCACTCAAGGCCCGGGTCGCCGACATTGCCGGGCTGCTGAGCGATCCGGATGCCGAGCGCCCGACGCTCGACGATCTCGCCGGCACCCTGGCGCTGCGGCGCGCGCATCTGAACCATCGCGTCGCGATCGTCGCCCGCTCCGTCGACGAGGCCAGGGACCGGCTCGCCGCCTTCGCCGAGGGCCGGCCGATGCCCGGCGTCGAGGAAGGGGCGCCCCCGGTCGCGGTCACCGGGCGGCGCGACGAGCCGGCGCCCGTGGCCTTCGTCTTCGCCGGCCAGGGCGGCCAGTCCTGGCGCATGGCGCGCGAGCTTTTGACGACCGACCCGGACTTCCGGGCGACCGTGGACGAATTCGACCAACATTTCAGCGCCCTTGCCGGCTGGTCGGTGATCGACGCGCTGATGGCCGACGAGGCGAGCTCGAAGATCAACAGCACCGACGTCACCCAGCCCGCGATCTTCGCCGTGCAGATCGGCCTCGTCGCCCGCTGGCGGGATTTCGGCATCGAGCCCGACATGGTCCTCGGCCACAGCTTCGGCGAGGTCGCGGCCGGCTACACGGCCGGTGCCATTTCGCTCGAGGACGCGGCCCAGATCATCTACCACCGCGGCCGGCTGCAGGATGCCACGCAGGGGACGGGCGGCATGGCCGCGATCGCCATGTCGGCCGACGAGGTGCGCGCCAGGCTGCGCGAGCTCGGCGAGGAGCGGATCGAGATCGCCGCGGACAACGGGCCGCAGATGGTCACCGTGGCCGGCGACAAGGCGGCGCTCGAGGCCTTCGTCGAGGGCCTGCTGGCGGCCGATCCGGATCTCTTCTGCCGGGTCCTCAAGATCGACTACGCGGCGCACAGCCAGCAGATGGAATCGATCAAGGACGCGTTCGTCGGCAGCCTCGCCGGCCTCCAGCCGAAGCCGACCCGGCTTACGATGATCTCGACCGTGACCGGGAAGGCCCTGCCGCCCGGTTCCGTGCTCGATGCCGACTATTGGTGGCAGAACGTGCGCAAGCCCGTGCTCTTCCAGGACGCGCTCGGCGCGGCGCTTGCGGCAGGGGCCGGCACCTTCGTCGAGGTCGGCCCGCATGCGACGCTCTCCGGCATCATCGCAGGCGGTCTCCTGGAACGCGGCGCCAAGGGCGTGGCAGTGCCGTCGCTTCATGCGAAGCATGGCGAGTACGACCAGCTGCTGGCGAGCCTCGCCGAGCTCTACGTGCGCGGCCATCCGGTCCGCTTCGCGGCCCTGGTCGATCCGGACCACCGGCGTGTCCGGCTGCCGGCCTATCCCTGGGAGGCGCAGCACTACTGGGCCGACTCGGAGGAGCTGCGCGCAGCACTCTTCAAGCCAAAACTGCATCCGCTGCTCGGCCGGCCCAGCCCTGGCCCCGCCGCCAGCTGGCGCAACGAGATCAGTCTCAGGAGCCACGCCTTCATCGCCGAGCACCGGGTCGACGGCGCCGTCGTCTTTCCGGGTGCCGGCTATGTCGAGATGATGCTGGCAGCGGCGGCCGAGGCGCTCGGCGAGCTGCCGCTCGAGCTCGAGCAGGTCGTGTTCCACGAGGCGCTCTTCATCCAGGACGAGCATCTGGTCCAGCTCGAGACTCATTTCGAGCCGGAACGGCGCCAGCTCCGCGTCTTCAGCCGGCTGCGCGACGCAGCCCCCGAATGGACGCTCCGGGCGGCCGCGCGGGTGCGCCATGGGGCGGCCCGGGTGGTGCCGTTCGGGCCGCTCGAAGCCACCTCGGAGCCCGTCGCCGGTGCCGCGTTCTACGAGCTCGCGACGAGCCACGGGCACCAGTACGGCCCCCTCTTCCAGGGGGTCACCGAGGTCCGCACGGCGCCCGACGTCTCGCTCGGCCAGGTGCACGTCCCCGACGGGCTGGCCGGCGGGCTCGACGGCTATCTCGTCCATCCGGCGATCCTCGATGCCTGCCTGCAGGTGGGCATCGGCCTGCATCTGCTCGACACCGGCCCCGAGCGCCGGCCGTCAGCGATCAACCTGCCGACGGGGGTCGCCCAGCTGCGCGTGTTCAAGCGCCCGACCTCGCCGCTCGACGTGGCGATGCGGATGACCCACGAGGACCACCGCGGTGGTTCCTGCGACATCGTCGTGAGAGACCAGGAGGGCGACCTCGTCCTCGTGCTCGACGGCTTTCGCACCCGCAAGCTGCCGGCGCGCACGGCGCGGTCCGGCAAGACCGCGTCGCTCATGCCCTACCAGGAGTTCTGGCAGGAGGAGGCGCTCGACCTGCCGCCGGACAGCGGGCTCGACGGCACCTGGCTGATCTTCGCCGATGCCGGCGGCACCGGGGTGACGCTCGCCGGAACGCTGCAGGCACGGGGTGCCGCGCCGGTGCTGGTTGCCGCCGGCACGTCGTTCGAGGCGCTGGCGGATGGCGGTTTCCGCATCCGGCCCGGTGACGCGGAGGACATGGAGCGCCTCGTCGGGACCGTTGCCGAGAATGCGGCCGACCTCGCCGGGATCGTGCATTTGTGGAGTCTCGACGACCCCGCATCCGAGCCGGTCGACGGGTCGGCGCTCATGGCGGCGCAGGAGGCGACGACGCTCGCAGCGCTCCACCTCGTGCAGGCCCTGGCCCGGCGCGAGGCTCTCGCACCCCGCCTCTATCTGGCGGTCCGTGGCGCCCATCTCCTGCCGGTCGAGCGGCCGGCGGGCGTCAGCGCCTTGCGGCTCGCACGCGCGCCGCTCGTCGGTTTCGTCCGGACGGCCGCCAACGAGCAGGCGCAACTCCGGCTCACCCTCGTCGATCTCGACCCCGAATCCCTGCACAATGGCGAAGGCGCCGCGGCGGATCTCATGGCCGAGATCCTCGCCGATTCGCCCGAGCTCGAGGTGGCGCTCCGGGGCGAGCATCGCTACGTCAACCGCGTCGACGCGGTGCCGGCGGAATCGCTGCCGAAGCGGCTGGTGAGTGCTGCGGCGCTCGGGGCGACCCGTGACTATCGCCTGACCATGCCGGCGCCCGGCGTGTTCGACAATCTCTTCGTCACCGAGACCGATCGCGTCGAGCCGGCCGCCGGCCAGGCGGTCGTCGCGGTCAAGGCGGTCGGCCTGAACTTCCGCGACGTGCTGGCGGCGGCCGACCTGCTCCCCGAAGGGGCGGAGGACGTCGAGGGCTGGCAGACGCTCGGCATCGAATATGCCGGCGTGGTCCGGGCGGTGGGCCCGGACGTGACGACGGTGGCCCCGGGCGACCGGGTCATGGGTTCCACCAAGGCCTGCCTGGGCTCGGCCATCGCGGTGCCGGCCATGTCGCTGCAGCCGATTCCCGACAGCCTCGACTTCGCCGCCGCCGCGACCCTGCCCGCAGCCTTCATGACCGCCCACCTTGCGCTCAACGAGCTCGGGCGGATGGCCGAGGGCGACAAGGTGCTGATCCACGTGGCGACCGGCGGTGTCGGTCTCGCCGCCATCCAGCTCGCCAAGCTCAAGGGCTGCGAGATCTTCGCCACGGCCGGCACGGAGGAGAAGCGCGCCCATCTCCGCTCGCTCGGCATCGAGCACGTGATGAACTCGCGCACGCTCGACTTCGCCGACGAGATCATGGCGGCGACCAAGGGTGCGGGTGTCGACCTCGTGCTGAACTCGCTGCCCGGCCCGTTCATCGACAAGGGCCTGGGCGTCCTCGCCCCCTATGGCCGCTTCCTCGAGATCGGCAAGCGCGACCTCTTCGCCGACAAGCCGGTCGGCCTGGCCTCGCTGAAGAACAGCAACGCCTTCATCACCATCAATCTGGAGGCCATGGGCCGCGAGCGGCCGGCCGAAGTGCGGCGGGTCTTCGCCGACGTGGCGACGATGCTGGCCGACGGCCGGATCGCGCCGCTGCCGACCACGACCTTCCCGCTGGCATCGGCAGCCGAAGCCTTCCGCTTCATGTCGCAGGCCAAGCACATCGGCAAGGTGGTGATCGAGATCGACGAGATCGGGCTCCAGGTCGCCCTCGACCCCGAGCGACCCCTCTCCCTCGATGCGGATGGCGCCTATCTCGTCACCGGCGGGCTCGCCGGCTTCGGGCTCGAGGTGGCGCGGACGCTCGGCCGGGCCAGGGCGGGCCAGCTCGTCCTCATGTCGCGTTCGGGTGCCGCGAGCGACGAGGCCAAGGCAGCCGTGGCCGAGCTCGAGGCCGCGGGCACCGTGGTCACGGTCGTCGCCGGCGACGTGACGCGGCCTGCCGATGTCGAACGGGCAGTCGCGGCCGCCGGGGCCGACGGCCGCCGGCTCAAGGGTGTGGTCCACGCCGCCATGGTGCTGGACGACGGCTTCATCACCCAGCTCGATCGCGACCGCTTCGCGACCGCCCTGGCGCCCAAGATGGTGGGCGGCTGGAATCTGCACCGGGCGACCCTGGACCAGGAACTGGACTTCTTCGTGCTCTTTTCTTCTGTCGCGGCGCTGCTGGGCTCGACCGGCCAGGCCAACTACGTCGCCGGCAATGCGTTCCTCGACAAGCTCGCCGTCTTCCGGCGCGCCGCCGGCTTGCCTGGCACCTCGCTGGCCTGGGGTGCTCTCGGCGGCAAGGGCTTCGTGGCCCGCAATGCGGCTATCCAGAGCTATCTCGAGAGCCAGGGCATCGTGCCGCTGGAGATCGAAGAGGCCCTCGCCGTGTTCGACCGCGTCGTGCGGCTGGACCCGGGTGCCGTGGCCCAGGCCAAGGTCGACTGGGCCAAGCTCGGCAAGGCGCAGACCGTCGTCTCCGCCTCGCCGCGGGTCGCCCACCTCCTGGCCCAGGGGGAGGACGGCAAGGCGGCAGGTGGCCGGGCGAGAGCGGCGATCCTGGCCGCACCTCTGGCCCGGCGGCCGGTTCTGCTGGCCAAGTTCCTCAAGGAGCAGGTCGGGCGCGTGCTCAGGGTCGAGCCTGCCGAGATCGATGCCGACCGGCCGCTCAGCGAGCTCGGCCTCGACTCGCTCACTTCCTTCGAGCTCAAGAACCGGATCGAGACGGAGCTCGGCGTATCGCTGCCGGCCGGCAAGTTCCTGCAGAAGCCCACGATCAGCGGGCTGACCCAGGCGATCGCCGAGAACCTCGCCGAGGCCGTCGTCGAGAGCGCCGCCGAAGCGGCGGACACGGCGGAGGACACCTCGCTGCCGCTCACTTCCTGGCAGGACTGGGTGATGCGGATCGAGGCCGAGGCGCCCCGCGCCCAGGCCGCGCGCGGCATGAACCACCTCGCTGCCGCCATGTCGGTCAGCCCGCCGGTCGAGGCCGATCGTCTGGCAAAGGCCGTCGAGGCGGCCATCGCCCGACATCCGGGGCTGCGCCTCACCTTCGTCGATGGGCCGTCCGGCCACGAGGCGCACGTGGTGGAAGAGGCGGGCTGGGGACTCGTGGTCTCCGACCAGAGGGCACTCGACGACACCGCTTTCGATGCTCTCCTCGCAGCCAAGCGCGACGAGCCCTACGATCTCGCCAGAGGGCCGATGATCCGCATCGAGCTCATGCATCGGGCGGACGATACGGACGTCATCCTCCTCTGCGCGCACCACGCCGTCCTCGACGGCTGGTCGCTGATGCTGCTCTTCAACGAGATGTTCGTCGACTATGTCGGCCTGGACGTCGACGACGACGGCGGGAAGCGCTTCGACGCCATCGATTTCGCCCGGTGGCAGCGTCGCTTCATGGCGAGCGACGAGGGGCAGCAGCAGCTCGACTACTGGCAGGAACGGCTGCGCGACCTCGGCCCGCCGCTGCCCCTGCCCTACGACCGGCAGCCGGGTGCGGGCGGCAAGCTGGATTTGCGCCAGGGCGACTTTGTCCGCATCGAGCTGCCGCGGCGCATCGCCGATCGGGTGGGGCGGATTGCACAGGACGGCGGCATCAGCCGCTATGTCGTGCTGCTGGCAGCGTTCAAGGCGTTCCTCTCCCAGCTGACGGCGCGCACCGATCTCCTGGTGACCGCGTCGGTCGCCGGCCGCACGCGGCCGGAGCTGGAGCAGGTCATCGGTGCCGTGCGGAACTACGTCGCCGTCCGCTCGACGATCGACCCGCGCTCGAGCTTTGCCGATCTTGTACGGGAGACGGCCGAGACCGTCGCGGACGCCCTTGCCCATCAGGACTATCCGGGCTTCGAGGTGTTCGAGCGGGTCGAGCCGGGCTATTCGACCAAGCGCACGATCGTCGACCAGGTCGGGTTCCAGATGCTCCGGCCGACCAATCTCGACGATCGCGGCTTCGGCCAGCTCATGCTCTACGAGGGTGGGCGGAAAGCGAGCTTCGGCTCGATCGAGGCCGAGACCTTGAGCATCGAGGAGCGCGGCTGCTATCGCGAGCTGACGTTCTACGAGGTCGAGCACGAGGGGAACATCTACCTGATGATCCACTATGAAACCGACCTCTTCTCCGCCGCGTCGGCCAGGCGCATGCTGGAATCGTACATCGTGATGCTCGAGAAGGCGGTCATGCAGCCTGCCGCCCGGCTGCGCGATCTGATGGCTGCCGGCGCGCCGGCAGAAGCGCTCGAAGCCGGCGATCGCTGAGGCCCGCCCGGCAGAAGCGGAGCATTCGGGTGGCACGAGCAGGGATTGCAGGCACGCGGTCGTGGGCCTTCGGTGCGGCGGTGCTGCGCTGGCGCTGGGCGATCATCTGCCTGACCCTGCTGGTGGCGCTGGTCGCCGGCTACGGCCTGCGCGGGCTGACCTTCAATCCCGACAGCCGGCTCTTCTTCGGGCCCGACGACCCGGGCCGCCAGGCGCTCGACCAGATGGAGAACACCTTTACCCGGGCGAAGAGCGTGCTCTTCGTGCTGGCCCCGGCGGAAGGCGACGTGTTCACCGCCGA
>JAUIID010000061.1 GCA_030431615.1 Alphaproteobacteria bacterium
GAGGTCGGCGAGGCTGTCGATCGGCTTGCGGAACCAGCCGCCCGCCTGGATGCCGGAGGACCCGGCAAAGAACGGGACGACGTTGAATTCCTTGTAGATTTCCTGCCAGAGCTCGAGGGCGCCACCGTACTGGAACCAGGCAGCGAGCTCGGTTGCTGTGAGGCCGAAGGGGATGCCGGTGAAGTAGTTGAGCACCGGCGCCTTGCCGACCCAGAAATAGGGCGGGGCATGACCGAGATCGGCCGTGCCGGAGGAGACGGCGTCCAGGCCCTCGAAGGGTGGCACCAGCTCGCCCGCCGCGTAGACCTTGATGGTCAGCCGGCCGCCCGACATCTCGGTCACCCGGGCGGCAAAGCGCTCGGCGTTGACGCCAACGCCCGGCGTGCCGCGTGGCCAGGGCATGACCATGTTCCACTCGATGACGCCCTGGGCGATGGCGGGCGCGGCGAGACCGGCGGCGGCGACACCGCCCGCGGCCACACTTCCCAGTACTGAACGGCGCTTCATGAAGTCGACCTCCCTCTTGGCAATGCAGCGTCTCATAGGACCATTTCTCGTCGCCCGCTAGCGGACGACGGCGAGGTGCGGCCAGCGGTCGACGAGGTGGATGAAGGACCCGGCGACGGTGCCGAGGCGGCAGCCCACCTCGCCGAGCCGCCGGCCGCCGGCATCGCTCGCCCCGAGGAAGGGAACGCCCCGCCGCTCGATCTCGCTCGCGTAGTGGAACTCGTGACCGCGATGGCGGAGCGGCGGCCGCCCGACCGGCGAAGGGCCGAGCAAGGTGACCTCGCGATAGCCGAGGCTGAGCTTCGGTGCTGCGAAGCTCGTCACCACTGGCAGGAGCTCGGCCAGGCGGTGCCGCTCGCCGGCCGCATCGATCAGCACCTCGCCCAGCGCCATGTAGCCGCCGCATTCGCCGTAGATGAAGACGTCGCGATAAGCTGCAGCCTGCAGGCCGAGCAGGAAGCCCCGGTTGGCCGCGAGCTTGCCGGCGTAGAGCTCGGGATAGCCGCCCGGCAGGTAGATGGCGTCGGCCGCCGGGTCCGGCGCTTCGTCGGCGAGGGGCGAGAATGGGACGATCTCCGCCCCCTGGCGACGCCAGCCCTCGAGCACCGCCGGGTAGGCGAAGGCGAAGGCGGTATCCTGGGCCACCGCAATCCGTTGCCCGAGTGCGGCGATCGGCCGGGCGCCCTGGCCACCGAGGCTCGCCACGCCCGGCCGGCGGGCGAGGCGGACCAAACGGTCGAGGTCGAGCTGCTCGGCGACCAGTGAACCCAGGCGTTCGATCAGCTCGTCGAGTGCCGGGTGCTCGGCGGCCTGGACGAGCCCGAGGTGGCGCGACGGGACGACGAGATCCTCGCGGCGTGGCAGCCAGCCCAGGACGGGTGTGGAGAAGCGGTCGTCGCAGGCTTTCAGGAGGGTCGCGGCGTGGCGCTCGCCGGCCACGGCATTGAGCACGATGCCGACGACCTCGACGTCCTGGCGAAAGCCGATGAAGCCATCGAGCATGGCGGCGATCGACTGGCTGATGCGCCTGGCCTCGGCGACCAGCACGACCGGCAGATCGAAGAGTGCGGCGATGTCCGCGGTCGAGCCGCTGCCGTCCGGCGCGCCATCGAAGAGGCCCATCACACCCTCGCCGACGACGATGTCGACATCCCGCCCGGCATCCTCGAGCAGGGCGGCCAGCGTCTCGAAACGCATCGCCCAGCTGTCGAGATTGCGGCAGCTCCGCCCCGAGGCGCGAGCGTGGAAGGCCGGGTCGATATAGTCGGGTCCGACCTTGAAGCTGCCGACCCGGAGCCCGCGCCGGGCCAGGGCACGGATCAGGCCGAGGGTCACGAGGGTCTTGCCGGAGCCGGATTGCGGTGCGGCGACGATCAGGGTGGGCGCCGTCAAGGCTGGTCTCCGGCATGGCCCTCGGGCACAATGCCCGTTCAGGGGCAGAGGGTCATGCCCCGTCTGATAGCGGAATTCGCCCGTCGATGCCCAGTCGTCACGGTGCCTCGGTCACACCATGAGTATGCCCGAACCGGGCCGCCAGCCAGCGGCGGGGCGCCAGGAGTTGCGCCGCGGCTGGACCACCGGTGCCTGCGCCACCGCCGCCACGAAGGCCGCATTCTCGGCCCTGGCCGGCCTCGGCTTCCCGAACCCGGTGACCATCCGCCTGCCCAGGGGGCAGGAGCCGAGCTTCGCGCTGCTGCGGCAGGAGCAGGGCCCCGGCTGGGCGCTCGCGAGTGTCATCAAGGACGCCGGTGACGACCCGGACGTCACCGACCGGGCCGAGATCCTTGTGACCCTGCGCGCGCGCGGGGACGGGCTGGGGCTGCAATTCAGGGCGGGCGAGGGGGTGGGCACGGTGACCCGGGCCGGCCTGCCGCTGCCGCCGGGCGAGCCCGCCATCAACCCCGTGCCACGCCGGATGATGACCGAGACCCTTGAGGCGCTGGCCATCCAGACCGGCCATCCGCTCGACCTCGACCTCGAGATCGCGATCCCGGGTGGTGCCGAGCTGGCGAAGCGGACGCTCAACCCGAGGCTCGGCATCGCGGGGGGGCTCTCGATCCTCGGCACGACCGGCATCGTCATCCCTTATTCCTGCTCGTCCTGGATCCACTCGATCCACAGGGGCGTCGACGTCGCCCGCGCCGCCGGGCTCGACCACATCGCCGCCTGCACCGGCAGCACGTCGGAGCGAATGGTGCAGGCGCTCTACGACCTCCCCGACATGGCGCTCATCGACATGGGCGATTTCGCCGGCGGCACGCTCAAATATCTGAAGCGGCGCCCGATTCCGCGGGTCACGCTCGCCGGCGGGTTCGCCAAGCTCGCCAAGCTGGCGCAGGGGCATCTAGACCTGCATTCCTCACGTTCGACCGTCGACACTGAAAACTTGGCGAGTGCTCTCGCGCAGCTCGACCCGGTGGCGGGTCGTGCGGCGGGAACGGCGGCGGCCGCCGGCGAAATCCTGGCGCTGGCTGGCACGCATGGGCCGGAACTGGCCCGGCAGGTCGCGGAACGGGCAAGGGCGGTGGCGGGCGAGGCCGCGGGTTCGGCCGTGGCGATCGAGGTGCTCGTCGTCGATCGCGCCGGCGCCGCTATCGCCCATGCGCCCGGCTGGTGAGCGATGGTCACGGCACTGCCGCATCTCCTGATCCTGGGCGGGACCGAGGAGGCATACGAGCTGGCCGATCGCCTCGCGGCGCGTGAGGATCTCAGGGTCACGAGCTCGCTCGCCGGAGCCACGGCCCATCCGCGCCTGCCGGTCGGCCAGCATCGGATCGGCGGCTTCGGCGGGACCGAAGGGCTCGCCGCCTGGCTCAGGGATATGGACGTGGCGCTCCTCCTCGATGCCAGCCACCCCTTTGCCAGCCGGATGAGCGCCCAGGCGCGGGACGCCGCCGCCATGGCCGGCACGCCCTATATCCGACTGGAGCGTCCACCCTGGCGACCAGGACCGGACGACGACTGGCGTTTCGCAGCCGATCTCGAGGCCGGCCTCATGGTGCTGGCGCCGCATGCGAAGCGTGTCTTTGCCGCGGTCGGGGCCCGGGCGCTGGATCGGCTGGGTGCGGCACCCTTCACGTTCCTGGTGCGCGGTGTCGATCGACCACCCTCGATTCCGGCAAACGTCACCTGGGTCACGGGCCGTGGGCCCTTCACCCTGGCGGCGGAACGCGCCTTGTTCGAGGCGGAGGGGGTGGAGGCCGTGTTCTGCCGCAATAGTGGCGGCCATGGTGCGGGGGCCAAGCTCGACGTTGCCCGCGTGCTCGGTCTGCCGGTGGTGATGATCGAGCGCCCGGCATCATCCCTCGTCGGTTGCGTGCCCGACCCGGCCACGGCGATCACCACCATCGATCAGCTCCTGCCAGCGCGCAAAAAGACGGCGCCACGGGGCTGACCCGTGGCGCCGCTTTAACGAAGTGGACTGAAGGCTCAGTAGATGGCCGGCTTGCGGCGGTAGTAGTCGTCGACGCTGCGGCCGTAGGCGGGATCCGCCCAGTCGGGCTCGGCGCCCCGTGCGTAGGACGGGGCACCCTCGAGCACATCGCGGTCGAGGTCGACGCGGTAGCCGCCCATCGCCGGGTCGTACTCGAGCATGGACCAAGGCAACGGATGGTACTGCTCGCCAATGCCGAGGAACCCGCCGAACGACATCACGGCGTAGGCGATCTGTCCCGAGCGCTTCTCGATCATGGTGTCGTAGATATGCCCGAGATGCTCGCCCTGAAGGTTGTAGACATAGGTGCCCTCGACCTTGCTGGCAGCGATCATGTCGTGAGTCTCGCTCCGGCCGAGCCCGGCCTTCTCCATCGAAAGATCGGTCTGCATGACGTTCTCCCAAGACCTCGCGGTCGTTGTTGGCAGATGCCGAATCAACTCCGGGTGCGGCCTCGGGGTTCCGCGAGGGGCGGGCGATTCCCGCCTTGTGTCAGCCCCGTTTCGGCCTGAGCACGTGGGTGTGGTCAGGGGCATAGAGGCGGCTGTCGGCGTAGCCATCGGCCTCCAGCACCTTGCCGATCAGCACCAGTGCCGTGCGGGTGATGCGGGCCGCCTTGACGCGCTCGCGGATGGTGGCGAGCGTGCCCCGGACGATCTGCTGGTCTGGCCAGCTCGCCCGGTAGATGACGATGACCGGAGCGTCGGCACCGATGATCGGCTCGAGGCGGCGGCGGACCTCGGTCAGGTTGTTGACGGCGAGGTGAATGGCCAGCGTCGCACCCGTCCGGGCAAAGGCTTCCAGCGTCTCGCCCTCGGGCATGGCCGAGGCACGCACCGCCGTCCGGGTCAGGACGACGCTCTGGGCGACCCCGGGCAAGGTCAGTTCCTTGCCCAGGGCGGCCGCCGCGGCAGCGAAGGCCGGCACGCCGGGGGTGATGGTCCAGGCGATGCCCAGGGCGTCCAGCCGGCGGATCTGCTCGGCGATGGCGCCATAGAGCGAGGGGTCGCCGGAATGGACGCGGGCCACGTCCTCGCCCCGTGCCTCGGCAGCCTGCATCAGCGCCATGATGGCATCGAGGTCCAGAGGGGCCGTGTCGACGACCAAAGCGTCCTCCGGAGCTTCCGCCACGACCTCCAGCGGCACGAGCGAGCCGGCATAGAGGATCACCGGCGCGCGGCGGATCAGGTTCAGGCCGCGCACCGTGATGAGGTCGGGCGCACCCGGCCCGGCGCCGATGAAATGGACCGTCATGAGATGTCGTAGCCCCGCGGCGTGTAGGTCCAGGAGCCGCCCGAGATGCGCCCGAAGCTGCGGGTTCCCCGGGCTCCGACCAGGACGATCGAGAGCATGTCGACCTGGTCCACCTCGAGTGCTCCGAGCGTCGTGACCTCGACCGCCTCGCCGGCCCTGCCGAGATTGCGGGCGATCACCGCGGGCGTCTCCGGCGAGCGCTGGGCGAGCAGAATGCGGCGGGCGGTCGCGAGCGCCGTCCGGCGGCGCCTTGATACCGGGTTATAGAGGGCGAGGGCGAAGTCGCCTGCCGCGGCGGCCTCGAGGCGCGCCTCGATGACCGACATGGGTGTCAGGAGGTCGGAAAGCGAGATGACGGCGAAGTCGTGACCGAGTGGCGCGCCGGCCCGCGCTGCCGCCACCTGCAGCGCCGAGACGCCCGGCAGCACGCTCACTTCGATCCGCTGCACCGCCTCGTCCTCGCTTCGCTCGAGCAGCTCCATGACGAGGGTCGCCATGGCGTAGATGCCGGGATCGCCGGAGCAGACCAGCGCCACGTCGCGGCCACTCGCGACCTCGGCGATGGCGTCGGCGCAGCGCTGGCGCTCCTCGCCGAGCGGATAGGCGCGCCGTTCGGCATGACCGGTGAGGTCGGCCACGAGGTCGAGATAGAGCCCGTAGCCGATCACGAGCTCGGCCTCGGCGAGAGCGGCCTCGACTGCCGCCGTCCGGGTGCCGGCATCGCCCGGGCCGATGCCGAGAACGCGCAGGCGACCGCGCGCGCGTCCGATGCTCCCCGGATCGAGCGGCGTGGTCGCGAGTGCCACGGCACAGGTGCAGCGGCGGCTCTTGCGCTTGGGAACGATCAGCCGGCCGATAGGGCCGACCGCCGCCAGCGCCGCTGCTTCCGCCACGCCCGGAATGCCGAGCTCGGCCGCCACCACGTCGGAAGGTGTGGCCAGCCGCGGTGTTTCGGCCGCCAGGGCCTCGCGCTCGAAGAAGCGCGCCGGCACCCCGAGACCGGCGGCGAGCGTGTGGATCGCCGGCTCGGCCGCCTTCAAGGCGACCGAGACGACGCAGGCGATGGCCGGGGCGGCGAGGCCGGCCTCGGCGAGGGTCTCGGCAACCAGAAGCTGGAGTTCTTCGGCCGGTACGTCGCGCTCGCAGCCGACACCCAGCGCCAGGATGGGCGGATGATAGATCAGGCGGGCAGGGTCCTGCTCTCGACGCTCTTGGGTGACCTCGATCTCCAGCTCGCCGTCCGGGGCGAGCGGCAGGCTGCCGGCCCCGAGCCAGCCCGCCATGCCCAGGGGGTCCACCAGACGGCAGGTGGAACCTTCCAGAAGCCGCGCCATCAGGGGCTTCGCGGCTTCGGGGTCGGCGAGCCGCCAGCCGGTCGGCGGCGTATCGAGAGCGATACCGAAGCGGGCATCGCCCGCCGTCGTGACGACCGCCAGTGCGTCCAGTGCCTCGGCCAGACGTCGGGCGAGCTCGTTTGCACCCCGATGCCCGCCGAGCAGCGGCACGACGAACAGCCCGCCCTCGTCGATGACCAGCACGGGCGGCTCGGTGCGCTTGTCCGCGAGGAGCGGGGCCAGGAGGCGGATGACGATCCCGGTGGCGGCGATCGCCACAAGGGGCCGGCCAGCGACGAAGGCACGTCGCAGCTCGATCACGTCCGGCCCGGCAAGCGTGGCACCGCCGAGTGCCTCGGCAATGCGCGCGGCCAGGGCGGCGCTGCGCGCGCCCAGATGCCAGACGACCGGCTTCACGTCGGACGGCCCGCGAGGACGAGGGCGAAATAGGGCGGCTCCTCGTCGGCCGGCCAGTCGGCCACCGGGACGATGCGTTCCTCCGGCCAGCCGACCCAGGCGACGAGCACGGCGTCGGCGAGCCGGCCCTGCCGTTCGAGGATCGCCTTCAGCATCGGCAGGCGACGGCCGACCTTCAGGATGGCCACGGCATCGGCCGCCGCGATCAGGGCTTCGAGGCGTTCCTCGGGGAGGAGGGAGGAGATGATCGCGAAGCTGTCCCGCCGCCGTGCCAGCACCCGACCGAGCCGGGAGGCGGCGGCAGCGAAAGACATGATCCCGGGCACTACCTCGAAGGCAAAGCGTTGGCGCAAGCGGTCGAGGAGATAGACGAAGCTGCCGTAGAGCAGCGGGTCGCCGAGGCAGAGCAGCGCCACATCACGCCCCGCCTCGAGCTCGATTGCGAGCTCATCCGCGCTGCGGTCGTAGAAGGCGGCAACGACCTCCGGCTCCAGGCGCATCGGTGCCTCGAGCAGGATCTCGCGGTGATCGGTGCTGAGATGGGCGGCAACGATGGTCCGTGCCAGGCTCGCCGCACCTTCGGCCGAGAGATAGGCGATGACCGGCGAGGCTTCGATCGCCGCCACCGCCTTGAGGGTCAGGAGGCCGGGATCGCCCGGCCCGACGCCGACGCCGATGAGCTTGCCGCTGGTCATGGATCGCCCTTCAGGCCCCGCCGGCCACTGGCCTGGTGAAGACCCACTGGGTGACCGGCGCCTTGGCCTTCCAGCCGAGCGTGCGGCCGATCCCCTCGGCGTGGCTGATGGCGATCCGCGCCAGCTCGCCGCCGTGCCGGCGGCGGAGATCGAGCAGCCGGGCCTCGCCGCCGAGGGTCACCGCGTTGACGACCAGCCGGCCGCCGGCGGCCAGCCGGTCCAGGCAGAGATCGATCAGGGCGGGCTCGGCGACGCCACCGCCGATGAAGATCGCATCGGGGGCGGGTCCTCCGGGCAGCACGTCGGGCGCCTTGCCCTCGATGACCTCGAGCTCGGGCACGCCCAGCCGATGGGCGTTCTCGATCAGCATGGCGAGGCGCTCGGGCCGCGCCTCGACCGCGACGGCGGTGAGCGGCCGGTCGGGGCAGGAGCGGCCGGCGAGCAGCCACTCGATGGCGATCGAGCCGGCGCCGGCGCCGATGTCCCAGAGCCGCTCGCCGGGCCGGGGTGCCAGACGTGCCAGCGTGACCGCACGTATCTCCTGCTTGGTGAGCTGGCCGTCATGGACAAAGGCATCGTCCGGCAGCCCCTGGCTCAGGCCATGGCCCGGGGCGGCGCCGGCATCCAGCTCGATACCGAGGGTGTTGAGATCGGAAAACCGCCGTGCTGCCGCTTCGTCGGCGCGAAAGCTCACCCGGTTCTCGTCCGGCGCACCCAGCTGCTCGAGCACGGTGAGCACCGCATGGCCTTGGCCGGCACGTGTCAGGATTTCGCCGATCGCTGCCGGCGACGCACCGTCCGCGGTCAGGACGAGCAGCCGGCGGCCGGGGGCGACGTGGCGGGCGAGACTGGCGAGCGGTCGGCCGTGCAGGCTGATGCAGACGCAGTCGGCGAGCGGCCAGCCGAGCCGTGCCGCGGCGAGCTGCAGGGCCGAGACCGCGGGGTGGAAGTGCAGCTCGCTGGCGTTGAAGCGCTGGAGGAGGAGGCGGCCGATGCCGAACCACAAGGGATCGCCCGAGGCGAGCACCACGGCCGGCGGCCGGCCGCGCTGTGCGGTGAGCCGCTCGAACGTCGCATCCATGGGGCTGGACCAGGCGACGCGCTCGCCTGCACCGAGCCCTTCGACCATGGCCAGATGGCGGCGTCCGCCCACCACGAGATGGGCACCCTGGACCAGCTTGCGCAGGCCATCGCCCAGGCCTTGCGCGCCATCGGCGCCGATACCGACCACGTCGAGCCAGTGGCCGGTCATCGCTCGGCGTCCCAGAGCGCGTTGACGGCGGCGGCGGCCATCGCACTCCCACCGCGCCGGCCGCGCAGTGTCACGTAGGGCACATCGAACGGGGCAGCGATAAGCGCCTCCTTCGATTCCGCAGCACCGACGAAGCCCACCGGAAAGGCGAGGATCGCCGCTGGACGCTCATACCATGAAGTCAGGCGGTCGAGCAGATGGAAAAGGGCCGTCGGGGCGTTGCCGATGACCACCACGGCACCGTCGAGCCGCTCCCGCCAGAGCTCGACCGCGGCGGCACTCCGCGTCGTGCCGAGCTCGGCCGCGAGGTCCGGAACCTGCGGATCCGTGAGCGTGCAGCACGCGGTCGTCCCGGCCGGCAGGCGACGATCGATGATACCGGCCTTCACCATCTCGACATCGCAAAAGAGCGTGGCACCGGCTGCGAGCGCCTGGCGGGCGGCGCCGGCGATCGGGCCAGACCAAGCGAGATCGGCCGGGATGTCGGTCATGCCGCAGCTGTGGATAAGTCGACGCGCCACTGGCCGCAGCTCCGCCGGCAGGGCGGCCAGCGCCGCGCCGGCCTCGGCCTCGATGAGGGCGAAGGAGCGGGCGTAGATCGCCTCGGGCTCGCGCAGATAGGCATGCATGGCGATGGTCATGGCGGAGGGGCGTGGTCCGCGCAAGGCAGTCCTGCAGCCCGGCTTGCTTCGGCTATCGCAGCTGCTAAGGCGTCACCATGTGGACGGGCAGCCTCTTCCTCGGCATCGCAGCCGCCCTGCTGATCGACCGGATCGCGGGCGATCCCGAGGCGTTGTGGCGGCGACTGCCGCACCCCGTGGTGCTGATCGGGCGTGCGATCGATCTCCTGGAGCATCGTTTGCGACGGGCGCGCGACACGCCTGCGCGCGAGCGCCGGATGGGCACCGTGCTGATCAGCCTGCTGACCCTGGCAGGTCTCGCCTGCGGCTGGTTCCTGCAGGCGGTGCTTCTGGCGCTGCCGCTCGGCTGGCTCTGGCTCGGGCTCGCCATGAGCACGCTCCTCGCCCAGAAGAGCCTCGTCGATCACGTGGAAGCTGTCGCCGTCGGCCTCGAGAGGAACGTCGAGGCGGGGCGGTTCGCCGTGGCCCGGATCGTCGGGCGCGACACGGCGGCACTGGACGGGCCGGCAATCGGCCGGGCTGCAACCGAGTCGCTCGCCGAGAACCTCTCCGACGGCGTCATCGCACCGCTCTTCTGGGCCCTGGTCCTCGGCCTGCCGGGCATCCTCGCCTACAAGATCGTCAACACGGCCGACAGCATGATCGGGCACCGGACACGCCGTCATCTGCATTTCGGCCGGGCGGCGGCCCGGCTCGACGACGCCCTGAACTGGCTGCCGGCACGGCTGACGGCAGCACTCGTCATCGTCGCGGCAGCCTGCTCGGGCCGGGCCCGGGAGGCGTGGCGGGTCGCGCGACGCGACGGGCGCCTGCACCGGTCGCCCAATGCCGGGTGGCCCGAGGCCGCCATGGCCGGCGCCCTCGACCTTCGGCTCTCGGGACCGCGGATCTATGGCGGCAGGCCGGCCGACGAGCCCTGGGTCGGCGACGGCAGCCCGGCGATTGGCCCCAAGGAACTCCGGCTGGCACTTCGCCTCGCCGACCGGGTCTGGCGGCTCGCTTTCGTCGCTGTTCTCGGTCTCTGCGGCCTCAGCCTCTGGTAATGCCGGCGATGGCCGCGATCCGGCGCATGTCGAGATGGGCGGCGAGGTGGGCCGCCAGCTCGTCGAGGACCCGGTCGATGCGCGCCGCATAGGCCTCGCCGCCGGAAGGCCGCTCGCGCAGGCGGCCGAGGAAGGCGTGGCGGAAGGCGTCTGCCGCGAAGAGGCCGTGGAGATAGGCACCCATCACCCGGCCGTCGGCGCTGATGGCACCATCCGGCCGGCCCTCGATGCGCAGCATCGGCCGCTGGGTGTCAGAGCCGTCTGTCCGCCCCTGATGGATTTCGTAGCCCTCGACCTCGAGGCCGCTCGGCACGTCCATGGCCTTCGCCTGGCGCACGGTCTTGGCCGGTGCCAGCACCGTCTCGACATCGAGCAGGCCGAGCCCCTGGCTGCTGCCCGGTGGGCCTTCGAGGCCATCCGGGTCGTGCACCGCCCGGCCGAGCATCTGGAAACCGCCGCAGAGGCCCAGGACCCGCCCGCCGCGGCGGTGATGCGCCAGGATGTCGATGTCCCAGCCAGCGGCGCGAAGTGCCTCGAGGTCCGAGCGTGTCGCCTTGCTGCCGGGGAGGAGGACGAGGTCGGTGTCGCCGGGCAGGGCCTCGCCGGGCTCGAGCAGGACGAGGTCGACGTCCGGCTCGAGGCGCAGCGGATCGAGATCGTCGAAATTGCTGATCCGCGGCAGGCGAGGCACGGCGATCCGGATCCCGCCCGGCCGCCGCGCGCCGATGAGCCCGAGCACGTCCTCAGCTGGAAGCTCGCGCGCGGCGGTGAACCAGGGAACGACGCCGAGCGAGGCGAGGCCGGTTCGCGCCTCGATCAACGGCAGGGCCGCATCGAAGAGTGCAGGATCGCCCCGGAACTTGTTGACGATGCAGCCTTTTGTCAGCGCCCGCTCCGGTGGCACGAGCAGCGCCGCGGTACCGACCAGGGACGCGATGACACCGCCCCGCTCGATATCGCCGACGAGCAGGACTGGCACGCTGGCGGCAACCGCAAATCCCATGTTGGCGATGTCGCCGTCGCGGAGATTGACTTCGGCGGGGCTGCCGGCCCCCTCGACGATCACGAGATCGGCTTCGGCGCGCAGCCGGTCGAAGCTCGCGAGCACGGCCGGCAGCAATCGGGGTTTCAGGGCGTGGTAGTCGCGCGCGTCGGCCCGGGCGAGTACCTGGCCCTGGAGGATGACCTGCGCGCCGAGTTCGCCCGTCGGCTTGAGCAGCACCGGGTTCATGTCCACGGCCGGCGGCACCCGGCAGGCCAGGGCCTGCAACGCCTGAGCCCGGCCGATCTCGCCGCCGTCCGCGGTGGCAGCCGCGTTGTTGCTCATGTTCTGCGGCTTGAACGGCCTGACGGCCAGGCCCTGGTTGGTGAAATGGCGGCAGAGGCCGGCGACCAGGAGCGACTTGCCGGCATCGGACGAGGTGCCCTGGATCATCAGGGCGGCACTCATGCAGGCTGGGCCACTGCGGCCGGACGCCGGCGCTCGGCGCGGAGGGCGAGCCAGGAGTGGATGCCCAGCGCCAGGATGATGATCCCGCCGCCGATGAGACTGGCGCCGGTCGGCTCCTCGGCGAAGGCGAACCAGACCCAGAGCGGGCCGAGCACGGTCTCCACCAGCATCAGGAGGCCGACCTCCGGGGCGGGCAGATAGCGCGGTCCGGTGCTGATCAGGATGAACGAGATCGGGACGACCAGCACGACGAGAATGGGCAGGTAAATCAGGTCCTTGCCGCCAACAGCGAGGGTCGGGGCAAAGGGCAGGGCGAGGGCAGCGGTCACGATGCCGGAGAGCGCTACCGCCGGCAGCATGTCGCGCGCCTTCGCCTTGCGCAGCAGGACGAAGATCAGCGCCATGACGAGCATCAGGACGAGGGCAGCCAGATCGCCGGCGATGCCGCCCAGGGCATAGCCACCACCGACGGTCAGGGCAACGGCCGCCAGTGCCACGCCGCCGGCGACCAGGGTGCGGGGCGGCGTGCGCTCGCCCAGCAGCAGCCATGCCAGGAGAGCGGCGGCGAGCGGCGAGGCGGCGATGATGACCAGCGTGTTGGCGACGAGGGTATGGTTGATCGAATAGACGAAGAGCAGCTGGGTAACGCCGTGCAGCGCCATGATCGCGAGGCCGATCCAGCCGGTGGCCCGGATCACGCGCCAGAGCCCGGCGCCGTGACGGCAGGCCGAGACTGTCATCTGGACCGCGAAGAAGCCGATCCCGCGCCAGAAGAGCAGGGTCCAGGGGTCGGCCTGGATCAGTCGCAGAAGCAGCGCGTCGGGTGTCAGGATCAGGACACCGGTGGCGACGATGACGAGGCCCTTGGCGTGCTCGGAAAGACCGGCGCGCTCAGAACTCGACACCGAGCTGTCCTTTGACCCCGGCGCGGAACGGGTGCTTGATCAGGGTCATCTCCGTGACGAGGTCGGCCATCTCGACCAGCTCCGGCTTGGCGTTGCGGCCCGTGACGACGACGTGCAGGTCGGGTCGCTTCGCGCGGAAAGCCTCGAGCACCCGGGCCAGCGGCAGGTAGTCGTAGCGGAGCACGATATTGAGCTCGTCGAGGATGACCATGTGCAGCGACGGATCCTGCAGCATGGCCTCGGCCTCGGCGAAGGCCGCCTCGGCGGCAGCGATGTCGCGCGCCCGGTCCTGCGTCTCCCAGGTGAAGCCCTCGCCCATGACCTTGATCGTGACGAGGTCCGGAAAACGTTCGAGGAACCGCCGCTCGCCGGTATCCCGCCGGCCCTTGACGAACTGGACCACGCCGAGCTTCAGCCCGTGCCCCAGGGTGCGCATCGCCAGGCCCCAGGCGGCGGTGCTCTTGCCCTTGCCGGTCCCGGTGTGGACGATCAGGAGCCCCTTCTCGATCGTCTTCGAGGCGTAGAGCTTGTCCTTGGCCGCCTTGATCCGGACCTTTTTCTCCGCGTGGGTCGCTTCCGTGTCGGTCATCTCCAGCCTCCAGGCGTTCGTCCAGTCACGTGCTAACGTTAATGGGCGCAACGCGCCATAATGCCGATCGGGCCGGCGCGGGGTGGCACCGGTTTCACTATGCGGTCAACAGTGGGGCATCGGTCGACGGAATGCTGGAGCTGACAACCGCCATGCTTGTTTCGTGTCTCGCTGCCAGCCTCGCGCTCACCGTCCTCGTGGCGCTTGCGGTTCTCGCCCGGGCGGGCCTGCGGGGCCGCCTGTGGCTGCTGATCTGCGGCTTCGGCCTAGGCCTCGTTTGCGGGGTCATCGAGCTCGGCCTGCCGCGCCAGCTACCGCCGCTGACGCTGCTGGTGGACGGCTGGCCGCACGCCGTCTGGCTCGAGATCGGGCTGCACGCGCTCTTCGCCGGGCTCACCTACTTCGTCGTCGTTGGCATCCTGCTCCGCGCGGTGCTGCAGGTCTCGCACACCGCGGCGCGCCGCCGGGGCGACGTGGTGGCCCTCGCCGCGGGTCTCGGCTGCGGCCTCGCCCTCTCCGCGACCGCGCTTCGGCTGGGTCTCGTCGGGGTCTGGCCGCCGAGTGCCCTCTTCGTCGCTGTCGTCTACCCGCCAGTGCAGCTCTGCTTCACGCTCCTGCTGGCTGCCAGCGTGCTCGCCACCCGTGCCGAAGCCCACATTGCGTCGCGTTTCTGGAAGCTGGCGGCGGCCCTGCTGCAGGCCGGCTATCAGTTCGTGCTGCGCACCAACGACACGATCGGCCACTGGCTCGCCTGGCTCGAGCCGCAGTCGATCGGCTGGCTGTGGCTCGGCCTGATCGGCCTCGCCTGGGCGCTCGGCCTCGCCGTCATGGTCGGCCTCGGTCGGGCCGAGCCGTCGCAGGCACATCTGGAGGCGGCACCGGCGGGCCGGTTGCTGAGTGCGAGGTTCTGGCTCTGGGCCGGCATCGTGGTGCTGGCCCCGACCGGAGCGCTCCTGGCCCTCGGGCTGACGGCCGACCTGGGCGTGCTGAGTGCGCGGGTCATGCTGCTCGCCCTCTTTGCCACGCCATTGATGGCGGCGGCCATCCTGCTCAGGACAGCGCTCAGTCTGCAGCGGCGTCCGGAGGAGACTTCCGCAGTCCCTCGATGAGCGCCTGGGCACTGTTGCTTCGGGGTTGCCAAAGGCCGCGCTCGACTGCTTCGGCGAAACGGTCGGCCGTTTCGCGCAAGGCGGCGGGGTTGGCCTCCGCCATGAAGTCGCGCACCCGCTCGTCGCCGAGATAGGCTTCGAACAGCGCCTCAAAGTGGTGGTTCTCGACCAGCCGCGTGGTTGCCGCGTAGGCGAAGAGATAGTCCACCGTGGCGGCGATCTCGAAGGCCCCCTTGTAGCCGTGGCGCATGACGCCGTTCAGCCATTTCGGGTTGGCCGCCCGGCCGCGCACGACGCGCCCGATCTCCTCCTTGAGGCCGCGGATGCGTGGCCGCTCCGGATTGGCGTGGTCGCCGTGCAGCACGATCGGCTGGCGCCCGGCGAGGTGCCGCACCGCCACGGTCAGGCCACCCTGGAACTGGTAGTAGTCGTCGCTGTCCAGGATGTCGTGCTCGCGGTTGTCCTGGTTGTGCAGGACGACCTCGACCGCATGGAGACGATCCCGGAGCCCGGCCGCGGCCTCCTGCCCCTCGACGCCGCGGCCGTAAGCCCATGAGCTCCAGGCCAGATAGGCCTCGGCGAGCTCGCCCTCCGCCGCCCAGCCTTGCGTATCGATCAGTGCCTGCAGCCCGGCGCCGTATGCCCCGGGCTTCGAGCCGAAGAGCCGATAGCTCGCCTGCCGGCGCGCCGCGGCAAGTTCCACGCCTTCGGCGACGAGCCGGTCGCGGTCCCGGCGAAAGGCGTAGGCCAGGGGATTCATCGCCGCCGGCTCGTCGGCCTCGGCGACGGCTCTGACCGCATCGTCGAAGAGCGCCATCTGCTCGGGAAACGCATCGCGGAAGAAGCCGGAAACGCGCAGCGTCACGTCGATCCGCGGCCGGCCCAGGACCTCGAGCGGCAGGAGCTCGACGCCGGTGACCCGGCCGGAGGCCGGCTCCCAGAGCGGCCGGCAGCCGAGGAAGGCCAAGGCCTGTGCTATGTCGTCGCCGCCCGTGCGCATGTTGGCGGTGCCCCAGGCGGAGAGGGCGATGCGCCTTGGCCAATCGCCGTGCTCCTGCCGGTGCTGCTCGATCAGGGTCTCCGCCGAACGCCAGCCGAGCGTCCACGCCGTCGGGGTCGGAACGGCGCGCGTGTCGACGCTGTAGAAGTTGCGGCCGGTCGGCAGGACATCCAGCCGGCCGCGCGTCGGCGCACCGGAAGGGCCGGGCTCGACGAAGCGGCCATCGAGCCCTGCGAGCAGTGCTGTCAGCTCGGCCCTGGCGCCGGCTTCGAGACGGGGTTCGAGCTCGCCCTGGATGAAGCCGAGAACGGCACTGGTGGCGCGCCAGTCCGGATCGGATGTGCGCTCGCCCTCGACCAGCGATCGGGCGAGGTCCTCGAGCGCTGCGCGGACATCGCCAATGTGGCGGCAGCGGCCGAGCAACGGGGGGACGTCGCCGGCGGTGGCGGTCGGCTCGGCGGTCATGGGGTCCGGGCCGATGCCGAGGTCCCGGGCAAGGGCGGTGATCAGCGAGGCATCGGCACCTTCGCCGCGACCGCGCTTCAGCCGAGTGAGCGCCACCAGGAGGTCGGTCCGCCGGGAGCCCGTCGGAGCCGCGCCCAGGATGTGCAGGCCGTCCCTGATCTGCAGCTCCTTGAGTTCGCAGAGATGGTTGTCGAGCGTGGCCAGCGTGGCTTCGTCAGCAGGGTCAAGCCCGAGATCGCGGTCGAGCCCGAGCCTTGTCGAGAGCTCCATGATCTGCTGCCGCAGGGGGGCGAGACGCCGGGGATCGAGCTCCCGGGCACTGGCATACTCGTCGACCAGCGCCTCGAGGGCTGCTAGCTCGCCGTAGTGCTCGGCTCGGGTCAATGGAGGCGTGAGATGGTCGATGATCACCGCCTGGGCACGGCGCTTGGCCTGACTGCCTTCGCCCGGATCGTTGACGATGAAGGGGTAGAGATGCGGCATGGGCCCGAGCGCGATCTCGGGCCAGCAGGTGGCACTCAGCGCCAGCGCCTTGCCGGGCAGCCATTCGAGATTGCCGTGCTTGCCGAGATGCACGATCGCCTGGGCGCCAAAAACGTGACGAAGCCACCAATAGCAGGCGAGGTAGCCGTGCGGCGGGACGAGGTCGGGGCTGTGATAGGTCGCGGTTGGATCGATGTGGTAGCCGCGGGCCGGCTGGATGCCGAGGACGACGTGGCCGAGCCTGTGCAGGCTGAGGCGGAAGGCACCATCGACGACATGGGGGTCGGCTTCGGGAGGACCCCATCGGGCATCGATCTCGGCCCGGGCCGTCGCCGGGATGGCGGCCAGGAATTGCCGATAGGTTTCGACGGGCAGGGCAATCGTCGAGCGACGCGCCGCACGGCCGGCGAGGGCATTGGTCGGCCCTGCCTGGAGCAGGGCCATGAGTGCTTCGGTGTCCAGCGGGATGTCGATCACGTGGTAGCCGGCATGGGCGAGCGCCTCGAGTACGGCCAGGGTGCTCGCCGGCGTGTCGAGGCCGACGCCATTGGCGAGCCGGCCGTCGCGATCCGGGTAATTGGCAAGCAGCAGGGCCACCCGCCGCTCGGTCGGCGGACTCCGGGCGAGATCGACCCAGGCCCGGGCGAGGCTGGCGACGAAGGCGACGCGATCCGGAACGGGGCGGTAGCGGGTGAGCGTGATCTCCGTCGCGGCGTCGGTGACCGGGTCGCCCTTGAAGGAGACGGCGCGGGTGAGCAGCCGACCGTCAATTTCGGGCAGTGCTACGGACATGGCGAGGTCGCGCGGGCTAAGGCCGGCAGTGCCGGCAGCCCAGGCGGGCTCGCTGCCGCCCGAGGCGACCAGCTGCAGGACCGGGCGACCAGTTGCCGTGAAGGGTGTCTCACTGGTGGCGGCGCCGGGGGTGGTGACAGCGAATCCTGTGAGATTGAGCACGATCGAGACCGGGTGACGGGCGAGGGCGGCCTCGACCACGGCCTGGACCTCCGGGTCCTTGAGCCCGGCGACGTGAAGGGCGAGGCACTCCAGCCCGGCCTTGTCGAGTGCGGCGATCAGGGCGTCGGCGAGTGCCAGATCGCCGCTCTGCACCAGCGCCCGGTAGAAGACGAGGGCCGCCATCGGCCGGCCATCGCCCCTCGGCTCGCGGTACAGCCCGGCCTTCGGCAAGGGTCTTGGCGGTGGCGGGTTCGAGGCATGGCCGAGCTCGCCTGCCAGAAGCTCGAGGGCGGCACCGAGATTGTCGATGCCGCCATGCAGGAAATAGCCGTGCAGCGTCTCGAGCAGCTCGTTCGACACGGTCGAGAGCCGGGCGAGCTCCGGATCGGGGCGGTCGTCGCCGGGCAGACAGGCGAGGCCGATGGCGTTCTCCAGGGCGAGACGCCTGAGCTGCTCGATGCCGTAGCTCCAGTAGGAGCGGCCGCCCAGGAGGCGAACGACGATCAGGCGTGCGTCACCGAGCGTCTTCTCGATGTAGAGATCGACGGAGAGCGGATGCTGCAGCTGGAGCAGGTTGGCGAGGCGCAGCGTCGGCGCGGCCGCCGCACCGCGCCTGGCATGGGCGGCGGCGAGGCCGGCGAGCTCGCTCTCGGCGGCGGAGAGGATCACGAGCTCGGCCGGGGCCTGGCCGAGATCGACGGCGTCGTCGCCGACATCGCTCGGGGCGGCTCTGGCGCTCAGGAGATGCACGGGCTTAGCGCTCCGGCTTGAGACGCAGCGGCAGGCCGGCCGCGACGAGCTCGACCCGATCCGCCATGGCGGCGAGCCGCTGATGCAGGTTCCCCGCGGCGTCGACGAAGGCCCGGGTGAGGGCGTCGATCGGCACGATGCCGAGCCCGACTTCGTTCGAGACGAAGACGACGGGGCCAGGCAGCGTCGGCAGCGCCGCAAGGAGCCGGTCGGTTTCGGCCTCGATATCCCGTTCCGCCAGCAGGAGATTGGTCACCCAGAGCGTGAGGCAGTCGACCAGCACGGCGCGTCGGGCACCGGCAAAGTCTGCAAGGGCGGCAGCGAGCTCCAGGGGCTCCTCCAGGACCTTCCAGGCATCGCCGCGGCGGGCGCGATGCGCCGCTATGCGGGTGGCCATCTCGGCATCCCCCGCACGGCCGGTGGCGAGGTAGCAGGGCTCGAGGGCGCTCTCGAGCACCAGCCGCTCGGCGTGGCCGCTCTTGCCGGAGCGGGCGCCGCCGAGGATCAGCGTCAAAGGGGGAAGGGGAGCTGGCATGGTCGGCGCGGCATGACGCCACGTGATCGATGCGTCAAGCAGGCCGGCTTGTCGGGGCTGCGCCGATCTGGCAGAGGCTCCTCGCCATGATGGAACTCCTGCAGCATCCCGATCTCGCGAGCCAGCTCACGGCGCTCTTCTCCGTCGTGATGATCGACATCGTGCTGGCCGGCGACAACGCGGTTGTGGTCGGCACGGCCGCGGCGGGGCTGCCGCCCTGGCAGCAGCGTCGAGTCATCGCCATCGGTGCAACCCTGGCCCTCGTCGCCCGTGTAGCGTTCGCACTCATCGCCGTGCAGCTTCTCGCGATCATTGGCCTGCTGCTGGCCGGCGGGCTGCTCCTCCTCTGGGTCGCCTGGAAGATGTGGCGGGAGCTGAAGGCCGGCGAGGCCGCGGCGGCAGGCGCCATCCCGCACGTCCTGCCGGGCGGCGAGGCCGTAGCCGGCGCCGGGCAGAAGACCTTCCGCTCGGCCATCATCCAGGTGGCGGTTGCCGACATCTCCATGTCGCTGGACAATGTCCTGGCCGTTGCCGGGGCGGCCCGCGACCACCCCTGGATCATGATCTTCGGCCTCGTCCTCTCGATCGCCCTGATGGCGGTAGCGGCCGGCTTCATCGCGCGGCTGATCGATCGCTACCGCTGGCTCGCCTATGTCGGCCTGGTGATCATCGTCATCGTGGCGATCAAGATGATCTGGGAAGGCGGCCACGAGGTCCTGGCGGTAACCGCCTTCCTCTAGCGATCAGGCGGCGGCCCGGCTGCCGGTTGCCTCCAGCCGGTCTGCGAACCGCGCATAGTTGGCGTCGAAGAGGTCGGCCACCTCCTGCGCCGCCGCGTCATAGGCAGCCGGATCGGCCCAGGCGGCGCGCGGCGCGAGCAGGCGGTCATCGACACCCGGGCAACTCGTCGGTATGGCGAGACCGAATGCCGGATCCCGGGTGAAACGGCCCGCCGCGAGCCTACCATCCAGTGCCGCGTCGAGCAGGGCACGGGTGGCAGCGAGGGGCATGCGTTGCCCGGTGCCGGCGGCACCGCCGGTCCAGCCGGTGTTGACCAGCCAGCATGTGGCGTGGCCAGCGGCAAGGCGTTTGTGGAGCAGGTCGGCGTAGACGGTGGCATGGCGCGGCATGAAGGGGGCGCCGAAGCAGGCGGAGAACGTCGCCTGCGGCGTGTCCACGCCCCGCTCCGTCCCGGCGACGCGCGCCGTGTAGCCGGAAAGGAAATGGTAGACCGCCTGCTCCGGCGTCAGCCGGCTGATCGGCGGCAGCACGCCAAAGGCATCGGCGGTCAGCATCACGATGTTGCGCGGATGCCCGACCATGCCGGTCGGATGGGCGTTGGCGATGAATTCCAGGGGATAGGAGCTGCGGGTGTTCTCCGTCAGCGTCGCATCGTCGAAATCGGCGGCGGCGGTAACCGGATCGAGCACGACATTCTCGAGGATGGTGCCGAACCGGGTGGAGGCCCGCCAGATCTCCGGCTCCGCTATGGCATCGAGGCGGATCGCCTTGGCGTAGCAGCCGCCTTCCAGGTTGAAGACGCCATTCGGGCCCCAGCCATGCTCGTCGTCACCGACGAGCTGCCGTTTCGGATCGGCGGACAGGGTCGTCTTGCCGGTGCCGGAGAGGCCGAAGAAGATGGCGACGTCACCCGAAGCGCCCACATTGGCGGCGCAATGCATGGGCAGGATGCCCTTCGCCGGCAGCAGGTGGTTCAGCACGGTGAAGATCGATTTCTTGATCTCGCCGGCATAGGCGGTACCGACGATCAGCACCACGCGGCTGGCGAGATCGATGACGATGGCGGTGCCGCTGCGGGTGCCGTGCTGGTCCGGGTCCGCCTGGAGGCCCGGCAGCTGCAGCACCGTCCAGTCCGGCACGAAGGCGTGGAGGTCGTCGCCGGACGGGCGCCGAAACATGTTCCGGGCGAAGAGGCTGTGCCAGGCCTGCTCGGTGACGACGCGGACATTGAGGCGGGCGGCCGGGTCGGCGCCGGCCCACAAGTCCTGGACGAAGAGGCTGCGGCCTTCGATGTGACGAAGCGCGGTGTGCCGGAGTGCGTTGAAATCCGCTGGCGGGAGGCGCTTGTTCGCCTTGCTCCAGTCGATGCCCGAGGTGAGCTCGCCGCGGTCCACGAAATACTTGTCATCGGCGGAGCGGCCGGTGATCGCGCCGGTCTCGGCGACCAGGGCACCCTCGGCCGAGAGCCGCGCCTCGCCATTCTCCAGGGCCATGGTGACGAGCCGTGCCGGAAAGAGGTTCCAGTGCAGGCGGCCGGGCCGCGCAGTATCCAGGATGTCTCCAGCATTCTCTCGCATGTGCAACTCCCGTATCCTCGACGATGATCAATGGCCGGTCGCTCGATCGCCCTGCCGGGCACGCCGCACGAGTCCTACCAGGGCAGCGCGCGCACTTTCCGCGTCGCGCACCGGTTGGTCGAACCAAAGCCTGGCCACGGATCCGCCGAGCCGGAGATCGGCGCCTTCGAGATCGATGCCGGTCATTTGCCAGGCACCGTCCGGCCGACCGAGCAGCCGTGTCGCATAGAGAGCGACGGCATCGGCATGATCCGCGTTCATGTGAGCCAGTATATCCGGCTCCGCCGCTGCCAGCGGGAGCTGGTCGTCCTCCGGCAGCAGCACTTCGGAGCCCTCCACCCAATGGATCCGGCCAAAGCCGGCAACCAAGTGCGCCCGTCGCAGCTTCAGGCGGTAGAAATTGAAATCGCCGAAGCCGGCATAGCTGGCCGCGTCGGGATGACGGGCGAGGAAGCGTGCTGCCTGGTGTGCGGCGCTGGCCTCCATGATTTCACCCATCAACGTTGCTCTTGCCCCGGCCAACGGGCTTGCCATGCCGATGGTTCCGTCGAGCAGGAGCGAGACTCGCGCATCCCGCTTGAAATGCATCGTGTGGTCGGCAAGGTCGGAGAGGAGCAGCAGCGGGCTGGCGTCGTGGTCGACCGCAATCAGGACGAGCGAGACGTAGGGGGCGCCATCGGGATCGAGCGTGCCGAGTGCCGCCTGTGGCGTGCTGCGGGCGAGGCGGCGAATCGTCGAGGCAGGCGCTTCGGTCATGGTCGTGAACGCTCCATCAAGCATGCTGCGGCGCAAAGTGTTAAGCGGCGTGTACCATCAGATAGAACGCATGCGGTGCAACGCCTCAGCCGCACCCGCGGGATCGGAACTGTTGTCTCTGATGCTGCAACGCGGCAGAAAGGCCTCCCGCATCCCCAGGCCAGAAAGCATGAAGTTGTCCAGCGAGCAGCCCGTTTTCCCGTCGACCCCCATGCAGCCGATCGAGTTCGGCCGGCCGGTGGAGGTGGCACCGGGCATCCTGTGGCTGCGCCTGCCATTGCCCTATGCGCTCGACCACGTGAATGTCTGGCTGCTCGACGACGGCGATGGCTGGACGCTCATCGATACCGGAATCGGCGACGAGCGTTGCCGCACGATCTGGGAACGGCTGCTGACGGCGGATTTCGCGGATCGCCCCATCCGGCGGATCGTCGCCACCCACTTCCACCCGGACCACATCGGTCTCGCGGGCTGGCTCGCCGAACGGCTGGACGCGCCGCTCCTGACGAGCCGCACCGAGTGGCTGTCGGCACGCCTGCTCGCACTCGACTCGACCAGCGGCTATGCCGAGGCCGGGCGTTCGTACGACATCGCGGCAGGGCTCGACGCTGACGTGATCGAGCAGCGCTTCGCCACCGGGAACCGCTATCGGACCAGCGTCAGCGTGCCGCCTGCCGCCTTTTCGCCGCTCGCCGCCGGCGACGCGATCGAGATGGGCGGCAGTACGTGGCGCGTGCTGATCGGCGAGGGGCACAGCCCGGAGATGCTCACCTTCTTCAGCGCCGAACGCAATCTCCTGATCGCCGCCGACCAGGTCCTGCCGAGGATCTCGCCGGTGGTCGCGGTCTGGCCGACCACGCCGGCCGCCGATCCCTTGCGCGAGTTCCTGGGCGCACTGCCCCAGTATCTCGAACTGCCGGAAGACTGCTTCGTGCTGCCCTCGCACGATGCGCCCTTCCAGAGCCTGCACGAGCGAGTCCGGAGCCTCGTCCGGCATCACGAGGAGCGGCTGGAGCTCACGCTTCGGGCCTGTGCCGAGCCGGCCACCGTGGCGCGCATCATTCCAGCACTTTTCCGCCGCAAGTTCGACGCGCACCAGCTCGGCTTCGCGCTCGGCGAGACACTGGCGCACGTCAATTACCTCCTGCACCAGGGGCGCCTCGCGACCGTCGGCAATGAGGGCGGGGCGACCCTCTACGGCCGTCCCTGAGACCCGCCGGGGTTTACAGTAGCAAGAAGGCGGGGCTAGAGTCCTTCCAACGGTGAGGAGGACGGCGCACTGAAGAACAATGTACACCGCAGTCATGATGTAGCGGGACGATTTTCATGCTGCCATTGATCGGCAAGCGTCTGGTGCAGATGCTGCTTATCATGGTGGTGGCTTCGCTCGTTCTCTTCTTTATCTTCGACAGCGACGAGTTCAAGAAGAAGATTGCGGTCGCCGAGCTCGGCGGCTTTGCCGTATCGGCGCTCAGTGATACCGACTATCAGCAGTGGCTGGCCAACAAGGGCCTCGATGTCCCGTTCGTGCAGCGCTACGTCAACTGGGTCGGCGGGGTGCTCAGCGGCGATTTCGGCCACTCCTTCGAGAAGAACACCGATGTCGGGCCGTTGCTCTGGGACCGGCTGAAAAACACGGGCATCCTGGCCTTCTGGGTGTTCGCGCTGATGATACCCCTGTCGCTTGTCCTCGGCGTGATCGCCGGCATGAAGGAGGGCGGCAAGCGCGACCGGATCGTCTCCTTCGTCGCCGTCTTCACCACCTCCATCCCGGAAATCGCCACGGCGATCCTGCTCACCGTCTTCCTGGCGCTCGGGCTCGGCTGGCTGCCGACCAAGTCCGCCATGATGCAGGGCTTCGATCCCTGGCAACTGGTGCTGCCGGTGCTCACCCTGGTCATCTACTCCTTCGGCTACGTCGCCCGGATGACGCGCGCCTCGATGGCCGAGGTGATGACCAGCCAGTATATCCGGACGGCCATTCTCAAGGGCCTGCCGCAGAACCGGGTGATCATGCGCCACGCGCTGCGCAACGCCCTGATCGCCCCGTTCACGGTCATCGTTCTGCAGCTCAACTGGCTGCTCTCGGGCGTTGTCGTGGTCGAGGTGTTCTTCGAGTATAACGGCTTCGGGAAGATGCTCCTGGAGGCCGCCCTCTTCGGCGACATCTACGTGGTCCAGGCCGCTACCTTCGTCGCCGTCATCGTCGCCGTGCTCTCCCAGATCATCTCGGACGTCGGCTACACCCTGCTCAACCCGCGCATCCGCTTCGGCTGAGGAAGGGCACCATGGCCACTATCGCCGCACCAACCAGCCCGGCCCCGCCGCTGCTCGACCGCCTGCGCCGCCCGCGCGTGCTCGTTGTTCTCATCGCCCTGGTCTGGCTGCCGCTCGTTGCCTACGTCATGTTCGGCGCCAGCCGAACGGTGCTGCTGCCGGCGATCCCGGCGGCCCTGCTGCTCTACGGGCTCGCCCTGATCTCCTGGCGGGAGAGCGGGGTTGCGGTCATCGGCGTCACCCTCGTCATGTTCTGGCTCTTCATCGCCGTCGTGGTGCCGTTCCTGCCGCTGCTCGACCCGAACCAGCCGGTCCAGCCCTTCGTCACGCCGTTCAGCGAGGCGCGGGACACGTTCTTCTGGCTGGGCACCGATTTTCGCGGCCGGGACATGCTGAGCCGAGCACTCTGGGGCTGCCAGCGCGTGCTGGTCTGGGGGGTCACCGCCACCGCCGTGGCCTACGTCATTGGTACCGCACTCGGCCTCGTCGCCGGCTATCTGGCGGGCTGGTGGGACGAGATCATCTCCTTCGTCGGCAACGTCATTCTGTCGTTCCCGGTGATGGTGCTCTTCATCGTCATCCTGACCTATTTCGGCCCGTCCGGCTTCAACATCATCGTCGCCGTCACCTTCGCCTCGGCACCGGCCATCATGCGCATCGTCCGCGGCCTGACCCTCGATATCAAGACGCGCGACTATGTCTTTGCGGCGCAGACCCGGGGCGAGCGGCCACTCTGGATCATGGTGGTCGAGCTCCTGCCCAACGCCAGGGGGCCAATCATCGTCGATGCGTGCCTGCGGCTCGGCTACACGACCGTGGCGATCACCACCCTGACCTTTCTCGGCCTCGGCCTGCAGCCGCCCGACCCGGACTGGGGACTGATGATCAAGGAGGCGGCGTCGGCCGCCATGCTCTTCAAGTTCTCCTACATGCTCCTGGTGCCGGCGCTTTCCGTCTCGAGCCTGATCCTCGGCTTCAACCTGATGGCCGACGGGTTGCGCGAGATGAGCCTGAGGGATTGAGCCCGATGACCGACGCGACGCCGATCCTCGAGTGCAGGAACCTCTGCATCTCCT
>JAUIID010000294.1 GCA_030431615.1 Alphaproteobacteria bacterium
CCTGCAGCCGGGCTCGCAGCTCTTCGTCAACAGCCCGACCGTCGTCTACGCCATCTACTTCTCCGTCTTCTTCGGCAGCATCGTCATGGCGGTCGTTCTGCTGCTCTCCGTGCGCTGGCTCGCCCGCGTCGTCGAGGTGCCGAAGCGCATCCTCATGCCGGTGCTCTTCATCCTCGCCTGCAGCGGCGTCTTCGCGCTCAACAACCGCATGTTCGACGTGCTGGTGATGTGCGCCTTCGGCCTCCTGGGCTACATCTTCGACCGCTTTCGCTATCCCCTGCCGCCCTTCGTCCTGGGCCTGCTGCTGGGTCCGCTCATCGAGGGCAATTTCCGCAAGATGGTCGGCGCGGACGGAAACGCCTGGGCGCTCTTCACGCGACCGCTCGCCGTCACCTTCCTGCTGCTCGCGGCAGGATCGATCGTCTACTCGCTCGTCGTCCGCCACCGCCGCGCACGCGACCTCAAGGAGGAAGCCACGGGATGAAATGCGTCTTCGTGCTGTTCGACACGCTCAACCGCCGCTCGCTCAGGCCCTACAACCCCGATGCGCCGGCCATGCCGAACTTCGAGCGCCTGGCGGCGCGCTCGACGACGTTCGACAACCACTATGTCGGCAGCCTGCCCTGCATCCCGGCGCGGCGCGAGTTGCACACCGGCCGCTACAACTTCATGCATCGCTCGTGGGGACCGCTGGAGCCGTTCGACGAGTCGCTGACGCAGAACCTGGTGGCGCAGAACGTCTACTCGCACATGGTCACCGACCATTGTCACTACTTCATGGACGGCGGTGCGACCTACCACACCCGCTACGACAGCTACGAGTTCATCCGCGGCCAGGAGAAGGACCCCTGGAAGGCCGAGGTGGCGCCCGCCTGGGATGCCTTGCGGCCGAAATACCACCCCACCCAGTTCTCCGACCAGCCGCGCAACAAGTTCCGGCAGCACATCATCAACCGCCAGTCCATCCAGGACGAGGCGGACTATCCCTCCGTTCGCTGCTTCGACGCGGCGATCGACTTCCTCGAGAAGAACGGCAACGCCGACAACTGGCTGCTGCACCTCGAGACCTTCGATCCGCACGAGCCGTTCCAGGCTCCCGAGCGCTTCCGCAGGTCCTTTCCCACCCCCTATGACGGCCCCATCCTCGACTGGCCGCCGCAGGGCAAGTTCGATGCCTTGCCGGAGGAGGTCGCCGAGCTGCGCGCCAACTACCACGCCAACCTGGCGCTCTGCGACGACCTGCTCGGCCGGCTGCTCGACCATTTCGACGCCCATGACCTCTGGCAGGATACCGCCCTGATCGTGACCACCGACCACGGCTTCCTGCTGGGCGAGCACGACTACTGGGCCAAGAACGCCATGCCCGTCTTCAACGAGGTGGCGCACATCCCGCTCTTCATCTGGCATCCGGACCATGCGGGGGCGGCCGGCGCCCGGCGGCAGGCACTGACCCAGACCATCGATCTGGCACCCACCATCGCCGACGTCTTCGGCGCCCCGCCGCCGCAGTTCGCGCAGGGCTTCTCGCTGCTGCCGGTGCTCGGGGACGACCGGGCGGTGCGGGAGGCGGCGCTCTTCGGGCTCTTCGGTTGCGCCGTCAACATCACCGACGGACGCTACACCTATTTCCGCTATCCGCCGGACGTCCACGGCGGCGACCTCTTCCAGTACACGCTGATGCCGACGCATATCGCCGCCCGCTTCTCGAAGGAGGAGCTGCGGGACCTGGAGCTGGCGGGGCCCTTCGCCTTCACCGACGGCGTGCGCACCCTGCGCATCGCCTCGACGCCAAAGTCGCCCTTCTACAACCGCATGGGCCCGGGCCAGCTCACCGAGACGAAGAGCATGCAGTTCGACGTCGAGCGGGACCCGCTGCAACTCGCCCCTGAGGACGACCCGGCCCAGATCGAGCGGCTGACCGCGCTGATGCTGGACATGATGCAGGCGAGCGAGGCGCCGCCTGAGCTCTATGCCCGCCTCGGCCTGAAGGCCCCCTGACCGCCCGGGGCCCGCTCCTCAGCCCTTGACGGCGCCGGCCGTCAGGCCGTGGACCATGGAGCGCTGGACGATGGCGAAGAGGATGACGACCGGGATGATGCTCAGGATGCCGCCGGCGCTGAGCATCCCCCAGGGCAGCTGGAATTCGCCGATCATGAGCTGCAGGCCGACGGGCCAGGTGCGCGAGCCGGCGCTGGTGGTCAGCATCAGCGCGAAGAGGAACTCGTTCCAGGCATTGATGGCGACGAAGACGGTGGTGGCGAGCAGGCCGTTCCTGACCAGCGGCAGGACGATGCGGCCGAGGGCACCCAGCCGCGTGCAGCCGTCGATCCGGGCGGCATCCTCGAGGTCGTCGGGCAGGTTGTCGAAGAAGCCCTTCAGGAGCCAGATGAAGATCGGCAAGAGGAAGCTCGTATAGGCGATGGCGAGCCCCGCGCTGCTGTCGAGGAGGCCCAGGCTCCGCATGATGATGAAGAGCGGGATGATCATCATGACGGCGGGGAACATGCGGACGACCAGGAGGCCGAGGAGCAGCGTGTGGCGGCCTTGGAAGCGCTCGCGGGAGAAGGCGTAGGCGGCGAACGTGCCGCTCACCATGCAAAGCACGATGGTGACCGAGCTGGTGACGGCGCTGTTCTTGAAGAGCGTGGGGAAATCGGTCTGCGCCCAGATGGCGCGGTAGTGCTCGAAGGTGATGGCCGAAGGCCAGTAGCGCACGCCCTCCGACGTGACGATGTCGCTCTCCAGCTTGACCGAGGTCAAGAGCAGCCAGACGAGCGGGCCGATGGCGAAGATGAGGAAGAAGGCGACGACGGCATACGTCAGCACGTCGGTGAGCTGGCGGCTGCGGCGCGAGCCGACGATCATGGCGACGTTCCTCCGGGGCTCCTCATTGCCGCGCCATGACGCCCGAGACCCGGACATAGGCCCAGGCGAAGACCATGAGCAGCAGCAGCATGACGACCGCCAGCGCGCCGGCATAGCCGAAGTCGAAGCCGCGATAGGCGGTCTCGAACGCATAGAGTGAAAGGACCATGGTGGCGTGGCCGGGCCCGCCCGAGGTCAGGATCAGCAGGAGATCCGGCGAGTTGACGAGGCCGATCACCCTGAGCACGACGGCGGCGACGATCACGACCTTCAGCATCGGCAGGGTGATGTGCCAGAAGCGCTGGACCGTCGTGGCGCCATCGACGGCGGCGGCCTGGTGCATCTCCTCCGGGATGCCGCGCAAGGCGGCGATCAGTAGGAGCGTGAAGAACGGGAAGCTGTGCCAGCTCTCGACGACCACGGCGGTGATGAGCGCTGTCGACGGGTCGGCGAACCAGGCCTTGTACTGGTCGAGGAAGCCCAGTCGGACGAGGATGTCGTTCAGAACGCCGAGCCTGGAATCGAGCATCAGCGCCCACATGTTGCCGGCGACGACCTTGGGCAGGAACCAGGGCAGCAGGATAAGGACGGTTGCGACCTTGAGGCCCGGCAGGGCACGGTCGAGCGCCATGGCGCTGGCGAGGCCGAGGCCAAGCTCGAGGAGGCAGGCAAGGACGACCCAGACCACCGTGTTCTTCAGCGAGAGCCAGAAGATCGGGTCGTCCAGCATGTCCTGGTAGTGCCGAAGCCCGACGAAACCGCCGGCATTCGGCCTGAGCAGGCGCACGTCCTGGAACGAGAGGGCGATGCCGTAGATGGTCGGGTAGACAACGATGAGGGCCAGGAGGACCATTGTCGGCAGCAGCAGGAACCAGGCCCAGCCGCGCGATTCGGAAAGCCGCCCGAGCCAGCTCAGCGGGTTGACCCGGTCGATCGCCAGCGCGAAGCGATCGGCCTCGCTTTGCCCTGACGATCGGTCCCAGGTCGTCACCGGCCCCGGCTCCCCCGCCTAGGCCGAGGCGATCGCGTTTCGCTCGATCCAGGCCCAGTCGGGCTCGAGACCGAGGCCGGGCGTGTCGGGCACGTCGAGCCAGCCACCGACGATCGGCAGGTTGGCCATGGTGGCGAGCCCCTCGATCTGCTCCGTGTTCATCACCAGCTGCTCGTAATAGTCGTTGTTGGGAATGGCCGCCGAAAGATGCGCCTGGCCGTAGCCCATGCCGTGCATCTGCGCCTTCATGCCGTGCGATTCGGCGAGATGCGCCACCTTGAGGGCACCGGTCAAACCGCCCTTGAAGTTGGGGTTGGTGCGCATCATGTCGAGCGCCCCCATCTGGATCCAGGTGGCGGCGTTCCAGTGGCAGCCATCGGAGGTCTCGGCGCCGAGGATCGGGATGTCGAGCGCGTCGCAGAGCTTCTTGTAGCTCATGAGGTCGAACTCGCGCATCGGCTCCTCGAGCCAGAGGAAGCCCTCGCCCTCGAGCGCACGGCCGAACTCCATCGACTGCGTCAGGTCCCATCCCGCCGAGCCATCGAACATCAGGACTGCATCGGGACCGGTCCACTTGCGCAGGTTGCGCGAGAGC
>JAUIID010000062.1 GCA_030431615.1 Alphaproteobacteria bacterium
CGAGCGAGAACCGGTCGCCCTCGACGAGGCGGATGACGCCGGGCTCCTCCACCTCGGCCGCCGGGTAGACGACGCAGCCGATGACCCGCTCCGGGCCGATGCCGGACCACTGCACGTCGCCCGGGTCGACGCTGGCGAGGCGGTGGCCCTCATGCGGGCCTGCGAGGCCGTGGAAGTACCACCAAGGCACGCCGTTCACCGCCATGACGACGGCCGTCTCAGGGCCGAGCAGCGGCTGCAGCAAAGGCACCACGCCCGGCACCTGGTGCGCCTTGAGCGTGACGATCACATAGTCCTGGACACCGAGCTTCGCCGGGTCGTCGGTCGCGGTGACGGCCACGGTGAAGCGCTCGTCGCCGTCGACCAGCGTCAGGCCGTTCGCCTGCATGGCGGCGAGATGCGGGCCGCGGGCGACGAGGCTTGTCAGGGCGCCGGTCCGGGCGAGCCGGGCCCCCAACAGCCCGCCGATCGCCCCCGCACCATAGATGCAGATCTTCACGTGCCGAGGCCGAGCTTCTCGGCGAGGCCGATGCGCTGCAGCTTGCCGGTGGCACCCTTCGGGATCTCGTCGAGAATGACCACCCGGCGCGGCACCTTGAAGTCGGCGAGGCGGCTGGCGGCGAAATCGCGAATGGCGCGCTCGTCGGCGCTTTGCCCCTCGCGCAGCACCACGGCTGCCGCCACCTCCTCGCCGAGCTTGGCGTGCGGCATGGCGAAGGTGACCACCTGCTGGACAGCCGGGTGGTCCATCAGCACCTCGTCCACCTCGAGCGGGCTCACCTTCTCGCCGCCCCGGTTGATGATCTCCTTGAGCCGGCCCGTAAGGCGGAGATAGCCGGCCTCGTCCATGACCCCCTGGTCGCCCGTGCGAAACCAGCGCTTGCCTTCGGCCGCGAAGAAATTGGCGGCGTTGGCCGCCTCGTTCGCCTCGTAGCCGGGCGTGACATTGGGGCCGGAGATGACCACCTCGCCGATGCCGCCCTCTGCGACGAAGCCGTTCTCCGCGTCGGCGATCCGCACCTCGGGCCCGGCGGCGATGCCGACCGAGCCCGCCTTGCGCGGTGCCGGGGGCAGGGGGTTCGAGGCCATCTGGTGGGTCGCCTCGGTCATGCCGTAGCTCTCGATCACCGGGCAGCCGAAGGTCGCCTCGAGCGCCGCCATGACCTGGGGCGGCAGCGAGGCCGAGGAGGAGCGGATGAAGCGGAGCCGGGCCTTCTCGATGACCTCCCGGTTGCGGTCGGCGCGCGCCAGGATCGTCTGGTGCATGGTCGGCACCGCCGTGTACCAGGTGGGGTCGACCTCCTCGAGCCAGGCGAAGAAGCGAAGCGCGTTGAAGCCGGGCGCACAGGCGACCGAGGCGCCGGCGGCGAGCGAGCTCGTCACCGCCGCGATCAGGCCGTGGATGTGGAAGAGCGGCATGATGTTGAGGCAGCGATCTTCCGGGGTCAGCGCCAGCGTCTGGCCGATATGGCGGGCCGAGGCCGCAAGGTTGCGCTGCAGCAGCGGGACGATCTTGGGCCTGGATGTCGTGCCCGAGGTGTGCAGCACCAGTGCCACGTCGTCGGGTTCGGCTGCGGCCGCACTCACTGCCTTGGCCGCCGCCGCCTCGCTCGTGAGGCGAAAACGACCGGCCGGCTCCCCGGGATTGCTCTCGAGGCGCAGGATCCGGCAGCCGTGGCGCTCGGCCGCGGCGACCGCCGGGCCGGTCTCGTCCCGCCCCACGATCAGCGCCTTCGCCCCGAGGTCGGAAAGGTAGAAATCGAGCTCCTCGGCGCGGTAGGCCGGGTTCAGGGGAGCCGTGGTGGCGCTGGCGGCGACGGCGACGAAGGCCGCGGCCATCTCCGGCCCGTTCGGCAGGACGATGGCGACCCGGTCGTTGCGGCCGATGCCGTTGGCGGCGAGGCTGGCGCGGGTCCCGGCCACGAGCTCGCGCAGCCCGGCGAAGTCGAGCCACGGCCGCTCCGGGGCGCCGATGGCCGGGGCGTCTCCGGCATGAGGGGCGAGGAGTTCGTCGATCGTCTGGGACATGGGGCGTTCCGACAGCGTTTGAATCCCGTTGCCCCGGTGCGGGGCGCCTCGGGGGAGATAAGCCCGAATCGCGTTTCTGGCAAAGCACGGCTCGGGAAGGCCCGGGCCCTCGCAGATATTCCTCTTATTTAGCCTTGTGCTTACCGTGAAGAGAGGTAATCCTGCCTGGAACAGGGAAGGCAGGCGAGCGCTCGAGGTGTTCGCGCCTTGCGACACACGCGCAAGAACGACGTCGGGGAGTCATGGCCCGGAAACGCCCGAACATCATCCTGATCATGACCGATCAGCAACGCTACGACACCGTCGGCGCCCTCGGCTTTCCCTACATGGAAACGCCGCATATCGACCGGCTGGTGCAGGAAGGCACCGCGTTCACCCGCTGCTATGTCAATGGCGCCACCTGCGTGCCGTCGCGGGCGAGCCTCTTTTCCGGCTACCACCCGCACACCACCGGCGTCCTCGCCAACGGCGACCAGTGGCAGCGGACCTGGGTCGAGCGCCTCGCCCAAAGCGGCTATCGCTGCGTCAATCTCGGCAAGATGCACCTCCAGCCATTCGACGCGCCCGCCGGCTTCCACGAGCGCCTGCCGATCGAGAACAAGGAGCGGCGGATCAAGGCGGTCGGGAAGTACTATCTCGACGAATGGGACAAGGCGCTCGCCGCCAACGGCATCGGCGAACGCCCGAACTACCGGGCCTGGCCCGATTTCGAGGACCGGCTCGGCGCCTATGAATGGCCGCTGCCGGCGGCGATGCACTCCGACAACTACACCGGCGACATGGCCACCTGGTGGCTCGAGCGGGCGGAGCAGACCGAGGAGCCGCTCTTCCTGCAGATCGGCTTCCCGGGGCCGCACCCGCCCTACGACCCGACGGAAGAGATCGGCGCTGCGTACCTTGAGAAGGACCTGCCGCTCGACCCGATCACCGAGGAGGACCTCGCCTCGCAGCCCGCCGCCTACGTGGCGCTGCGCGAGAAGCATGCCGAGCGGCAGCCGGATTCGGTGGCGCATAAGGTCCGCCCGTCCGAGGCAGCCCGGCACCGCCAGAGAGCCTACTATCTCGCCAACACCACCATGATCGACACGAAGATCGGCCAGATCATGGAGGTCCTGGAACGCCGCGGCTTTCTCGAGAACGCGATCGTGATCTTCACCAGCGATCACGGCGACTGCATGACCGACCACGGCCACAGCCAGAAATGGAACATGTACGAGCAGTCGGTACGCGTCCCGCTCGCCGTCTGGAGCCCGGGCCGCGTCCGGGCCGGGGCCATGGTCGACGACATGGTCCAGCTCTTCGACCTCGGCTCGACCATCCTCGACTATGCCGGGGTCGAGATCCCGGAGAGCTTCGAATCCATCTCGCTGCGTGGCGCCCTGGAGGGCCAGGACTTCGCAGGCCGGCCCTTCGTCACCTGCGAGCAGGGCCGCGACCAGAACCAGGCGCAGGCCAGCCTCATCACCATGTTCCGCACGGCGAGCCACAAGCTCGTCCACATCCAGGACCAGGACGACGGTCAGCTGATCGACCTCGAGGCCGATCCGCTGGAGCAGCGGAATCTCTGGAACGACCCGGGCAGCCGCGAGCTGAAGCAGGAACTCCTGACCCGGCTCTTCGAGTGGCGCATGGCGAGTGCCCTCCACACGCACGACTGGGCCAGCGACTTCAGATAGCCGGCCACAGGATACAGCCGACTGACACCAGAATGGCGCCCCGAGCGACGGGCGTCGACAACGACAGGGAGGTCGACATGAGACTGAAGAATCTGGCGGGTGCCCTCTGCCTCGGCACGCTGCTCGCCGCAACCGCCTGGCCCGCGGCGGCCGAGTTCCCCGAGCGCCGCATCCAGGTGAGCTATCCCTGGCAGCCGGGGGCACCGGCCTACGTGGTGAGCCAGCTCGTCGCCGACGGCATGGCCGAGACCCTGGGCGTCGACGTCGCCGTGGTCGCCAAGCCCGGCGCCGGCGGCGTCAACGCCATCGTGGCGGGGCTGGCGGAGCCGGCCGACGGCTACACCATCATCGACGCCTATCTGGCGCCGCTGATCATCTCGCCGCTCTTCGACAAGGCCGACTTCACCTACAAGGACTTTATCCCGCTCCATTCCGGCACGTCCAACGCCTTCGCCATCGCGTCGCGCGCCGACGAGGAGCGCTGGACCGATTTCCCCTCCTTCCTCAAATACCTGCAGGACCATCCGGGCGAGACCCGCTTCAGCGCCTCGGAAGAGCTCACTTTGCCGCACATCGTGACGTCCACGATGCTGCAGAGCCAGGGTGCCGTCGCGCGCAACGTGCCCTATGTCGGCCTGGCGCCGGCCATGAAGGACCTGCGCGGCGGGCTGCTCGACTGGATCCTCGTCAATCCCGGCGTCTACCGGTCCAACAAGGACCACATCAAGATCCTCGCCGTGTTCACCGACCGCGACGAGGTCATCGAGATCTATGACGGGGCCCCGAAGATCAAGGATCTCGGCATCGAGACGGGGGTCTCGGGCCTCTCGCAGATGGGCTGGGACTGGTGGGTCGTCGCCCCCGGCACCCCGGACGAGGCGGTGGCGAAGCTGCGTGACGCCATGTCCACGGCGCTCGCCGATCCCGAAATCCGGGCCAGGATCATGGAGGTCGGCTTCGTGCCCCTCGACGAGCCGGCCGACCAGTACGAGGCGATCGCGGGCCGGGTCGAGGCGGAGCTGAAGGCGGCCATGGAATCCGTGGTCTGGCTGCGCGAGGAAATCGCGAAGCTGAACTGAGGCCGCCATGGCGGACAAGGACACGCGGCGCCGGCGGGTCGGGGAGGCCGGCGTCGTGCTGGGCTTCCTCGCCCTCGCCGGCCTCGTCTTCCAGCAGACGCGGACCAGCTTCGTCGAGCAGGGCGCGGCTTCCGGCGGCGCCATGTACAACGCCGCCCTCTTCCCGGAGCTGCTCGGCTGGTCGCTGCTCCTGCTGGCGGCGATCCAGGTCTTCCGCCTCCTGCGCCCGGGCGGGCAGCCCGCCGCCGACCCGCCGCAACTGGCGGGGGTCGCGGCCCCGGAAGACACGGGCGACCGGCGCAGCCTCCGCCAGGCACTGGTCTGCCTCGCCCTCTTCGTGGTCTACCTGCTCCTCCTGCGGCCGGTCGGCTATCACCTCGCGACGCCGGTCTTCATGGCGGCCTGCTACTACGTGCTCGGGACGCGCAACATCGTCGTGGCGCTCCTCCTCGCCATCGCCACCTCGCTCGCCATGTCCTTCGTCTTCGAATACTGGATGAATGTCATCCTGCCGGTCGGCAGGTTCGGCATCGGCTTCTGACGCCATGGCCTTCGACTCCCTGATCGCCGGCGCCGGGCTCTTCTTCACGCCTTACGCCCTCCTGCTCACCGCGGCAGGCTGCCTTCTGGGCCTCGTCATCGGCGTGCTGCCCGGCCTCGGGCCGCTCATGGGGATCATCCTGCTGACGCCGGTGGCCCTCTATCTGCCGCCGGTGGCGGGGATGGGGATGCTCATCGCGATCTTCGTCGGCGGCTCTGCCGGGGGTGCCGTCTCGGCCATTCTCCTGCGCATCCCGGGCACGCCGCTCGCCGCCGCCACGCTGCTCGACGGCTACCCGATGGCGCAGAAAGGCCGGGCACCCGAGGCCATCGGCATCGCCATCTCGGCCTCGGCGCTCGGCGGCCTGCTCGGCGGCGTCTTCCTCATCTTCCTCTCGCCGCTGCTCGCCGACGTGGCGCTGCGCTTCGGCCCGCCCGAATACTTCGCGCTCACCCTGCTGGGCCTCGTCAGCATCACGGTCATCTCGAAGGAATCGACCTCCAAGGGCCTCATGGTCGGCATCGTCGGCATGCTGATTTCGACCATCGGCATGGACCAGTTCGCCAGCGCCTACCGCTTCACCTTCGACCTGCCGCAGATGCTGGGCGGCTTCAACATCGTCGCCATGGTGGTCGGCCTCTTCGCGCTCTCGGAGATGTTCCTGCAGATCGAGCAGGGCGGGCTCGACCGGCGCTCGAAGGTCGAGGTCGTCCGTGCTTCATGGCGGGCCATCGGCACCACGCTGCGCAGCTGGGTGAACGTCGTCCGCTCGAGCCTGATCGGCATCTTCTTCGGCGCCCTGCCGGGTGCCGGCGGTGTCATCGCCTCCTTCACCTCCTATGCGGTGGCCAAGGCCGTGGCCCGCGACCCCGAGACCTACGGCACCGGCAACCCCGAGGGCGTGGTCGCCACCGAATCGGCCAACAACGCCTGCTGCGGCGGCACGCTGATCCCCACGCTCGCCCTCGCCATCCCGGGCGATGCGACGAGCGCCGTCCTCATGGGGGCCCTCATCCTCGTCGGCTTCTTCCCGGGGCCGGAGCTCTTCGAGAACCATGTCGACGTCGTCGGCGGCATCTTCCTCGCCTACATCGCCGCCAACGTCTTCCTCTTCGTCCTCGGCATCCTCTTCACGCCGATCTTCGCCTCCATCCTCAAGATCAGGAAGAAGCACCTGATCCCGATCGTCACCCTGCTCTCGGTGATCGGCGTCTACGCCATCCAGGGCTCGACCTTCGACCTCTGGGTCATGCTGGCCTTCGGCGGGCTCGGCTATGTCTTCCGCCGCTTCGACTACCCGCTCGCCCCACTCGTGATCGGTGCCGTGCTCGGCCCGATCTGCGAGAACAATTTCCGCCGCTCGCTCGTGCTCTCGGCGGACGACTACGGCATCTTCATCGACCGCCCGATCTGCGCCACCATCCTCGCCATCTCCGCCCTCGCCATCGCCCTGACCCTCCTCCCGGCCCGCAGCCTCGGCTGGCTCAAGCGCGGCGAGGCGGCGTGAGCCGCCGCCTCAGAGGTAGCGCTTCCGGATCTGCGACTTCAGGCTGTCGAGCAGCACGGCGAGCAGCATCAGGCCGCCCCGGATCACCTGCATGTAGGAGGCGTCGAGGCCCATCACGTTGATGGCCGTGTCGATGGTCGAGAGCAGCAGCACGCCGGCGAAGACACCTGAGAGGCGGCCGATGCCGCCCTTGAGCGAGACGCCGCCGATGACCACCGCGGCGAACACCTCGAAGAGCATGCCGAGGCCGAGATTGGGCGTGGCGCCATTGGTGCGTGATGCCAGCAGGAAGCCGGCGAAGGCGGCGAGCACGCCGGAGAGGATGAAGGCGGCGAACAGCATCTTCTGCACGTCGATGCCGGCCCGGAAGGGTGCCACCGGGTTGCCGCCGACGAGGTAGATGTAGCGGCCGAAGCGCGTCCTCGTGAGCAGCAGGCCGAAGGCGACATAGGCCAGGATCAGGATGATGACGAGAAGCGGCACGCCCAGCACGCTGGTGGCCGCCACCCCCTTGAAGCCGTCCGGCAGGCCGTAGATCGACCGGCCGCCCGTCAGGATGAGGCCGAGGCCGCGGATCGAGATGTAGGTGGCGAGGGTGACGATGAAGGCGTTGATGCCGAGCCTGACCACGAGGAAGGCGTTGAAGGCGCCGGCGAGCGCCCCGAAGGCGAGGCAGCAGACAAGCACGATAATGGTCGGCAGCTCGAGGCCGCCGGCCGAGGCGCTGGTGGCGGCGAGCCAGGCGCCGAGCATGGCGGAGAACGCCATGACCGATTCGACCGAGAGGTCCATGTGGCCGGCGATGATGCAGAACGCCAGCCCAATGGCGAGGATGCCGACGAAGGTCGCGTGCTGCATGATGTTGAGGAAGATGCCGACCTGGAAGAAACGGTCGATCGTGAGCGAGCAGACGAGCAGGATCACCGCCAGGATGAACCAGACGAGGTGATCGAGAACGAGCTCGATCAGGCGGGGCGGAAGGCCCGCCCGTGTTGTTGTCCTGGCCTGCATGCTGTTTCCCGGGCGAACGCGACGCACCCGGCCGGCAGGGCCGCCGCCCGGGTGCGCGTGGTGGTTAAACTGGGGCTTATTCGACGACGGTGACCGGGTCCTTGGGCGGGGTCAAATTGCCCCAGAAGCGGGTGTCGTCGACATTCTCGGGCGTGATCGCCGCCCCTGGCACCTTCAGGTCCGGGCCCCACTCCTCCATCGTCAGCTCGGCCGAGAGGCCGGTGACGTCGTAGGTGCCGGGCTCGAGCGGCTCGCCCCGGAGAATCTTCGGCATGAACATGGCAAGGCCGTAGATCTGGGCGTAGAGCGGCTGCTCGACCTCGACCTGCTGCCAGCCGTTCCTGATGTTGTCGAGGCCAACCGGTGCGCCGTTCGAGGCCATCAGCATGATCTCGCCCGGCTCCTTGCCCTGAGCCTCCATGATGGCGACGATCGGCACGGTCAGGTGTGCTGCGTGGGCGAAGACGAGGTCGATATTGTCGGTGACGAGAAGCTGGTCCTCGAAGATGCGGCCGGCATTGGTCGCCTCCCACTGCATCGCCGCCTTGGTGACGATCGCGACATCGGGCGCCTCGGCCGCCATCACCTCCTCGAAGCCCTGCTGGATGTCGAGCGTGTAGTTGTCGCCCGGATCGCCCAGGATCTGCAGGATGGTGCCAGACGGGCTGCCGTGCCGCTCGGTCAGCAGGCGGATGGCCTCCGCGGCGGCCGTGCGGCCGATCTCGACCGTCCCGGCGACCGAGGTCAGCTCGAACTCCGTCGTGCGGATCTGCCGGTCGTAATTGACCACCTTGATGCCGGCGGCCCTGGCCTTCTCGATGCCCGGCACGATCGCGTCGAAATCGACGGCATTCATGATGATGGCGTCGGGCTGGAGGTTGATCACGTCCTCGAGCTGGTTCAGCTGCAGGTCGGCGCGGTTCTGGGCGTCGAGCGAGATCACCTCGTAGCCCATGCCGCCAAAGACGTTCTCGATCGCGGCCTGGCTCTCGGTCTGGAACTCGTCGAGCAGGGTCGGGATCATGTAGTAGATCGTCTCGCCTTCGGCCCGGGCACCGGAAGCGCCAAGGAGCGCCACTGTCGCGGCAGTGGCAGCGAGCAGTCCCAGTCGACGGCGTGTGCTGTGCATCTGCGTCTCCCCCTCTTTGTACGTGTCCCGCAGGTCAGACTAGAGGCGAAGCCGCCGTGCTGGCAACGGCGGAGCACGCGGCAGGTATCAGAGCGTTTTCACGGTGAGCGTAGACGAGGCTCTAACCGTCGACGACCGCGCCGAGCCCCTCGAGCAGCTCGCGCCAGCCGGCCTCGCGGCTGGCCACCTGGTCCTGGCCGTCGAGGAAGGCGGCCTGCTCGGTGTAGACGAGACGCGTGCCGCTGCCCTCGGCCAAGAGGTCGACCGTCCCGAGCGAGGCGGAGATCCGCGTGCCGTCGACGATCATGGTGTAGGCGCTGACGATCCGCCGATCGGGCACGATATCGAGAAAATGGGTATCGTTGCCCATGGCCGGGCCGCCGATCTGGCGAAAGTGACTGGTCTCGCTGCCGCCGGACCGGAAGTCGACCTCGAAGGCGTCAACAACCCAGCCTTCACCCTCGGCGAACCAGCGACGCTTGATCGCCGGATCGGCGAAGGCGGCGAAGACGCGGGCCGGTGGTGCCGCATAGACATGCTCGATGACGAAGGTGGCGTGCGCGACCGACTGTTCGCTCATGATCGATCTTCCATCTGATTGTGATATGCAACCAGTTGTGTGATAGGGCGACTGGTGTCAAAAGGCAACCGGTTTTCTGGAGGCATGGGATGAGTGGCGGGCATCGGTCGGGCTGCCCGATCAACCTCACGCTCGAGGTGCTGGGCGATCGCTGGAGCCTCTTGATCATTCGCGACATGATCTTCGGCAACAAGCGCCACTTCCGCGAGCTGCTGACGAAGTCGGTGGAAGGCATCGCCTCCAACATCCTCGCCGATCGGCTGAAGACCCTGGTCGAGCAGGGCATCCTCACCCGTGCCGCCGATCCGAGCCACAAGCAGAAGGCGATCTACAGCCTGACCGAGCGCGGCATCCAGCTCCTGCCGGTGCTGGCGCAGATGGGCGCCTGGGGAAGCCGCCACCTGCCGGTGACCGAGGAGCTCGCCATCCGCGCCCGTCTGCTGGAGGAGGGTGGCCCAGAGCTCTGGAACGCGTTCATGGACGAGCTGCGCGCCGAGCATCTGGGCACGGGCAGGGCGGCCGGGCCATCGGCGGTGCGCGCCCGGCTGCAGGCGGCCTATCTGGAAGTCGTGGCCCGTGGCGGCGCTGATCGACAGACGCAGGAGGTGCAGCCTTGAACACGCTCCCGCCACCGCAGGAAAGGGACTGGCCGGAAGGGTCCATCTTCACCCTCGGGCACTCGACCCTGCCGATCGAACGCTTCATCGCCGTCTTGCGCGCCTACGGAATCGAGCTCGTCGTCGACGTCCGTACCGTCCCGCGTTCGCGCCACAACCCGCAATTCAACAGCGATGCGCTGGCCCAGAGTCTCGCAGGCGAGGGCATCGACTACCGGCACATGCCCGACCTCGGCGGCCTACGGAAACCCAGGGCGGGTTCGCCCAATACGGGCTGGCGCAACGCGAGCTTTCGCGGCTACGCCGACCACATGCAGTCGGAAGCGTTCGCGGCAGCGCTCATGAGGCTCATCGACCTGAGCCGCGAGCAGCGCCTCGCCATGATGTGCGCCGAGGCCGTGCCCTGGCGCTGCCATCGCTCGCTGATCGCCGACGCGCTCGTGGTGCGCGGCCTGCCCGTGGTGGAGATCCTTTCCCCGGGCACTCACCGGATGCACGAGCTGACGCCCTTTGCATCGGTCGAGGGCACCCGGCTCACCTACCCGCCCGAGCAAGCGTCGCTCTGGTAGCGCCTACTCCGGCACGTGGCGCACGGCGCCCCTCGCAGCACTCGTGGCCAGCGCCGCATAGGCCCGAAGTGCGGTCGTCACCTTCCGCGGCCGTGCCTCGGCAGGCTTCCAGGCGTCTCCTCCCTTGGCCTCCATGGCCTTCTGTCGCCGCTCCAGCTCGGCCGCATCGATGGCGAGGTGGAGCTTGCGGTTCGGGATGTCGATCTCGATCGTGTCGCCCTCCTCGACGAGTCCGATCAGCCCGCCTTCGGCCGCCTCGGGCGAGACATGGCCGATCGAGAGGCCCGAGCTGCCGCCCGAGAACCGCCCGTCGGTGACGAGCGCGCAGGCCTTGCCCAGGCCCTTCGACTTCAGATAGCTCGTCGGATAGAGCATCTCCTGCATGCCCGGCCCGCCGCGCGGTCCCTCGTAGCGGATGACGACCACGTCGCCCGGCTTGACCTTGCCGCCGAGGATGCCCTGGACCGCCGTGTCCTGGCTCTCGAAGACGACGGCCGGGCCGGCGAAGTTGAGAATCGATTCGTCGACGCCCGTGGTCTTCACGATCGAGCCTTCGGTGGCGAGATTGCCATAGAGCACGGCGAGGCCGCCATCCTTCGAGAAGGCGTTCTCGGCCTTGCGGATGACGCCCTGCTCGCGGTCGAGATCGACCTCCTTGTAGCGCCGCTCCTGGCTGAAGGCGGTCTGGGTCGGCACGCCGCCCGGTGCTGCGCGGTAGAGCGTGCGGACCGCGTCGTCGCCGTTCCGGGCGATGTCCCACCGATCGATGGCGGCACCCAGCGTGGCGCTGTGCACGCAGCCGACCGTGCGGTCGATCAGCCCCGCCCGGTCGAGCTCGCCCAGAATCGCCATGATGCCGCCGGCCCGGTGGACGTCCTCCATGTGCACATTGGCGACCGATGGCGCCACCTTGCAGAGCACCGGCACGCGGCGCGACAGCCGGTCGATGTCGGCCATGGTGAAGTCGAGCTCCGCCTCGTGCGCCGCGGCGAGGAGGTGCAGCACCGTGTTGGTCGACCCGCCCATGGCGATGTCGAGGGTCATGGCGTTCTCGAAGGCGGCGAAGCCGGCGATCTGCCGCGGCGTCAGGTTCGCCTCGCCCTCCTCGTAATGCCGGCGCGCGAGGTCGACCACGACCCGCCCGGCCTCGAGGAAGAGCTCGCGCCGGTCCGCATGCGTCGCGAGCAGCGAGCCGTTGCCGGGCAGCGACAGGCCCAGCGCCTCGGTCAGGCAGTTCATCGAGTTTGCCGTGAACATGCCGGAGCAGGAGCCGCAGGTCGGGCAGGCGGAGCGCTCGATCGTCTGGATGTCGGTCTCCGAGACCGAGCTGTCGGCGGCGGCGACCATGGCGTCGACCAAGTCGATGGCGCGCTCCTTGCCCTTGAGCACCACCTTGCCGGCCTCCATCGGCCCGCCGGAGACGAAGACCGTCGGGATGTCGAGGCGCATCGCCGCCATCAGCATGCCGGGCGTGATCTTGTCGCAATTGGAGATGCAGACCAGCGCGTCGGCGCAGTGCGCGTTGACCATGTACTCGACCGCATCGGCGATCAGCTCGCGCGACGGCAGCGAGTAGAGCATGCCGTCATGGCCCATGGCGATGCCGTCGTCGACGGCGATGGTGTTGAACTCCTTGGCCACACCACCCGCCGCCTCGATCTCCCGCGCCACGAGCTGGCCCAGGTCCTTGAGATGCACATGGCCCGGGACGAACTGGGTGAAGGAATTGGATATCGCGATGATCGGCTTGCCGAAATCGCCGTCCTTCATCCCGGTGGCCCGCCAGAGGCCGCGGGCGCCGGCCATGTTGCGGCCGTGGGTGGTCGTGCGGGAGCGATAGGCGGGCATCTCTTTTCCAGTTGCGGTCGGTTCGGTTGGTGGAGGTGGAGTACGAAATCTACGCGGCCAATTCACCCGTAATGAGCGCCACGATCTCTTCCGCCGTCGCATTGCCGAGCCGGCGCTCGCCGGTGACCCGGCCGTGGCGCATGACGATGGCCCGGTCTGCCACATGGAAGGCGTGCAGCACGTTGTGGGTGATGACGATCACCGCCACACCCTGCTCCTTGATCCGCTGGATCATCTCGAGCCCGCGCCGCGTCTGCTCGACGCCGAGTGCCGCGAAGGGTTCGTCGAGCAGCACGAGCCGGCCGCCCCAGTGGACGAAGCGGCAAAGCTCGATGGCCTGGCGTTGGCCGCCGGAGAGATGCTCCACCGTGGTCCGCACGTCCGGGATATGCGTGCCGAGATCGGAGAGCGCCTGCTCGGTCTCCGCCTGCATCCCGGGCTCGTCCAGCACGTTGAGCCCAAGCACCTTCCTGGTCTTCTCGCGCCCCATGAAGAAATTGGCGACCGTGTCGACGTTCGGGCAGAGCGAAAGGTCCTGATAGACCGTCTCCACCCCCAGCGCCTTCGCATCCGCCGGCCCGTCGAGCCGAGTCGGCTGGCCGTCGAAGACGAGCCGGCCCGCACTCGGCCCGAACGTGCCCGAGATGATCTTGATCAGCGTCGACTTGCCCGCCCCGTTGTCGCCGAGCAACGCCAGCACCTCGCCCGGGAACACCTCGAAGCTCACATCGTCCAGCGCCTGCACCGCCCCGAAATGCTTGCTGACATGCTCGACGCGGAGATAGGGCTGGCCGGTGCTCACCCCTTGCCCTCCGGCAAGAGCTGGCCGCCGTCGACGATGATGGTGGTGCCGGTGATGTAGCGGGCCTCGTCCGAGGCGAGGAAGAGGACGGCATTGCCGATGTCGCGCGGCGTGCCGAGCTCGCCCATCGGGATCGCGGCGACCATGCTGGCGATGTACTCGGGCGAACGCTCGGTCTGCACGCCCTCGGTCAGGATGTTGCCGGGCTCGACGCCGTTGACGGTGATGCCGTAACTCGCGTTCTCGAGCGCCGCCGCCTTGATGAAGCCGTTGATGCCGGCCTTGCTGGCGGCATAGTGCGCGTGGCCGGGCGGGACGACGCGCGGGCCGGTGATCGAGGAGGTCAGGATGATACGCCCGTAGCGCGCCTCGCGCATGTGGCGAAGGGCCGCCTGGGTCGCGACGAAGCAGCCGCGCAGATTGACGGCGAGCACCTGGTCCCATTCCTCGACCGGGATGTCGACGATGTCGTTCATCGGGAAGATGCCGGCATTCTGCGCCAGGATGTCGAGCCGGCCGAAGCGCGCCACCGTGTCGTCGACCGCGGTCCGGATCGCCGTGGGATCGCCCACGTCGCAGGTGACGAAGCTGCCGCCGACGCGCTTCGCCGTCGCCTCGCCGAGCTCCGCCCGCCGGTCGCCGACGACGACCCTTGCCCCTTCCTCGGCCAGCCTTTCGGCGATGCCGGCACCGATGCCCCGCGCACCGCCGAGAACGAGTGCAATCCGTCCTTCTACTCGGCCGCTCATCGCCCGCCCTCCCTGGGCCAGAGAATCCTCAACGCCTCGACGATCCGCTCCGCATCGCCCGCGGCGAGGCAGTTCGGGGCAATGTACAGGCGGCCGGCCTCCATCTCGCTGTGATCGAGATGGATCACCGGCCGGTGGGCGAGCAGCGCCTTGTACAGGCGGTCGGCCGCGGCACCGTCGGCGAGCTGCAGCGCGAGCCGCGGGATGCCGCCCCCGACCGGCGTGAATGGCAGGTCGTCGAGCTCGGCCCGGATGTGGTCGAGGGGCGCCTGCCAGCGGGCGGTGCGCTCGTCGTCGCTCTCGGCGAGGAAGCGGCGAAGGGCGGTGAGCAGGCCGGCGATGGCCCCCTTGTCCGCCTTGCACGGCCGGCCGACGCCGTTGCGCGGCAGGCCCGGCAGCAGGCCCTTGTCGATGAAGGAAGGCGGCGGGTCGAAGTCGCTCCAGCGCAGGTCGAGGTCGAGCATCTGCAGCGCCGCCGACATGACGAGGTCGCGACGGCCGCAGAGGATGCCGGATGCCTGTGGCCCGCCCAGACCCTTGCCGCCACTGAAGGCGACGAGGTCGGCGCCGGCGGCGACGTAGCTGCGGAGCTTCGCGGCAGGCGGCAGCTCGGCAGCGGCATCGACGATCACCGGCACGTCGTGGCGGTGCGCCACCGCCACCACCTCGGCGAGCGGCGGGCGGGCCCTGGCACTGGCGACCCAGAGCACTGCTGCCGTCTTCGGCCCGATGGCGGCCTCGATCTCCCAGGCCTCGGCATCGCGAATGCCGGCCCCGGCGAAACGGTCGGCGAGGCCGACCTCGACCAGCCGTGCCCCGGCACCGCGCAGCGCGTGGTCGTAGGCGTTGCGCTGGCTCCGAATTGTGACGATCTCGCTTTTCAGACCGTCCGCATCGGGCAGCCGCGCCATGGCCGCCGGATCGAGCCCCACCATGCAGGCGGCCGAGGCGAGCAGCAGGCTGGCGGCGGCGCCCGACGTGGCGAGGCCGTTCTCGGCACCCGTGGCGGCGGCGATCTCGGCCGCGGCTGCCGCATGCAGGTCCAGCATGTCGACGCAGGCAGCACTGGCCTCCGCCATGGCGGCGGTCACCTCGGGATGCAGCACCCCGCCCGAGAGGCGCGTCGCGGCACCCTTGGCATTGACGATCACCGGCACGCCGAGCCGGCCGTAGAGCGATTCGTTCACAGGTTTCCTCCGCCAGACACCCGGCCGTTCTATCGGCCCGGCCGGTCCTCCGGAAGGGGCGACGAAGAGAACCTGCGGCCCAGCGCCAGCCCGGCCCAGGCACCGGCGAGCCAGAGAACAAGGGAGAGCGCCACATAGATGCCGGCGAGGCCGTGACTGCCCGCCCGGACGAGCAGCAGCGCCTCGAGGCTGAAGAGCGAGAAGGTGGTGAAGCCGCCGCAGAAGCCGACCATGACGAGCTGGCGGACGAAAGGGCGAGCCATCACTTGCCCGGGCCTGGTGCTCTGCTCGGCGGCGAGGCCGATGAGGAAGGAGCCGGCGACATTGGCCGCGAGCGTCGCCCAGGGCAGGCCGCCCTCGACCAGGACGAGTGCCAGGAGGAACCGGGCGACGGCGCCAAGGCCGCTGCCGAGGGCGGTGGCGAGGGCGAGCTGCAGGAGCCCGGTCATGCGGCGGCCCCGGTCATCTGGCGACCAGGGCGAAGCCGAAGGCGGCGGCGGCGATGCAGAGTGCTGCCGAGCCCGCGATGTTGAGAAGCGCGCGGCCGAAGGCACCCTCGCGCAGCAGGAAGAGCGTCTGCAGGCTGAAGGTCGAGACGGTCGTGTAGCTGCCGAGCAACCCGGTCGCGAGGAAGAGCGCATGCGGCGGGGCAGGGCCGGGCTCGCCGGCGAGGCTGCCGGCGAGCAGGCCGAGCGCCAGCGAGCCCGTGAGATTGACGGCGAAGGTGCCCCAGGGCAGCCGCTCGCCGAGGCGCTCGGCCACCACGGTCGAGACCGCCGCCCGGCCCAGGCCGCCGAGCATGCCGCCCAGGGCCACGAGGAGGATGTCCAGTGCCACCGCCCGCCGATCTCCCGTCCGCTCGGTTCATCCGCCGCCCGTTCATGCCGCTCGGGCCCGGATCGCGCAACGCCGGCCCGGCTTGACAGGGTTTCCGCAGCACCCGATTGTCCGCACGCACAAACGAACGGTGCCCGGGCAAGGGCACCACAATCAGGGAGTTGAAACGATGCCGCGTTCCAGCCGTCGCATGCTGTTCGCCAGCGCCTTTGCCCTCGGGCTCTGCCTGCCGGTGACCGGGCTGCAGGCGCAGGAAATCCGGGTGCTGACCTCGGTGCCGAGCCTCGGCTTCCCGTTCTTCGTGCACATGATGAAGGAGTTGCAGGCAGAGGGTGCGGCACTCGGCGTCGCCACCGTCGAATCCGACGGGCAGAACAGCACGCCCAAGCAGACCGCCGATGTCGAGGCGGCAGTGATCCAGGGGCTCGACGGCATCGTCATCAGCCCCTCCGACGTCAACGCCATGGCGCCGGCGATCCAGACCGCGGTCGAGAACGGCGTGCCGGTCGTCACCATCGACCGCCGGGTCGACGGCGTGGACGGCATCCTCGCCCATGTCGGTGCCGACAACGTCAAGGGCGGCGAGGCCCAGGGCGAGTGGATCAAGGCGAACTACCCGGATGGTGCCCGGATCGTGAATCTGCAGGGCCAGCCCGGCGCCTCGCCGGCGATCGACCGCAACCAGGGAGTCCACAACGCCCTCGACGGCGACGACAAGTACGAGTTCATCGTCGAGCAGACCGCGAACTTCGCCCGCGACCAGGGCCTCGCCGTCACCGAGAGCATCCTCGCCGGCCTCGACAGCCCGCCCGACGTGATCGTCGCCGCCAATGACGACATGGCGCTGGGTGCGGTCGAGGCGATCAAGGCGCGCGACCTCGGCGATCAGGTGAAGATCATCGGCTTCGACGCCCTGCCCGAGGCGCTGGCTGCCGTGCGCGATGGCGTGCTCGCCGGCACGGTCGAGCAGTTCCCGGGCGGCCAGAGCCGCAAGGCCATGCAGATCATGGTGGAGCACCTGAAGGACAGCAAGGCGCCCGAGTCGGAGCTCGTCCTCCTCACGCCCATCGTCATCACGGCCGACAATATCGACGAGGCGGAGCGGCTCGGCGAGCTGAACTGAGCGGCCCGCCCGACATAGAAGTGTCCACCGGGGTTCAGCGCGGGAGCGGTCCGCCGCTCCTGCGCATGACCGGCATCCGGAAGTCGTTTCCGGGCGTCCTCGCCGTGGACGGCGTCGATCTCGAGGTAGCACCCGGCGAGATCCACGCGCTGCTCGGCGAGAACGGCGCCGGCAAGTCGACCCTGCTCAAGATCCTGGCCGGCGCCCAGCTCCCCGATACCGGCACGATCGAGCTGGACGGCCGCCCGATCCAGATTCTGAGTCCGCACGACGCCCAGGACCATGGCATCGTCACGATCTACCAGGAGTTCAACCTGGTCCCGACGCTCACCGTGGCGGAGAATGTCTTCATCGGCCGCGAGCCGACGCGCGGCGGCTGGATCGACTGGGGCCGCATGCGGCGCGAGACGCGCGCCATCATGGACCGGGTCGGGCTGGCGCTGAGCCCCGATCGCCTCGTCAGCGACCTCTCCGTCGCCGAGCAGCAGATGGTCGAGATCGCCAAGGCGCTGGCGATCGAGTCGCGACTGATCATTATGGACGAGCCGACCTCGGCACTCGCCGAGGGCGAGGTGGCGCGGCTCTTCGCCATCTGCCGCGACCTCCAGGCCGCCGGCATCGCCGTGATCTTCGTCAGCCACCGGCTCGACGAGGTGAAGCAGATCTGCGACCGCCTCACCGTGCTGCGCGACGGCCAGCTCGTCGGCAGTGCGGCCGTCGCTGACGTCTCGATCGAGGACATCATCCGGATGATGGTCGGTCGCGACGTCGAGCGGCTGTTCAAGCAGCGCAACGTGCATCGCGCCGGCGAGCCGGCCCTGCGCATCGAGGGCATCCATGCCAGCGGCGACCCGCGCGATCCCTTCGCCACGCAGCTCCGCGGCATCGACCTCGAGGTCCGGCACGGCGAGATCGTCGGGCTCGCCGGCCTCGTCGGCGCCGGCCGGACCGAGCTCGCCCGCGCCGTCTTCGGCGCCGACCGGATCGATGCGGGCCGCGTCCTCGTCGAGGGCGTGCCGGTGCAGCCGGGCTCGCCGCGCCGGGCCATCGCCGCCGGCATCGGCCTCGTGCCGGAGGACAGGAAGCAGCAGGCGCTCTTCCTGGCGCTTGCCGTCCGGCTCAACCTCTCGATCGCCGCCCTCGATCGCCTCTGCGGCCGGCTCGGCTTCATCGACGGGCGGGCCGAGAGCCGGCTCGTCCAGGAGTACCAGGACCGGCTCAACATCAAGATGGCCGGGGCGGACGTCGCCGTCGGCAATCTCTCCGGCGGCAACCAGCAGAAGGTGGTGCTGGCGCGCTGGCTCGCCTTGCAGCCCAAGGTCCTGATCGTCGACGAGCCGACCCGCGGCATCGACGTCGCCGCCAAGGCGGAGGTCCACCAGCTGCTCTACGAGCTCGCCGACAGCGGCATCGCCGTGCTCGCCATCTCGTCGGAGCTGCCCGAGATCCTGACGATCAGCGACCGCATCGTCACCATGCGCGAGGGCCGCCTCACCGGCGAGCTGCAGATCGCCGAAGCCACCGAGGAGAAGCTCATGCAGCTCATGACCATGGGCCGGGAAAGGGCCGCCTGAGCCGATGTCGACCGAAACGCCGGCTGCGGCACCCGCCAGCTTCGACCTCTTCAGCTTCCTCGCGAAGTTCGCGCCGCTGATCTTCCTGCTCGTGCTGATGGGCGTCTTCGCCCTGCTCGAGCCGCGCTTCCTCTCGCCCCTGAACCTCTTCAACGTGATGCGCCAGGTCTCGATCTATGGCCTGCTCGCTATCGGCATGACCTTCGTCATCCTGACCCGCGGCATCGACCTCTCGGTCGGCTCGCTCCTCGCCTTCGCCGGCCTCGTCGCCGCCGCCGTCGCCAAGGGCGGCTTCGAGAGCCGCTTCGCAGTGGGCTCCGCCGCCGAGGCCGCCGGCTATGGCTGGTTCCTCGCCATGCTCGCCGCCCTTGCCGTCGGCGTCGTCTGCGGCGGCCTGCAGGGCCTCGCCATCACCCGGCTCAAGGTGCCGCCCTTCGTCGTCACGCTTGGCGGCATGTCGGCCTTTCGCGGTGCCGCCCTCCTCTTCGCCGGCGGCGGCCCGATCAGCGGCTTCGACGACGGCTATCGCTGGTGGGGGCAGGGCTATATCGGCCCCATTCCCGTGCCGGTCGTCATCTTCGCCATCGCCGCCATCATCGCCGCCATCGCGCTGCGCTACACGCGCTTCGGCCGCAACGTCTACGCGGTCGGCGGCAACCCGGAGGCGGCCCGCCTTTCCGGCCTCGACGTCGACCGCATCACGCTTTCGGTCTACGTCATCATCGGCTTCATGGCCGGGCTCGGCGGCTTCGTCCTCTCGGCCCGGCTCAACTCCGCCGAGGCGGTGGCCGGGCTCACCTACGAGCTCACGGTGATCGCCGGGGTGGTGATCGGCGGCACCTCGCTCTTCGGCGGCATCGGCACGATCTTCGGCACCGTCATCGGCACGCTCCTGATCGGCGTGCTGCTCAACGGCCTCGTGCTCAACAATGTCAGCTCCTACGTCCAGCAGATCATCATCGGCGTGATCATCGTGCTCGCCGTCGCCTTCGACACCTTCGCGAAATCCCGGCGCAAGCGCGCCTAGGGAAAGGGCGCAGGCGCCCCCGAGCCGCCACAATCCGCCGAACCTGCCCCTGGGGTGAGCATCCGTGCCGGCCGTTTACCCTCCGTTAACGCTGATCGCCTAGGATCGCTCGGAGGTGCAACGGGCTCTTTTGCACGGGAGAAGCCCATGACGATGGCCGATATGGACAAGACGGACGCTGCCGGAAAGGCACCGCCGCAGGCAGCCGATGTCCTGGCCACCCGCTTTGGCCCGGTGCCGTTCGATCCCGACCGGCAGTTCCGGTTCCGCGGCGGCCTGCCCGGCTTCCCCGAGGCCGAGCATTTCCAGCTCGACCCGATCCCCGACCTCGACAGCGATTTCATGATGCTGCAGGCGATCGGCGTGCCGGACATCGGCTTCATCGTGGTCGTCCTGCCCGACGACGTGCCGGTCATCCGCCGGCAGGACATCGAGGACGTCCGTGCCATGCTCGACATCGCCTGCGGCGAGCTCATGGTCCTCGCCGTCGTCACCCTGGTGCCGACCGAAAAGGGCGTCGAGAAGGTCGTCAATCTCCGTGCCCCCCTCTTCGTCGACGCCCGCCGCAAGGTCGGCGCCCAGGTCGTCCTCTCCAACCCCGCCTATCCCCTGCGCCATCCCCTGGTCTGGAGCGAAGCAGGCAACTGACGCGCCCCCGCGCGCCAAGCCGCCGCCTTCCAGGCGCCACACAGGCCGCTGCCGAGCCGGGCGACCACCCGTCGCCGCCGGAAGGCAGGATGCACACAGGCAAGAGCTGACCTGCACCGGCGACGGGCAGGCCAGCCGATGATGCTTCGCGCAAGATTTTCTTGAACGAGTGGCCCGCCCGACCCAGGCCTTTCTCACGGCCCCGGCCAGACGGACATATGGCGTTCACGCCGGCAATCTCCCCCTCGGCCGGTCGCGGCAACCATGTCGTGCCGCGGACGGGTCGCAAAGGGACGGCAGCCGGGCCACCGAGCTCCACCATTCGCCTTGATCATGTTCAGCCGGCACTGCCGCCACTCCCGAGCAGACCGGCCGCCCCGGACTCGACGGGCACGGCCTTGCAACCGCGCACGTCAGCTTGGCTGGCAGGTTGACCATGCAGGCGGCGATGCCGGTCAACATCGCCCGAGTGGCGCCGTTGAACGGGAGGAGATGGAAGCGGATGCCGAGCGCAGCGAGTGCGAGCAACCGCCCAGCGCTGCCGAGCCGGCCATGGATCGTGATGCCGAGGGCGACGGCAGCGCCGACACGGATGCAATGGCGTGCCATCGGATGGTCGCTGGGAACCGGGACCGGTGAATGACGCCCGCCTTGATGACTCCTGCGCCCTCTGCCGACAGTAGCCGCCTTGGCGGTGCAGCGTCCGGGTGTGAACTGCCGCGCCGCGCCGCCAGCTTGCTTCGGCGTCGCCCTATAGAGGGTGACCAGGTGGCTGCAGCAGCGCCGAGCCGGGATCGGCCGTGTACGGAAGATTCTGCAAAAAGCCGAAGTGACGGGGTCATGGTATGCGGGTGATTTCGACGTCATCCGAGAATGCACACCATGCCACGAAGCAAAATTGGAGCGACGCTGGAGGAAGTGTAAGCGCTGCTCGCTGCGAACCAGGACTTTCTGCGGCTGCTGGTTCAGCCGGTACCGCAGGACTTGCTCGAGGCGAAGAGGGCCGAGGCGCCGGGCGCCGGGAAGGACGAGCGGACAGCAGCTCGCCTTGGTTAACGCAGCGGCTACAACAGGCGAGCGCTGGTGAGCTGGAGCCGCGCGATCCCCAGGACCGCCACAGGCGGTTCCCGACCGAGCTCTTCGAGCGCCACCAGCGCTCCGAGAAGGCGCTGGCAGCCGCGCTGGCCGAGATGCACGTGCAGGGCGACGCGCAAGGTCAAGGCGATCACCGGGGAGCTGCGTGACCACAACTCTTCCGCCGCGGCGATCAACATCCGGTGGCGGCAAAATCGCCCGGCGCTCGGGTGCAAGATTGAGCTTGATCCGGGAGCCGTGACGAAAGCCGATGCAGCGACGACGAAACCGAGATCGGGGCGGAGAGGGCTGCGGTCGCCGGACGAGGCGTACCAGGCAGCCACTACTAAGAAGTGCAGCACGCTCGAGCGGCGCGCGGCTGGGTCGCTGGTGGCGGGGGAGCCGGAGGTGTCGATCGTCGGCCGGATCCGGACCTGACAGCCGAGCTGCGATGTCCGGTTGGTCGCCGATGCCGCAACGCAAGTGGTGATCGAGGTCGAGATGGCAGCGTAGCCGCCCGACACCGGCCAACTGGCACCGGGCGTCGCCGGGCGGTCGCGGTGCCGGAGGTTCGACCGCCTGCCGCCGCGCCCGTCGTCACCATTCTCGCCGATGTCGGCTGTTCCAGCGCCCCATCTTGCGGTCGCTTGCGAGCAACCTGGCCCTGTCTTCCCGGTGATGCAGACCGGTGGGGGCCGCTAAGGCGCAACACCATTCAGGCAAGACAGTTGCGCGGCCACTCCGGACCAGCCCGGCCGCCGCCCGCGTCTGGCGGGCGAGCCATCAGGACCTCGCGGGCCGAGGAATCGGTTCGTCGCCAAGCGCGCCATCGCACGGATTGCCGCCGGCCCGGACGCGGCCGCGATGCGATCCGGGCTAAGCAGCGACGCGTTGGCCGATACACGGCTGGTCGAGCAGGCGCAGGGGCCGGGCCAACACCGGCCCGGATGATGGCGGATACGGGTCGGCACTCACACTCAGTCGATCAGCTGGTCGAAGATCCGGATGAAGGCGGGGCCGCCCAGCACGATGAAGAGGGTCGGCAGGATGAAGACGATCATCGGCACGGTCAGCGTGGCCGGCAGGCGGGCGGCCTTCTCCTCGGCCCTGAGCATGCGCTGCTCGCGATACTCGGAGGAGAGTGTGCGCAGGGTCTGGGAGAGCGGCGTGCCGTATTTCTCGGTCTGCAGCAGCGTCGTGACGACGCCGCGGAAGGCCGGCAGGTCGACGCGCTTCGACAGGTTCATCAGGGCCTGCCGGCGATCCGGCAGGAAGCTCAGCTCGACCGCGGTCAGGGTCAGCTCCTCGGCCAGCTCCGGCATGGCAGCGCCGAACTCGTCGGCGACCCGGCCGAGCGCCGCATCCAGCGAGAGGCCCGCCTCGGCACAGATCACGAGCAGGTCGAGCGCGTCCGGCAGGCCCTGCTGCAGGGCCTTCAGGCGCCGCTTGCGTCGCCGCCCGAGAACGAGGTCGGGAACGAAGAAGCCGATCAGCGCGCCGAGCAGGGTCAGCCCGAAGGCGTCGAGCCCGATGGTGAAGTCTTCCGAGTAGAGGTTGACGAAGAAGGCCAGAACGGCGCCGCCGGCGGCGGCGGCGAACTTGGCGATGTAGAAATGCAGGAGCGAATTCTTCGACCTGAGTCCGGCGCCGGAGAGACGCCAGCGCGCCGCCTCGAGGCGCTCGGCCGGCATCAGCTGCAGCACCTTGATGGCCCGGGCGAGAAGCTGGGCACGCTTCGCCTCGTCGCGCCGCGCCCGGCTGTTCAGCGAGCGCGACCGGAGGTCGGCACGGTGGCGCTCGATCATGCGGTGCCGGGCGGTGCGCTCGAAGTCGGTGCGGAACACCGACCAGAGGAGGGCGCAGATGACGACCGTGGCGAGGCCGACGACCACCGGCAGCGACGCCAGCCCGCCCAGCTGCGCCTGGAGGTTCAAGACGAGCGCGTTCATATGTCGAACCTGATCATGCGGCTGATGACGAACGAGCCGAAGAGCATGCTGAACACTGCCGAGCCGAGCAGCATCTGCCCCCGTGGGTCATAGAAGAGGACCTCGAGATATTCCGGGTTTACGTAGAAGATGATGAGCCCGACCACGATCGGCAGGGCCGAGATGATCATGGCGGACGCGCGTGCCTCCGACGACATCGCCTTGATCTTCAGCTTCACCTGATCGCGCCGACGCATCATGTTCGAGAGGTTCGAGAGGATTTCGGCCAGGTTGCCGCCGGTCTCCTGCTGGACGGCGAGGCTGATCGCGAAGAACTTGAACTCGGCGACCGGCATCATGCGGGAGACCGAGGCGAGGGAGTCCTCGAGCGTCATGCCGATCTTCATGCCGGCAGCGATCTCCCGGAAGATCTGCCCGACCGGGTCGCGCACGTCGTCGCCGACCGTGCGCAGCGCTTCGGTGACCGGGAGGCCGGCGCGCACGCCGCGCACGATGAGGTCGATCGCTTCCGGAAAGAGAGCGAGGAACTGCCGCTCCCGGCCGGCGATGCGACGCGCCAGGTAGAAGCGCGCCAGAAAAAGAATGCCCGTCGGCAGTGCCACGACGGCAACCAGCATGGACTGGCCGAGGAGGAGGGCGACGCCGCCGAGCACGACGCAGACGCCGAAGAGGAGCGTGAGGCAGCTCGTCGGCGAGGCGCCGATGCCGGCCCGCAGGAGGATGTTGGCGAGCGCGGAGAGGCTGGCGAATCTGGAGAGGGCGTCGCCGACCCAGCGCTCGAAATGACGTGGCGTGCCGCCGCGCCGCACGCTGACCCCGGCGGCATCCGTCTCGCTCGGACGGGCGGGTGCGCGGCTCTGCTGCACGGCGCGGGCGATGCGGTGGCCGGTCCTAGCCTTGCCGCCGCCGGCGACCGCCTCGGAAGCAGCCCAGGCGACGAGCAGGGTCGCAAGGCCGATGACGGCGGGCAGCAGCAGATCCGGCGAGATGTTCATTCCCCTGTCCGATCCTATTGGCCGGTCATGGCGGCCAGGAGTGCCCGATCCAGCCCGTAATAGGCGGCCCGCTTGATGAAATGCGGGCGCAGCTCCGATGCCTTGAACGTGCCGTTCAGCGTACCGTCGCGATTCTCGCCGTGATACTCGAAGGAAAAGAGATCCTGCATGGTAATGACGTCACCCTCGAGGCCGATCACCTCGGTCACATGGGTCACCCGGCGCACGCCGTCGCGCATGCGCGAGACCTGGATGACGAGGTTGACGGCACCCACGATCTGCGAGCGGATGGCGCGGGTCGGCAGGGTGGTCGCGGCCATGGTGATCATGTTCTCGAGCCGGCTCATGGCCTCGCGCGGGTTGTTCGAGTGCAGCGTGCACATCGAGCCATCATGGCCGGTGTTCATGGCCTGCAGCATGTCCATGGCCTCGGGCCCGCGCACCTCGCCGCAGATGATCCGGTCCGGCCGCATGCGGAGCGCGTTCTTGACGAGATCGCGCATCAGGATCTCGCCATGC
>JAUIID010000063.1 GCA_030431615.1 Alphaproteobacteria bacterium
GTGGCGCAGCCTCGTGAGCAGCTTCATGAAGACCTATTCCGCCAAGCCCGCCGACATCGAACGGGACTGGTTCGTGATCGACGCCGAAGGGCTGGTCCTCGGCCGCCTCGCCGTGCTCGTCGCCAACCGGTTGCGTGGCAAGCACAAGGCGATGTTCACGCCGCACATGGACTGCGGTGACCACATCGTCGTGCTGAATGCCGAGAAGGTCGTCCTGACCGGCAACAAGCGCACGCAGAAGACCTACTACCGCCATACCGGCTATCCGGGCGGCATCAAGGAGACCACCGCCGAGAAGGTGCTCGAAGGTCGCTTCCCGGCCCGGGTCATCGAGAAGGCGGTGGAGCGCATGGTGCCGCGCGGCCCGCTCGGGCGGCAGGTCATGCGCAAGCTGCACATCTACGCCGGCGGCGAGCACCCGCATGCGGGCCAGAGCCCCAAGTCGCTCGACATCGCCGCCCTGAACCCGAAGAACAGCAAGCTCGGAACCGCGCATGGCTGACACCGTCTCCTCCTTCCAGGACCTCTCGAAGCTGCGGCCCGGCATCGCTGCCGAGCCGGAGGTCGAGGTCGCCCAGCCGAAGATCGACAAGTTCGGCCGCGCCTATGCCACGGGGCGCCGCAAGGAGTCGGCGGCGCGGGTCTGGGTGAAGCCCGGCAGCGGTCGCTTCACGGTCAACGGCAAGGACATGCCGGCCTATTTCGCCCGGCCGACGCAGCAGATGGTGATCAACCAGCCGCTGGTGAGCATCAACCGGCTGCAGCAGTACGACATCGTCTGCACCGTGGCCGGCGGCGGCCTGTCGGGCCAGGCCGGTGCCGTGCGGCACGGTGTGGCCCGGGCGCTGATCGCCTACGAGCCGTCGCTTCGCCCGGCCCTCAAGCATGGCGGCTTCCTGACCCGCGACGCCCGCGAGGTCGAGCGCAAGAAGTACGGCAAGGCCAAGGCACGGCGCAGCTTCCAGTTCTCGAAGCGCTGAGCCGACCCGAACCAACGCACGCGAAGGAGGGCGCCGGACTTGTTCCGGCGCCCTTTTTCGTGCCCGATGCGCTGCCGGCTAATCGAGGGTAGAAAACCTCTTCATTCCTTGTCATTTTAAGGCGAACGATCGGACTTGGCGCACAAGCGGCCAACGCTCAACCATTGATTGAGGTTGACTTTATTGAGTCGAGCGGTCTGCGTGAGATCAATCGGGTTCATCCGCGGGGCTCTCGTCGCGTTCGCCTGCCTTCTCCTGCCAGTTCCGGCACCTGCACAGGTCGCGCCGACACCGGTGGCGGCACCTGCCGATCCGGGCCCGGTGTGGCGCTACACCGTGCGGCCGGGCGACAATATCTGGAACCTGTCGCGCCGCTATCTCGCCGACTGGCGGCGGTGGCCGGCACTGCAGGCCCTCAACGACGTCCAGCAGCCGCGTTCGATCCCGCCCGGCACCCGCCTCTCGATCCCGCTCGCCTGGCTGCGCCTGCAGCCGGCCGCGGCGGTGCTCGTGACCTTCCAGGGCAGCGTGGCACTCAGCCGCGGCGAGGAACGCCCGGCGCCGGTTTTGGACATGCAGCTCGAGGTCGGGGACGTGGTCGAGACGGGTGCCGATGCCAGCGCCGTCATCGCCTTCGCCGACGGCTCGCGGGTGCTGCTCGGTGAGTCCGCCCGACTGGAGCTGGACCGGCTCAGCGAATATCGCCGCACCGGCATGGTGGACACGCGTCTCAGGCTCGAGCGGGGCCGCCTCGAGACCAGGGTCGAGCCGGCCGTCGGCGCCGGCTCCGTCTTCGAGGTATGGACGCCGCCGGCGGTGAGCTCGGTGCGCGGCACGGATCTGCGCGTCGGGCTGGACGAAACGGAGGAGCAAAGTGCTACAGAGGTGCTGACCGGCAATGTCCGGGTCGCGGCCCTGTCGACCGCCCGCAGCGTCGGGGCCGGCATGGGCACGGTGACGCGGCAGGGTTCGGCACCCCAGCCGCCGCGGCCGCTGCTGCCGCCGCCCGATCCCGCCGATCTGCCGGACCGCCTCGAGCGCCTGCCGCTCCGGCTGCCCATGCCGCCGCTCGCCGGTGCCCGGAGCTTCCGCCTGGTGCTCGCCCGGGATGATCGCTTCGAGCAGCCGGTGACCGAGCAGATCGTGCCGGCCGGCCAGCCGGCCCGGCTGGAGGTCGCCGATGGCGACTACCTGGCCAGGTTGCGCGGCATCGAGGCGGATGGGCTCGAGGGGCTGGACCGGATCTGGCAGATCGCGGTCGACGCCCGGCCGGAGCCGCCGACGCCCTTGAGCCCGCAACGCGAGGGCAAGGTGCGCGAACCGCGACCACGCTTCGGCTGGTCGGTGCCACTCGACGCGGCGAGCGTTCGCCTCGAGCTGGCGATGAGCACCGACTTCGCCGAGCCGGTGATCCGTGCCCCGGGCCTGACCGGCGCGGCCTTCACGCCCGAGGCCGACCTGGCGCTCGGCACGTGGCACTGGCGCCTGCGCACGGTCGACGAGGCGGGCGAGGTGGGGCCGTGGAGCGACGTCTGGAGCTTCGAGCGGGTCGAGCCACCGGCGGACCCGGCGATCGACGACCTCGAGACCGAGAGCGGCCGGCTGATCATTCGCCTCGCTTCGCTCGAACCGGGCCAGCGCGTCCGTTTCCAGATCGCCGACAAGGCCGACTTCGCCGAGCCGCGCCACGAGGCGGTCGGCGAGGAGGCTGCTCTGGTCGTGCCGGGGCTGCCGCCGGGCGACTACTGGTTCCGTGCCCAGATCATCGAGGCCGACGGCTACACTTCGGCGTATTCGACGCCGCAACGCATCACGGTGGAACCGAGCCGCTGGTGGCCGGTGCTGCTCGTGCCGTTCGCGCTCCTGTTCCTGCTGCTTTGAGATGGTGCCGGACGCGGGCGCTCCGTTTTCCCGCGGCCTGGGGTTCGCCGTCCTGGCGACCATGCTCGCGGCTCTGGTCGTTCGCATCGGGCCGGGCGACACGCTCGATGCGGCGGCCTATGACGCGCTGCAACCCTGGCTCGCCGGGCCGCGCAGCGACCGCGTCGCCGTCGTCCAGATCGACCGGCGGAGCCTCGAGGAGGTCGGTCCCTGGCCCTGGCCGCGCCGGGTCCACGCCCGGCTGATCGATCGGCTCGCCGGTGCAGGGGCGCGGGTCATCGGCTACGACGTGCTCTTCGCCGAGCCGTCGGTCGAAGATCCGGCGGGCGACCGGGTGCTCGAGGCTGCCGTGGCGCGGGCCGGCAATATCGTGCTGCCAGTGGTGGCCGAGGCGCCGACGGCCGGCCAGCCACCGGTCGAGCTCCTGCCGTTCGGCCGGCTGCCGGAGGTAGCCCGTGCCCTCGGCCATGCCCATCTCCGGCCGGACATCGATGACCGGCTGCGCCGGCTGCAGCTCGCCGCTGGCGTCGGCGACGCCTTCTGGCCGGCCTTCGCGGTTGCGGTAGAGCGCCAGATCCTGCCGCAGGCCGCCATGCGTGCCACCTTCCGCAACGGCGAGTCGCCCGGAACCTTCTTCGGCTGGGTCGAGGATGGCGAGGCCCTGGTGCCGATCGCGGCCGATCCCTGGCGGTTGCGCCGCTACTCCGCCATCGAGATCCTGCAAGGCGAGCGCTCGCCGTCGCTCGTCGGGACTGCTGTGCTCGTCGGGGTGACGGCACGCGGGCTCGCCGCTCCCGTCCGGATAGGCCCGGGCGCCGGCCTCGCTGCCACCCCGCCCATCGAGTTCCAGGCGCTGGCCGTCGAGGCCCTGCTGCAGGGCCGGACCATTGCCCCGTTCCGCTGGCCCGAGCTGGCAGCGGCCCTCCTTGCCGGCGGCGCGTTCCTGCCCTGGCTGCTCGCGGGCTGGCGCCGTCCGGCGCTGGCGCCCCCGGTGCTGCTCCTCGTGCCGCTGCTGCCGCTCTGCACCGGTATTGGTGCCCTCTTCCTCTCGCAGCTGATGCTGCCCTTCGCCTCGGTCACGGCGACCCTGCTTGGCTATCTGATCCTGGCACGACTGGGCCAGACGGTGCTGCGCCTGCGGCGCGTTCAGGTGGAACGCAGCCTGGCCCATGCCGCCCTGACCCATGTGGCGGACGCGGTGCTGACCACGGACGAGGCTGGCGTGGTCGATTATGCCAACCCGGCCGCGGCCAGGCTCTTCGGCCGTGCCTCCGAAACGCTGGTCGGCCTGCCGCTCGCCGAGCTGGCGCCACCGGTCGCCGAGCTCGCCCGGCGGACGGTCGAGGATCCGGAGCCTCCGACGCCGGCGCTGCTCGCCGCCCAGCTGGCCCGGCCGACGCGCGGCAGCGAGGCGCTCGGGGCGATCCGCCTGACGGCCGCGGACGGGCGCCAGCGCTCGGTGCGTGCCACTGCCCGCCGCTTCGGGCGGCAGGCCGGCTCGCGTCTCGTCATGGCGCTCAACGACATCACGGACGAGCAGCGACTGCTCGACGAGGTGGCGTTCCGCGCGACGCATGACAGTCTCACCGGGCTGCCCAACCGGCACCTCCTGACCGACCGTCTCGCCGGCGCTCTCGACCGGGCACGGCGCGCCGGCAACCGCGTGGCGGTCGTCTTTCTCGATGTCGATCGGCTGAAGAGCATCAACGATGCGCTGGGCCACGCGGTCGGCGATGCCGTGCTGGTCGAGGTCGCCGCACGCTTTCGCCTGCTCGGCCGCTCGACCGACACGGTCGGCCGGATCGGCGGTGACGAGTTCGTGCTGGTGCTGGACGGTCTCACCAGCCGCGCCGAGGTCGCGACCGCGGTCGACCGCTACCGCAGCGCCTTCGCCCGCCCGGTCATGGTCGGCGGGCGTCCGCTGCCCGTCCGGGCGAGCTTCGGCATCGCCATCTTTCCCGACGACGGCGACGCTCCCGACAGCCTGCTCCGGCGCGCCGATTCCGCCATGTATCGCGCGAAGCGGGACGGCCGCGATCAGGTGGTCTCGTTCGATGCCGAGCAGCACGGCGAATCCGGCGACGGCCTGCTGCTCGATGCGGCGCTGCGCGACGCGATCCTGCAGGACGCGCTCGAGCTGCACTACCAGCCGCGCATCGATCTCTCGGCGCGCAAGCCGGCGGGGCTCGAATCGCTGGTCCGCTGGCGCCATCCGGAGGAGGGCCTGCTGCCGCCGGCGCGCTTCATCGGGCTGGCGGAGGAAACGGGCTCGATCGTCGAGCTCGGCCGCTGGGTCCTGGAGCGGGCCTGCGCCGATCTCGCTGGGCCGGAGCTGCGCGATCGCGGCCTGCAGGTTTCCGTCAACGTTTCGGTGGTCCAGCTCAAGCGCGATACCGGCTTCGTCGATTTCGTCCGCGGCACGCTCGCCCGCCACGGTCTGGCGGCCGACCGGATCGAGCTCGAGGTCACCGAGAACCTCTTCCTCGACCCGAGCCTGCCGATGCTGGGCCGCCGGCTCGCTAGCCTCGCCGGGCTTGGCGTGCATCTGTCGATCGACGATTTCGGCACAGGCTACTCGTCGCTCGCCTATATCAACCGGTTCCCGTTCGACCGAATCAAGATCGACCGGTCCTTCGTCGACATGCTCGACCGGGACCAGGGGGCGCAGGCGATCGTCCGCGCGATTGTCGGGCTGAGCACGGCGCTGGCCAAGCAGACCACCGCCGAAGGGGTCGAGAAGAACGCCCAGCTCGCCTTCCTCGACGAGCTCGCCTGCAACGAGGCCCAGGGCTACTTCTTCGGCCGCCCGGCACCCTTGCCCGAGCTGTTGCCGGCGCTCCCGGGCTGAGCCGGGCGGCTGGACAGGTCGGGGCAGAGGCCGCATATCGGCCGGAATGCTGTGATCGGGGAGGGCGACGATGCTGGTGATCCTGGGCTCGGTGAATGCGGATCTCCTGTTCAAGGTCGAAAAGCTGCCCGCCCCGGGCGAGACCGTGCTCTGCCCATCCTATGCGATTGCGCCGGGCGGCAAGGGCTCGAACCAGGCCGCCGCCGCCGCCAAGGCCGGTGCGGCAACCCGTTTCGTCGGCCATCTCGGCGATGACGCCTATGGACCGGTGGTCCGCAACCTCCTGGTCGAGGCCGGCATCGACACGGGCGGCCTCGCCGTTTCCGAACGCCCGACCGCGATCGCGGTGATCGGCGTCGACGCCAAGGGCGAGAACGCGATCATCGTCGCCAGCGGCGCCAATCTCGACACCCATGCCGGCCAGGTCGAGGACGCGCTGCTCGGTCCCTCGACGACGCTCCTCTGCCAGAACGAGATCCGGATGAGCGAGACCGCCGCCGTCCTTGCCCGCGGCAAGGCCAGGGGTGCGCGCACGCTCCTCAACCTGGCACCGGCCGGCCCCCTGCCGGCGGGTTTGCTGGACACGCTCGACTTCCTCATCGTCAACGAGATCGAGGCGCGCATGGCCGCCGGCGACGCGGCGGGTGATCCGCTGGCCCTCGCCCGCCGGCTGGCGAGCGAGCACGATCTCGTCTGCGTCGTGACGCTGGGAGCCGAAGGGGCGGTCGCGGTCGGCCCCGAGGGCGGCTGGCGGGTCGGCAGTCTGGCGATCGAGCCAGTCGACACGACCGGTGCCGGCGACGCCTTCGTCGGCGTGCTCGTCGCGGCGCTCGACCAGGGCCGCGCGCTGCCTGAGGCGCTGCACCGAGCGAGCCTCGCCGCCGGGCTCTCCTGCCTCGCCATCGGCGCCCAGTCGGCCCAGCCGGATGCGGCGATGATCGAATCACGTCTGGGTGAGCTGCCGGCGCCGACACCCCTCGACTGATCCCGAACGGCTTTGCGCGCGTATCTCCGGCCAAATGCGGGAGAGAAGCGATGCAGCGACGTGAACTGTTGCGACAGGGTGCCGGGCTTTTGGCCGGGGCGACCCTTGCCGGCCGGGTGGGAGCGGCCCTGGCAGCACCGGCGGGCGATCTCCGCTTCGCCGTCTACCGGAACGACCGCGAGATCGGGTTTCACGCGCTCCGCTTCACGCCGGAGGGCGAGCGTCTGACCGTCGAGATCAGAATCGAGCTCGAGGTCCGCTTCGCCTTCTTTACGGCCTACCGCTACACCCACGAGAATCGCGAGGAATGGGCGAGCGGCCAGCTCGCCGGGTTCTCCAGCGTCACCGACGACAACGGCACGCTTCATCGGGCCGAAGCGTCACGCCAGGGTGATCGGCTGGTCGTACAGGGCAGCGAAGGTCAGTTCACCGCCCCGGCCGGCGTGGCTCCCGCCACGTGGTGGCATGCCGATTTCATCGCAGGGGAAAGCTGGATCAACACCCAGACCGGCGAGATCATCACCTCGACCGTGACACCGCTCGGAGAGGAGACCGTCGAGGCGGAAGGCCAGTCCGTCACGGCCGAGCGATTCCGGCTCGCGGGTGATGTCGACATGGACCTCTGGTATGCAGGCGAGCGCTGGGTGAAGCTCGCCTTCGACGGGCCGGACGGGTCGCGGATCGACTATCGCAAGGTCGATGGCAGCGCGTATCGCGACGTCAGCTATCGACCCGGCGAGCGGCGCCGCGCCTGAGCAAAGCCATGGCCCGAACGCTTCGCTTCGTCTTCGCCGACCAGCTCACCCACGAGCTCTCGTCGCTCGCCGATGCCCTGCCGGAGCAGGACCTTGTCCTCATGGCAGAGGTCCAGGGCGAGACCGATCACGTCCCGCACCACCCAAAGAAGATCGCCTTTCTCTTCGCCGCCATGCGCCATTTCCGGGACGAGCTCCGGGACCGGGGCCTGGAGGTTCGCTATGTCGAGCTGGACGACCCCGACAACCGGGGCAGCTTCGAGGGCGAGCTCGCCCGGGCCCTGGAGGAGGTCGAGATCGACCGCGTCGTCGTCACCGAGCCCGGCGAGTACCGGGTGCTGGAGCGGATCCGGAGCTGGGGCGAGACCTACGACCTGCCGGTTGAGATACGGAACGACGATCGCTTTCTCTGCTCCGTCGCCGAGTTCGCCGACTGGGCGGGAGACCGAAAGCAGCTCCGCCAGGAGCAGTTCTATCGCTGGATGCGGCAGCGCACCGGCTGGCTGATGACGAAGGCGGGCAAGCCCGTCGGCGAACGCTGGAACTATGACACGGATAACAGGAAGCCGGCAGCGCCGGGTACCGAATTCCCGCGGCCGATGCACTTCAGCCCGGATGCCACCACCCTGGCCGTGCTCGACCTTGTCCGCCGCCGTTTCGACAACCGCTTCGGCGAGGCCGAGCCCTTCTGGTTCGCGGTCACGCGTGGCGACGCCCGGCGGGCGCTCGCGCATTTCGTGCGGACCGGGCTCGAGCGCTTCGGCGAGCACCAGGACGCGATGCTCCAGGGCGAGGACTGGCTCTGCCACTGTGCACTCTCGCAATACATGAACTGTGGCCTGCTCACCGCCCGCGAAGTCGGCGAGGCGGTTTTGGAGGCGTACAGGGAGCACGACCTGCCGCTCAACAGCGTCGAGGGCTTCATCCGCCAGATCCTCGGCTGGCGCGAGTATGTGCGCGGCATCTACTGGCTGAAGATGCCGGGCTACGCGAAGCTGAACGGGCTCGAGAACCGGCGCCATCTGCCGGCCTTCTACTGGACCGGCCGGACGGACATGCGGTGCATGGCGCACGCCCTGGACCAGACCAGGCGGGAGGCCCTCTCGCACCACATCCAGCGGCTGATGGTGACCGGCAATTTCGCGCTGCTCGCCGGGGTGATCCCGGAGGAGATCTGCACCTGGTATCTCGCCGTCTATGCCGACGCCTTCGAGTGGGTGGAACTGCCCAACGTGCTCGGCATGGTGATGCATGCCGACGGCGGCTATCTCGGCTCGAAGCCCTATGCCGCCTCCGGCAACTACATCAACCGCATGTCAGACTTCTGCGGCGACTGCACCTACGACGTGAAGGCGAAGCTCGGGCCGAAGGCCTGTCCCTTCAACTATCTCTACTGGAGCTTCATGATCGAGCATCGCGAGCAGCTGCAAGAGAACCCGCGCATGGGCCCGATGTTCAGGACCCTCGACCGCATGGCGGAAGACCGCCGGGAGAGGATCAGGGAGGACGCGGACCGCTTCCTCGACGGGCTGGAGCCCTGGAACCCGGAGGAGGGCGGCGGCTGAGCGCGTCTGGATCGGCGGCGATCAGCTCCGGCGCAGGGCGAGCTGGACGACGTCGGTGCTGCCGGAGCGGAAGCCGGCCTCGCAATAGCCCAGATAGTAGCGCCAGACGCGGCGGAAGCGCTCGTCGAAGCCGAGCTGGCGGATGCCGTCCCAGGCCGTCTCGAACCGCTCGCCCCAGATCGCCAGGGTGCGGGCGTAGTCGCGGCCGAAGGCGACCTTCCGGGTGATCTCGAGGCCGACCCGCTCCGTGTGCTCGGCGAGGGCCGCGGTCGACGGCAGCATGCCGCCCGGGAAGATGTACTGCTGGATGAAGTCGCTGCCCTTGCGATAGTTCTCGAAGTGCTCGTCGGCGATGGTGATTATCTGCAGCCCGGCGACACCGCCCGGCACGAGGGCAGTGTTCAGCTTGGCGAAGAAGGTGGGCCAGTAGGCCTCGCCGACCGCCTCGAACATCTCGATCGAGGCGATCCGGTCGAAGCGGCCCTCGACGTCGCGGTAGTCCTGGAAGCGGATCTCGACCTTGTCGCCGAGCCCGGCCTCGGCGATCCTGGCACTGGCCAGCTCGTGCTGCGCCTTCGAGATGGTGATGCTCGTCACCTTGGCACCAAACTCGCCGGCCGCCGTCATGGCGAAGCCGCCCCAGCCGCTGCCGATCTCGAGCAGGTGCTGGCCCGGTCGCAGCTCGATCATCCGGCAGAGATTGCGATACTTGGCCTTCTGCGCGGCTTCCAGATCGGCACGCTCGGCGCTGTGCCGCTCGTCGAAGAGGGCGGCCGAATAGGTCATGGAGGGGTCGAGCCAGGCGGCGAAGAACTCGTTGCCGAGGTCGTAATGGGCATGGATGTTGCGCTGGCTGCCGCGTTTCGAGTTGCGGCGGAACCAGTGCTGCAGCCGCGCCAGGAAGCGGGTCAGGACCGGCCCGAAATAGCCCTGGCCCCAGGCATCGAAATTGCGGTCGAGCAGCTCGAGCAGGTCGGCCAGATGCGGCGTGTCCCACTCGCCGGCGATATAGCCCTCGGCGAAGCCGACGCTGCCGTGCCGGAGATAGCGGTCGAGCACCCGGGCGTCGCGGATGAGGAGGGTGGCACGGGGTCCAGGCTCCACACCCCGGACCGTCTCGGCGCTGCCGTCCGGCAGAGTGAGGTCGAGCGTGCCCCGGCGCAGCTGGCGGACGACGCGCAGCATGGCCTCGAGCCGCATGCGGTCGGCTGCTCCGCCGGTCGTTGCGCCGGTTCGTTGAGCTCCCTGGTCGATGCCCATTTCTGTGATCGCCACTGCTGCTGCCGGCGACCGATCGTTCAGGCGTTTCGTCCGTCGATCTGGTCGGCGGTTCGTTGGTGGAAGGGTGCGCCTTTCAGCCAGAGCCGCAGCGCTTTCACATCCATGCCACCGTTCGCCGTCAGCGTCATGGCAAGAATGCGCGTTTTTCGGTGCGCGCGAAGACCCCGGACTCAGCCCTTGCCGCTCAGCGCGCGCGCCTGGCCGATCCAGTCCTCGCGTTCGATGCGGCCCTTGAAGTCGAGCACCTCGTCGATCCGGGCGATGTCCTCGGGCGTGAAGGCGGCGATCTGCTTGAAGGTCGTAATGCCGAGGTCGTTCAGCTTCTGCCGCAGCACCGGGCCGATGCCGCGGATCATCTCGATATCGTCGGGCGCTTCGGAGGGTGCTGTGAAGAGCGGGACCGGCTTCGCCGCGGCAGCGGGCGGGGTCGGCTCGGGCGGTGTCGGGGCGGCAGCGGGCGTGTCACCGCCGAGCCTGGCACGCTCGGCCATCAGCCGCTGACGGGCGGAGGAGCCGGCGGGGAGCTGCGCCAGCTTCGCATCGATCCGCCGGCGCGCCTGGGCCAGCCGCTCGGCCTCGGCGGGCACTGCAGGTGCAGGGGCCGGCGCCTTCTCCGCCGACACGGGCTCGGACACCGCCGGTGCCGGCGCCGCGGCGGCCGGTGGCGTTGCTTCCAGCGCCACCTTCTCCTGCTGGCAGAGCCGCAGCCGCTCCTTCGTCTCGTCGTGCGCCGCGTCCGCGCGCCGCACCTCCTGCTCGATATGGGCGAGCTTCTTCTTCCACCCCTCCTCGATCGTCGCGCGGCTGGACGCGTCGCGGCGCTCGAAGAACCACCAGGCGCCGATGACGCCGACGATGATGCCGACGATGAACATCAAGAATGAGCCCATGCGCGATTCCTCCCTGCATCCACCGGCGGCGCCCGGTGGGCCGCCCAAAAATCATACCCGATGACGTTTTCCCGTTGCGGCGATACTGGCCGGCAAGCCGCCGGAGCACAAGTCAGCCCCTGGCATCCTCGACGATCATCCGGGCGGCCTTCTCGGCGATCATCACCACCGGCGAGTTGGTGTTGCCCGAGGTGATGGTCGGCATGATCGAGGCGTCGACCACCCGAAGCCCGCCGATCCCGTGCACCCGCAGCCGCGCATCGACCACCGCCGTGCGGTCCTCCACCGGCCCCATCCGGCAGGTGCCGACGGGGTGGAAGATGGTGGTGCCGAGCGCCCCCGCCGCCTGGACCAGCTCCTCTTCGGTGGTTACGGCCGGGCCCGGCAGGTGCTCCTCGGGCGAATGGGGGGCGAGGGCCGGGGCCGCCATGATCCGGCGGGTCAGGCGGATGGCGTCGGCAGCGACCTTGCGGTCCTCGTCGGTCGCGAGATAGTTGGGGGCGATCGCCGGTGGTGCCGCCGGGTCTTTGGACCTTAGCCGCACCCTGCCACGGCTGGTCGGGCGGATGTTGCAGACCGAGGCGGTGATCGCCGGGAAGGCGTGCAAGGGCTCGCCGAAGCGGCCGAGGCTGAGCGGCTGGACGTGATACTGGACGTTCGGCGTGGCGAAGCCCGGATCGGTTTTCGCGAAGGCGCCGAGCGTCGAGGGCGCCATGCTGAGCGGCCCGCGGCGATGCAGCGCGTATTCCAGCGCCATCCGGGCCTTGCCGGCGAGTCGCGCCGCCTGCTCGTTCAGCGTCAGAGCGTTATGGACCTTGTAGACGGTGCGGATCTGCAGGTGGTCCTGGAGATTGCCGCCGACACCGGCGAGGTCGTGGCGCACCTCGATCCCCTGCTCCTGGAGGTGTTCGGCCGGGCCGATGCCGGCGAGCAGCATGAGCTGCGGGGAGCCCAGGGCGCCGGCGGCGAGCACCACCTCGCGGCCGGCCTCTACGGACTTGGCGAGGCCGTTCTCGACATAGTCGACGCCGGTCACCCGCCGGCCGTCGAGCCGGAGCCCGGTCACCTGCGCGCCGGTGACGACGACGAGATTGCGCCTCGAGCGGACGGGTCGCAGGAACGCCTTGGCGGCCGACCAGCGCACGCCCCGGCGCTGGTTGACGTGGAAGTAGCCGCAGCCCTCGTTGTTACCGCGGTTGAAGTCGTCGGTCCGGGGGATTCCGACCTCGGCCGCGGCGGCGCGGAAGGCGTGGAGGATGGGCCAGTCGACGCGCGGCTCCTCGACCCGCCATTCGCCGCCGACGCCGTGCAGCTCGTCAGCACCACCGCAAAAGTCCTCGGAGAGCTTGAACCAGGGCAGGACGTCGTCCCAGCTCCAGCCGGGATTGCCGAGCTGCCGCCAATGGTCGTAGTCGGCGGCCTGGCCGCGCATGTAGATCATGCCGTTGATGGAGGAGCAGCCGCCGAGCACCCGGCCGCGCGGGTAGTTGAGCGCCCGCCCGCCCAGTCCCGCTTCGACCTCGGTCCGAAAGCACCAGTCGGTCCTGGGATTGTTCTGGGTGTAGAGATAGCCGATCGGCACGTGGATCCAGAACCAGCTGTCGCGGCCCCCGGCTTCCAGGAGCAGGACGCGGTTGCGCGGGTCGGCCGAGAGCCGGTTGGCCAGCACGCAACCGGCCGTGCCGGCGCCGATGACGACGTAGTCGAAGCCGTTCACGCAACTCCCCCCTGACAGTTGCCGGAAAGGTTACCGACCGGCCGGCAACGCGGCAACTGCTTGCCCCGCCGGCGCTTCGTGGCCACGTTGGGGGTTCCTTGGAACGAGTCCAGAGCGGAGCGCTGCTTGGGTGACATGGCGGGATCGGCCGGCGGGAAGGCGCTGAATTGAGCCGCGGCCGCGGTGCGCCGCCGCCCTTATCCGCGACCCTTGGCGGTGTCGCCCGGCCGGAAAGGAGCTGGCCCGATCTCGCCCGCTTCGCGCTGCCCTATATCTGGCCTGTGGGCGAGCCCGGGCTGCGCCTGCGCATCGTCCTCGCCTTCGCCTGCCTCATCGCCGCCAAGATCCTCACGGTCTACGTTCCCTTCTTCCTGAAGTGGAGCGTCGACGCGCTGAGCGTGGCGAACCTCACGGCCGTGCCCTTGGCGCTGCTCATCGGCTACGGCGCTGCCCGCCTTCTCGCCTCGACCTTCCAGCAGCTCCGCGACGCGCTCTTCGCCCGGGTGGGCGCGCGCGCCGGACGGCGGCTGGCGCTGCAGGTCTACACCCGCCTCTTCGACCTCTCGCTCCGCTATCACCTCGAGCGGCGCACCGGCGAGCTCGCCCGGGCCATCGACCGCGGCGTCAAGGCGCTCTCCTTCCTGTTGCGCACCGGCCTCTTCAGCCTCGGCCCGACCCTGCTCGAGTTCGTCATGGTCATCGGCGTGCTGCTCTGGAACTACCCGCCGAGCTTCGCCCTCGTCACCTTCCTCACCATTCTGGGATATGCCGGCTTCACCATCCTCGCCACCAACTGGCGGACCCTGATCCGCCGCGAGCTCAACCGCGCCGACAACGAGTTCAACGCCTCGGCGGTCGACGGGCTGATCAATTACGAGGTGGTCAAGGCCTTCGGCAACGAGGGCTTCGAGCAGCGGCGGCTAGACGGCCAGCTTGCCGCCTACGAGACTGCGGCGGTCCGCTCCGAGGTCTCGCTCGCCTGGCTGAACGGCGGCCAGGCTGCCATTCTCGCCGTTGGTGTCACCATCCTCATGGTGATGGCCGGGCAGGGGGTGGTCGGTGGCTCGCTCACCATCGGCGACGTGGTGCTGCTCAACACCTACATCTGGCAGCTCTACCAGCCCCTGAACTTCCTCGGCGTGATCTACCGCGAAATTCGCCAGTCGGTGACCGACCTCGAGCAGATCGAGGCCCTCCTGGAGCTGGAGCCGGAGGTCGCCGACGCGCCGGGCGCCGTGCGGCTTGTCGTCCGGGACGGTGCTGTCCGTTTCGAGGCGGTGCGCTTCGCCTACGACCCGAGGCGCCCGCTGGTCGAGAGCCTCGACTTTGCCCTCGAGGGCGGCAGGAAGCTCGGCATCGTCGGCCCGACGGGGGCCGGTAAGTCGACCATCGTGCGGCTGCTCTTTCGCTTCTACGACCCGGACGGTGGCCGGGTGACCATCGACGGCCAGGACATCAGCCAGGTGAGCCAGGCGTCACTGCGCGCCCATATCGGCCTCGTGCCGCAGGACACCGTGCTCTTCAACGACACGATCGCCGCCAATATCGGCTATGGCCGCCCCGGTGCGTCCCAGGCGGCCATCGAGGAGGCGGCCCGCCTCGCCCAGATCCACGACTTCGTCACGGGCCTGCCGGACGGCTACCGGACCACCGTCGGCGAGCGCGGCCTGAAGCTCTCGGGCGGCGAGAAGCAGCGCGTCGCCATCGCCCGCGTGATGCTGAAGAATCCGCCGATCCTGATCCTCGACGAGGCGACCTCGGCCCTCGACAGTGCGACGGAACGGGCGCTGCAGGCAGCCCTCGCCAGCGCCGCCCGTGGCCGCACCACCCTCGTCATCGCGCATCGGCTCTCGACGATCACCGATGCCGACCAGATCATCGTCATGGACGAGGGCCGCGTCGTCGAGCGCGGCACCCATGGCGAGCTGGTGGCGAAGGAAGGGCTCTACGCCACGCTCTGGCAGCGGCAGCAGGCGGAGGAGGCGGCCTAGCCGCGACGCGCCTTGGGTGGCTCTCGGCCGCCAGCACGCCTATAACCCGGCGATGCTGGGGCGGTGAGCACAGGATAGAGCAGATGCGGTGCCCGTTTTGCGGTTCCGAGGATACGCAGGTGAAGGATTCGCGGCCGGTCGAGGATGCGACCTCGATCCGGCGGCGGCGGCAGTGCACGGCGTGCGGGGCGCGGTTCACGACGTTCGAGCGGGTGCAGCTGCGCGACCTCGTGGTGCTGAAGAAGGACCACAAGCGCGTGCCCTTCGACCGCGACAAGCTGGCGCGCTCGATCGCCATCGCGGTGCGCAAGCGCGGCGTCGACCAGGAGCAGATCGAGCGCATCGTCAACGGCATCGTCCGCCGGATCGAGACCAGCGGCGAGCACGAGGTGCCGACCACGCGGATCGGCGAGCTCGCCATGGAATCCCTGGCCAAGCTGGACGAGGTCGCCTATGTCCGCTTCGCCTCGGTCTATCGCGATTTCGCCAACGCGCGCGATTTCGAGGAGTTCATCAGTCGCCTGCCCGGGGCCGACGAAGCCGAAGCGTGACCACCCTTTCATGACCGATCCGATCGACGCCCGTTTCATGGGCCTCGCCCTGGCCCTGGGCGGGCGCCATCTCGGCCTGACAGCGCCCAACCCCTCGGTCGGCTGCGTCATCGTCAAGGACGGGCTGGTGGTGGGCCGCGGCTGGACCCAGCCGGGCGGCCGCCCGCATGCCGAGGCCGAGGCGCTGGCGCGCGCCGGCGACGCGGCCAGGGGGGCCACGGCCTACGTCACGCTCGAGCCCTGCTCGAACTGGGGCAAGACCCCGCCCTGCACCAAGGGCCTGATCGAGGCCGGCATCGCGCGGGTCGTCGTCGGCTGTGTCGACCCGGACCCGCGCGTCGACGGCAAGGGCATCGCCGGGCTCAGGGAAGCCGGAATCGAGGTCGTCGTCGGCGTGCGCGAGGCCGAGGCGCTGGCGCAGAATCTCGGCCTGTACCGGCGCATCCGGGCCGGTCGGCCGATGGTCGGGCTGAAGCTGGCGATGACCCTCGACGGCCGGATCGCGACGCGCACGGGCGAGAGCCAGTGGATCACCGGCGAGGCGGCCCGCGCCTTCGGCCATCGCCTGCGGGCCAGCCACGACGCCATCATGATCGGCAGCGGCACGGCGCTCGCCGACGACCCGCTGCTCACCTGCCGCCTGCCCGGCCTCGAGGGCCGCTCGCCGGTCCGCGTCGTCATGGACCGGCGCGGCCGGCTGCCCGACCGGAGCCAGCTGCGGGCCAGTGCCGACCGGCTGCCGCTGGTCCATGTCACGGCCGCCGACGGCGACACCTCGCCCGGCGCCGTCTTGACCCGCCTCGCCGACCAAGGCATCACACGACTTCTGGTCGAGGGTGGAGCGTCGCTCGCCACGAGCCTGCTCGCGGCCGGCCTCGTCGATCGGCTCTACGTCTTCTCCGCGCCTGCGCTGATCGGCGGCGACGGCCTGGCAGCCATCCATGGCCTCGGCGTCGACCGGATGGCCGATGTCGGCCGGTGGCGCGTGGCCGACACGCGACTCCTCGGCCCCGACCGGTTCAGCGTGCTCGAGCCCGAAGGTTAGACCAGAAGGCCAAAAGAATGTTCACCGGCATCATCACGCATCAGGGCCTGATCCTGAAGGTCGAGGACAAGGACGGTGGCCGCCGCCTCGTGGTCCGCGCGCCCGGGCTCGACCTCGATCGCATCGCCGTCGGCGCCTCGGTCGCCCATTCGGGCGTTTGCCTGACCGTCGCCGAGAAGACGGCGGACTCCTACAGCGTCTACGCCTCGCCCGAGACCCTGGCACGCACCACGCTCGGCACCTGGCAGAAGGGCGACGCGATCAATCTCGAAGCCTCGCTCCGCCTCGGCGACGAGCTCGGCGGCCATCTCGTCTTCGGCCATGTCGACGGGCTCGGCCGGATCGCCGCCATCGAGCCTCTTGGCGAGAGCTACCGGCTTGCCTTCGACATGCCGGAAGACCTCCGGCCGCTGGTCGCGGTCAAGGGCTCCATCTCGGTCGACGGCATCTCGCTCACCGTCAACGAGGTGACCGACACGGGCTTCGCCGTGATGATCATTCCGCACACTTGGGACGTCACCACCCTGCGCCACCGCCAGGTCGGCGACGGGGTCAATCTCGAGGCCGACATGCTTGCCCGCTACGTCTCTCGCCAGCTCCAGTTCGTGCCCGGCCGGGAGCGGCCGTGAGCGACGCCGAGTTCCTCTCGCCGATCGAGGACGTGCTCGAGGATGCGCGGCGCGGGAAGATGTTCATCCTGGTCGACGACGAGAACCGCGAGAACGAGGGCGACCTCGTCATCCCGGCCGAGTTCTGCGACGCCGCCGCCATCAACTTCATGGCCAAGCACGGCCGCGGCCTGATCTGCCTCGCCCTCACCCGCCAGCGCTGCGAGAAGCTGGGCCTGCCGCTGATGGCGCAGGGCAACGAGCCCCGGCTCTCGACCGCGTTCACCGTCAGCATCGAGGCCCGGGACGGGGTGACCACCGGCATCTCGGCGGCCGACCGGGCCCATACCGTCAAGGTGGCCATCGATCCCCAGAGCCGGCGCGATGACCTGGTCGCACCCGGCCACATCTTCCCGCTGATGGCGCGGGACGGCGGGGTGCTGGTCCGCACGGGCCACACCGAGGCGGCGGTGGACCTCTCGCGCCTCGCCGGGCTCGATCCGTCCGGCGTGATCTGCGAGATCATGAATGACGACGGCACCATGGCGCGGCTGCCCGACCTCGTCGCCTTCGCCCAGCTGCACGGCCTGAAGGTTGGCAAGATCGCCGATCTCATCGCCTACCGGCTGAAGCACGACCGGCTGGTCGAGCGCGACATCGCCACGACCTTCACGAGCCGCTTCGGCGGCGACTTCCGCCTGCAGGTCTACGTCAACGTGCTGGACGGCATCGAGCACGTGGCGCTGGTCAAGGGCGACGTCACGGCGCCTGAGCCCGTCCTCGTGCGCGTCCATGCCGTCAACATGCTGCAGGACCTGCTCGGCGAGGGCGAGAGCGGCCGCGGCGACCAGCTCCACCAGGCGATGCGGATGATCGGCGAGGCGGGCAGGGGGGTGGTCGTGCTGCTGCGCGAGCCGTCGCCGACCAGCATCTCCGAGCGGGTCAAGGTGGCGCTCGGCCATCACCCGCCGCCGCCGGCGGACCTGCGGGTCTACGGCATCGGCGCCCAGATTTTGGGCGATCTCGGGGTCACCGACATGATCCTTCTCTCCAACACGGGCCGCACCATCGTCGGCCTCGAGGGCTACAAGTTGCGCGTTGTCGAGACCCGGCCGATCCCCGCCGAGGGAGAGAGCTGATGGCCGGCATCTCCGCCACGACCTCGGTCCCGAAGCTGCCCGGTGCCCGCATCCTCGTCATCGAGGCCCGCTACCATGCGGCCATCAACGACTTCCTGCTCGAGGGCGCGCGCGCGGTGCTCGAGGCCGCCGGGGCGCGTTTCGAGGAGCTTACCGTGCCGGGCGCACTCGAGATTCCGCCCGCCATCCGCATCGCTGACCTGCATGGCAGGGGCTTTGCCGGCTACGTGGCGCTGGGCTGCGTCATTCGCGGCGAGACCACGCATTACGAGCTGGTGGCCGGCGAGAGTGCCCGCGGGATCACCGATCTCGGCACCGCCTACGGCCTCGCCATCGGCAACGGCATCCTAACCGTCGAGAACGAGGCGCAGGCGATCGAGCGTGCCGATCCGGCGCGCCAGGACAAGGGCGGCCATGCGGCCCTTGCCACCCTTTCGCTTGTCGCCTTCCGCCGCCGGCTCTTGCAGCCATGAGCGCCATGCCCACCAAGCCCGTCCTGAACAAGCGGCGCGCCGCCCGCTTCGCCGCGGTCCAGGCGCTCTACCAGGCCGATGCGGGCGATCTCGCCATCGACCGGGTCGTCGCCGAATTCCAGGCGCATCGGCTGGCCGAAATCTTCGAGCCGCTCGAGCTCGACGAGCCCTCGCCCGCGGTCGACGGCAAGTGGTTCGCCATTCTCGCCGGCGGTGCCTGGGACGCGCGCGAGCGGCTCGACCCGGCGATCGAGTCCTGCCTGGCTTCGGGCTGGACCCTCGCCCGCTGCGGCTTCCTCCTGCGGGCGTGCCTGAGGGCGGGCGCCTTCGAGCTGGCCGAGCGCACCGACGTGCCGGTCAGGGTCGTGCTCAACGAGTATGTGGAGCTGGCGCACCTCTTCTTCAGCGGCGACGAGCCGGCCTTCATCAACGCGGTGCTCGACCGCCTCGCACCCACGCTTCGTCCGGAGCGCAGCCCGGTCACCTGATGCCCCCTGATCACCTGACGTCGGGAGCGTAACACATGGGCGAGTTCGACCTCATCGATCGCCTGCTCAAACCCTTGGCAAGGGGCTTCCCGGGCGCCCTCGGGCTGACCGACGACGCGGCTCTGGTCGACGTGCCGCCGGGCCGCTCGCTCGTCATCGCCAAGGATGCCATCGTCGAGGGCGTGCATTTCCTCGCCGACGATCCGCCGGAAGCGGTCGCCGCCAAGCTGCTCAGGGTCAACCTTTCCGACCTCGCCGCCATGGGGGCGAGCCCGCTCGCCTACCTCACCGTCATCGCCCGGCCAAAGTCGCTGGACGACGACTGGCTCGAAGGCTTTGCTGCGGGCCTCGCCCTGGACCAGCAGACCTACGGCCTGCATCTCATCGGTGGCGATCTCGTCTCGACGCCGGGGCCGCTCCTGCTTTCCTGCACCATCCTCGGCCTCGTGCCCGAGGGGTGCGCCCTGACCCGCAAGGGTGCCGAGCCCGGCGACCACGTCTGGGTCTCCGGCACGCTCGGCGATGCGGCCCTCGGCCTGCGCGTCCTCAAGGGTCTGGCCGCGACCGAGGACGAGGCCTTCTTCCTCGTCGAGCGCTATCGGCGCCCGCAGCCAAGGACTGCCCTCGGCCCCCGCCTCGTCGGCCTTGCGCATGCCGCGATCGACGTCTCCGACGGGCTCGTCGCCGACCTGACCCACATCCTCGACGAATCGGGGACAGCGGCCACCATAGACGCCGACGCGCTGCCGCTCTCGGCCGTGGCACACGGCATGCCCGGCTGCCACGATGCGGCGCTGGTCGGCGGCGACGACTACGAGCTGCTCTTCACCGCCCCTGATGCGACAACCGCCGCCATCGAGGCGCTGGCCGGCGAGCTCGGCGTGAAGCTGACGCGGATCGGCCGGATCGCCGCCGGCCAGGGCCTCACCGTCACCGACGCCAGCGGCAGGAAGCTCGATGTCGACGGGCTCGGCTGGCGGCATTTCTGAGCCCGTCATGACCGCCAACATCCCGCAACCGTCGCTCCACCACGCCCCGGCGCGGCGCGGCGACCGGCCGATAGCCTGCCACGTCCTGGCCCCGGCGGGTGCCGCCGCCGGGCTCGTCCTCCTGCTGCACGGGCGGGACGGTGCCGGCCGCTCGGCGCATATCGTGCCGATCGCCGAAGCCTATCTCGCCCGGGGCTGGCGCGTTGTGGCACCCGACCTGCCGTACTCGCGGGCGGTGCCGGATTCCGGGCCGGTCGAGCTCTACACCATGAGCGGCCATCTGGACGACGCCGCTGCGGTGCTCCAGTGGGCACGCGAGACCTGGCCTGAGGATGCGGGCAGATTGGCGCTCGCCGGGCACAGCGTCGGCGCCTGGGCGGCGGCGCGGCTGGCTGCGGCGACGACGGCGCTGGACCATCTCCTCGGCGTGTCGCCGGTCTTCTCCGGCCCGGCGCTGCTGGCCGCGCGGCGCACCATGGGGGCCCCGGCGCTGCAGGCGCTGCGCCGCGAGGCGCCAGCCATGTTGGCCGAGCTCTCGACGATCCGGGCCGCCCCGGCGCTCCGCCGCGTCACGGCACCCGTGGCCGTCGTTACCGGGGCGCTCGACGGCATCACCCCGCCGCATGTCGCCCGGGCCTGGTTCCGTGCCGCCGCCGGCGCCTGCTTCTACACGGCGCTTCCGGGCCAGCATCACTGTCCGGAGGGCCCGCTCTACGAGAGGGCCCTCGTCGCCGCTCTCGACGCCACGGGCGCCTGAGGCAAGAGGGCCACGCGCGCCTGCCGCCTGACCGGACGCCGGGCCGGCTCCACGCGGGCGAGGCCCGACTCGATCGCGACGATCGTCTCGTAGAAGGGCTGGCCGTTCGGGTCGGTCGGCAGGTTCTCGCCATGCAGCACGGCGAGGACCACCGTCCGGGGGAGGGCGTCACGCAGCGCTTCGTGGAACCCGATCGCCGCTGTCGCATCCAGGGCCGAGGTCGCCTCGTCGAGCAGCAGCACGTCCGGTCGGTGCAGGAGGATGCGGGCCAGCACCAGGCGTTGCTTCTGCCCGCCCGAGAGGACGTGGCGCCAGGGATGCCCCTCGTGCAGCTCGTCGTGCAGTGCCCTGAGGAATGTCCCGAGCCCGGCCTCGCCGAGGACCGCGGCGACGGCGAGGTCGTCGAACGTCTCGGCCGTCTCGGGATAGGCGACTAGCGCCTTCAGCGTCAGCCTGTCGGGCAGGTCCGGCTCCTGCCCGGCGAAGAAGAGGTGCTGTCCCGGTGCCATGGCGATCTCGCCCTCGCCATAGGGCCAGAGACCGGCCACGGCCTTCAGGAGCGAGCTCTTGCCGCAGCCGTTCGCGCCGCGCAGGCAGGCCCACTGCCCCGGCTCGAGCCGGAGCAGCGGGACGTTGAGGAAGGGCTGGGCCAGGTGGCCCCGATGACGCAGCATGATGCCCTGGAGCCGGAGGCCGGCAGCGGCCCCGGGGTGCACCCGGCGAAAACGGCTGATCCCGGTCTCGGCATAGAACGCGTCCCGGTCCCGCACCCGCTCGACGGCCCGGGCGAGGTCGGTCAGCCGCCCGGCATTGGCGCGCAGCGTGGCGATCGCCGGCATGACGTTGATGAACCAGGAGACATCCTGGATCAGCTCGGCCGTCAGCTCGGAGCTGGCGACGAAGTTGCGAAAGCTGATGGCGTCCGAGGTGAAGGCGGGCAGGGCGGGCAGATAGGCGATGAGGCGCCGCGCCAGGAAGCCGTGGACGTCGTTGAAGAGCATCATCCCGGCTCCCCAGGCGTTCTGCCGGGCCCAGGCCCGGTCGACGCCGGTATAAAGCCGGGTGTTGATCGCCCGCTGCGCCCGCTCGCCCCTGGACGTGGCGAGCTGGGCCACGCGGTGCAGCATGGCGCCGAGCTCGCCGCGCCAGGCGCCATCGCGCTTCTGCCGCTCCAGGGTGATCCGCTCCAGCACCCGGCCGATGAGCCAGGCGGCCATGGTGACCGCCGGCACGTAGAGGAGGATGAGCAGGCCCGCCAGGAGGGCCGAGCCGTATTCGCCGGGCGCGAGGTCGATCGGCAGGCCGAACGAGACGACCCAGTCGTCGAGCAGCGGCACGCTGACGCTGCGCTCGATGAGGGCCGCCGCGACGAACCAGACCGAGGTGACGGCACCCCAGAAGCCCATGGCGAGGCCGATCAGCCCGGCGTAGAGGCCGGCGGAGCAATCGTCGAGGCGCTGGTCGATGGCGTCCGGCAGGCGCGCCGGCATCGTCCCGTCATCGGCCCGGTCGCTCATCAGGTCGAAGGCGATGCGCTCATCCGCCAGGATCGCGGCGTCGAAGCGCCCGACCAGCCAGGCCCGTGCTCGCCGGTGCAGCGTCGTCGAGACGAGGTGGCGGCAGGCCACGCCGCCGGCGCGCCCGACATGGAGGGCGAAGAACATGAGGGTGCTGGTCAGCAGCAGGGCGGCAGGATCGATACCGAGGTCGGGGCTGTGGTAGCCGGCGAGCGCGCCGATGAAATCGCCGGATGCTGTCGCGACCCAGACGGAGGCCTTGCTCAGGGCCGTGGTCAGCGCCAGCACTGCCGCTGTCAACACCCACGCCTCGACCCATCGGTCAGAAACCCAATAAGCCGCGAGCAGGCCCCAGAAGTCCTGCAACCGTCGCATCAGCCGCCCACATCGCTGTCGAACGCAGCTTAATTAAACCAATGGTTGTATAGATCGATCGATTGCGCGCTGTCCACGAAAACCCGATTTTCTGCCTCGATTCTGTCGCAATGTGGCCATCCGGCCCGCATCCGGACGTGCTAGGAAAAGGGCACGGGCGCGGATGGCCGTCCGCATCCAGAAGCAGACGCAGCCGTGCTCGATGCCCGTACCGATCTCCCGCCAAAGGGCCTCGTCGAACGCGCCGCCCCGACGCTTTTCCTGATCTTCTGGTCGTCCGGCTTCGTCGCCGCGAAGGCCGGGCTCGAAGGTGCGGCTCCGCTCACCTTCCTCAGCCTGCGCTTTCTCATCGTGACAGTGTTGATGCTGGCGATCGCCCTGGTCCTCCGGGCGCCTTGGCCCCGCACCCGCGGCGAGGTCCGCCACCTCGTGGTGCTCGGGCTGATCATGCAGGCGATCTATTTCAGCTGCTCTTATCTCGCCTTCGGCGCCGGCATCACCGCCGGCGGCCTTGCCCTCATCGTCGGCATGCAGCCCGTGCTCACCGTCGTCGTCGCCGTCCCGCTGCTCGGCGAGCGCTTCCGCCCGGTGCAGATGCTGGGCCTCGCCCTGGGCGTCGCCGGGACCGTCCTCGTGCTGCACGAGAAGCTTACCGCCGGCGTCGGCACCATTGCCGGCGTCGGCTTTGCCATCCTGGCGCTGGTCGCGATCACCGGCGGCACGCTCTACCAGAAGCGCTTCAGCCCGCGCTTCGACCTCTGGACCGGCGGCACCATCCAGTTCGTCACCGCCGCCTGTGTCGTCGGCGTCGCCGCCCTCCTCTTCGAGGACAACACGGTCACCTGGACCCCCGCCTTCGCCGCCGGGCTCGGCTATCTCGTCCTCGTCTCCTCGATCGTCTCCATCGCCCTGCTCAACCTGATGCTGCGCCGAGGCGAGGCCAGCCGCGTCGCCACCCTCTTCTTCCTCGTCCCGCCCGGGGCCGCACTCGTCGCCTGGCTCGTGCTCGGCGAGCGCTTCGGCCCGCTGGCGCTGGCCGGCATGGCCATCGCGACGACCGGCGTGGCGCTGGTCATGCGGGTGCCGAGGCAGGCGTAAGCCGGCTTGGCGGCCGCGGCTGCGGGGTGTTTGTCCCGAACGTTTGGCCGTCCCGCCCGTTGACATGCATGGCGCCCTGATGGTGGAGAGCATGGACGACGACGCATTCTTCGGTCTGTCGCGGTATCATTTCCTGCTCGCCGGGGTAGGTGCCGCCATCATCCTGGCGCACTGGCTGCCGCGCTTCTTCTCGAAGCGCGAGCCGGCGGCGGCACCGCTGATGATCCTCTTCGGGATGGCCATCGCCCTGGCCGTGCCCGAGCTCGCCCTGCTGCCGGACCCGCGCTCGTCGCCCAGGCCCTGGGAGCTGATCAGCGAGATGGCTGTCATCGTGGCACTGTTCGCGAGCGGCATGCGGATCGATCGGCTCCGGCCATGGCGGCAGTGGAGCCCGACGCTGCGGCTGCTGGCGATAGCGATGCCGCTCACCATCCTCGCCGTCGCCCTGCTGGGTGTCGGGCTGATGGGCATGACGGCGGCGGGGGCGATTCTGCTCGGTGCCGTCCTGTCACCGACCGATCCGGTGCTTGCGGCCGACGTGCAGGTCGGGCCGCCGCACGAGGGCCAGGAGCACCCGGTGCGCTTCACCCTCACGACCGAAGCGGCGCTCAATGACGGCCTCGCCTTCCCCTTCGTCTATCTCGGGCTGATCGTGGCGGTAGAGGGCCTGAACCCTGCGCCCTGGCTCACGGAGTGGCTCCTGGTCGACCTCGCCTACCGCATCGCCGTCGGCGCCGCGATGGGCGCTGCCGGCGGCTGGGCGCTGGGCCAGGTGCTCTTCGTCCTGCCGCGGGGCGCCGTGCTCGCCGACACGGCCTCCGGCGTCGTGGCCCTGGCCGGCGTTCTCCTGTGCTACGGCACCACCGAGCTCGCGGAGGGCTACGGCTTCATCGCCGTCGCGATGATGGGCCTGACGCTGCGGCGGGTCGAGGTGGAGCACCACTTCCACCGGCGGCTGCACGATTTCGGCGAGGCCATCGAGCATGCGCTGACGGCGATCCTGCTGGTGGCGCTGGGCAGTGTCCTGCCGCTGCTGCTGGCCGATCTGAGCTGGCTGCACGTG
>JAUIID010000295.1 GCA_030431615.1 Alphaproteobacteria bacterium
CCCGGGGCTGGTCACCCGGATCTCCGGCATGGGCCTGACCGCCATCAAGAACAAGGTCCGCGCCCAGCACGAGCGGGCCTTTGGCGAGGCCGAGCCGGCACTGGCGATCGGCGGCTTCTACCGCTACCGGCGCAGCGGCGAGCGGCACGCCTACGAGGCGCGCATGGTGCACCAGCTGCAGCAGGCGGTGGCGACCGATTCCTACGTCGCCTACCAGCGCTTCAGCGACATGGTGCAGGCCGGCGATCCGGTCTCGATCCGCGATCTGCTCGACTTCCGCCAGGGCCGCACCCCGGTGCCGCTCGACGAGGTGGAGAGCATCACCGAGATCAGAAAGCGCTTCGTCACGCCGGGCATGTCGCTGGGTGCCCTCGGCCCCGAGGCCCACGAGACGCTGACCATCGCCATGAACCGGATCGGGGCGAAGTCGGATTCCGGCGAGGGCGGGGAAGGGGTCGAGCGCTACACGCCGCGGCCCAATGGCGACAATGCCAACTCGCCGATCAAGCAGGTGGCGTCCGGCCGCTTCGGCGTCACGGCCGAGTACCTGAACGCCGCCCGCGAGCTCGAGATCAAGGTGGCGCAGGGGGCGAAGCCCGGCGAGGGCGGCCAGCTCCCGGGCTTCAAGGTGACGGTCGAGATCGCGCGGCTCCGCCACGCCACGCCGGGCGTCACCCTGATCAGCCCGCCGCCGCACCATGACATCTATTCGATCGAGGACCTGGCCCAGCTCATCTACGACCTCAAGCAGATCAACCCGGACGCCAAGGTCTGCGTCAAGCTGGTCTCCGAGGCCGGCATCGGCACCATCGCCGCCGGTGTGGCCAAGGCCAAGGCCGACGTCATCCTGATCTCGGGCCATGTCGGCGGCACCGGCGCCAGCCCGCAGACCTCGATCAAGTACGCCGGCAGCCCCTGGGAGATGGGCCTCTCGGAGACCAACCAGCTCCTCACCCTCAACCGGCTGCGCCACCGGGTCACGCTCAGGACCGACGGCGGCCTCAAGACCGGCCGCGACATCGTCATCGCCGCCATGCTCGGTGCCGAGGAGTTCGGCATCGGCACGCTGTCGCTCGTCGCCATGGGCTGCATCATGGTCCGCCAGTGCCACTCCAACACCTGCCCGGTCGGGGTCTGCACCCAACGCGACGACCTCCGGCAGAAGTTCACCGGCACGCCCGAGAAGGTCGTCAACCTGATGAGCTTCATCGCCGAGGAGGTGCGCGAGATCCTGGCGTCGCTCGGCCTGCGCTCGATCGAGGAGGCGGTCGGCCGGAGCGACCTCCTCAAGCAGGTCGGCCGCGGCAGCGAGGACCTCGATGATCTCGACCTCAACCCGATCCTCGCCCAGGTCGACCCGGGCGGGTTGCCGCGCCACTGCACCGTCAAGGGCCGGAACGAAGTGCCGGACAGCCTCGACGCGCAGATGCTGAAGGACGCGCGCGCGCTCCTCGAGGACGGCGAGAAGATGCAGCTCCAGTACAATGTGCGCAACGTCCAGCGGGCAGTCGGCACGCGGCTCTCGGCGCACATCACCCGCCGTTACGGCATGAAGGGGCTGCAGCCGGGCCACATCACCGTGCGCCTCAGGGGCTCGGCCGGCCAGTCGCTCGGGGCCTGGGCGGTGCAGGGTCTCAAGCTCGAGGTCCTGGGCGACGCCAACGACTATGTCGGCAAGGGCCTCTCGGGCGGCACGATCGTCGTTCGGCCCACCGTCTCGAGCCCGCTGATCGCCGACCAGAACTTCATCATCGGCAATACCTGCCTCTACGGGGCCACCGACGGCAAGCTCTTCGCCGCCGGCCGGGCCGGCGAGCGCTTTGCCGTCCGCAACTCCGGCGCGCTCACCGTGGTCGAGGGCTGCGGCGACAATGGCTGCGAGTACATGACCGGCGGCGTTGCGGTGATCCTTGGGGCTGTCGGCGACAACTTCGCCGCCGGCATGTCGGGGGGCATGGCCTATGTCTGGGATGCGGCCGGCCAGCTCGAGGCGCATCTCAACCCGGATATGGTGATCATGCAGCCGGTCCTGGTCGACCACTACGTGCAGGAGCTCAAGACCCTCCTGGTCGAGCATGTCTGGCAGACCCAGAGCGCCCTGGCCGAACGCATCCTGCACGACTTCGACCTGGAGCTGCCGCGGTTCCGGCAGATCGTGCCGAAGGAGATCATGGACAAGCTGCCCGTCCCGGTGCAGCCGCAGGCGGACGCCGAAGCCCGTCTCGCATGAGGTACCTCCTCGTAGCGGCGCTGGCCCTGGCGCTCGCCGGGCCGGCGCTGGCGACGCCGCCGGTGCCAGCCTCCCGCGAGGCGCTCAACGAGGCGCTCGACGGCATCCAGTCGCTGCCGCTGCCGGTCCCGGAGGCGGGCGAGGTCCGCATCGGCCGACCGGCCGACGAGCGGCGGCTCAACCGCAGCTTTCTCGAGGATCTGGCAGCCCAGCCGGACTGGCCGAACGAAGGCATCGTCATCGCCGCCGGGCGCCACCGGCTCGAGGAGGTGGCGGCCGTGCTCGACCGCCCTGAGCTGCTCGCCTGCGAGATCGATACCTGCCGGCTGGCGGCACCGCTCGCTGTCGAAAGCGGCGCTGTCCTCGTCATCGACGGACTGACCGTCCGGCTCGAGCAGCGGGCCGGGGCCGCGATCGTGGCCTTCGGCGACCTCTTCGTCAGCCTCTCCGCCATCGAGGGGCGGGCCGGCGACGCGCCGGCCACGACCGACGGGACGGCCTTTCGCCCCTTCATCGTCGCCTACGACCGGAGCCGGACGGTCATCCGCGGCAGCCGGCTCGCCTCGCTCGGCTACGATGCGGCCGGTACCACCGGCCTCGCCGTCACCGTTACCAGCCGCGACGACCCGCCGGCGCGGCCGGTGCTGCTGCTCGTCGGCAACCTCATCGAGAATATGTATGACGGCGTGCTGGTGCGCGGTTCTGCGGAGGCGACGCTCCTGCGCAACCGGGTGAGGGCGTCGCTGCGGCACGGCATTGCGATCCGCGACGGCGCTGCCGACGGCCTGATAGCCGACAACGACATCGTCGGCAGCGGGGCTATGGCCGACAACGGCAACGGCATCCTCATGTCCCGCGGCATCACCCGGACGGCGGTCCTCGCCAATCGGATCGTCGACAGCGCCGGCGCCGCGGTCCAGATCGACAAGGGTGCCTTCGACCTGACCTTCGCCGGCAACGAGCTGGCGCGCAGCGGGCGCGACGGGCTCGTGATCTACGAGAGCTGGTCGGTCGATCTCCAGCGCAATGCCATCGCCCGGAACGGCCGCTCCGGCATCCGCATCCGCGCCGCCGACGGCATCCTCGTCGCCGAGAACGGTCTCACCGGCAACGCGCGGGCCGGCGTCGATCTGCAGGACTGGAGCACGGTCACGAAGCCGCCGAACGAGGAAGAGGCGGCGCTGATCCGCCCGACCGAGGCCACGATCGAGGGCAACCGGTTCGCCGACAATGCCAGGGGCGACTGCGTGGTGCAGGGCGTGGTCACGATCCTGCCAGCGGATGGCAACGATTGCTGAGACGAGCGACCCTCGTCACCCTGGCCTGCCTCTCCCTTGCCTCGTCACCTCGGGCCGAGGTGCCCACAGCCGCCGAAATCGGTGAGCTGGCCGAGTCCATTCTCGCCGAGCCACTGCCGGCTCCGCTGGCCGGCGAGGTCGAGCTGGCCGAGGCCGCGGGCGAGCGGGCGTTGCGGCGGGGCTTCCTCGACGAGCTCGAGGCCTTGTCGGAATGGTCGGGGCTCGCCATCGTGCTGCGCACCGGGCGGCACCGGCTCGAGGCCCTGCCGGCCCTGGTCGGCCGGCCCGATCTCCTCGACTGTGACGGCCCGCGCTGCCGGCTCGCCGCGCCGCTGATCGTCGCTGCCGAAGCCGTCCTCGTCATCGACGGCATCGAGCTACGCCTTGTGCAGGAAGCAGGTGCTCTGGTCACCGCCTATGGCGGGCTCTTCATCAGCCATTCGGCGCTCCTCGGCTGGAACGAGGCCGCCGGCATGCCGGCGGAGACCGGCTCCCGCGGCGTGGCGTTCCGTCCCTGGATCACCGGGCTCGAGGACAACCGCACGGTGGTCCGCCAAAGCCGTCTCGCCCATCTGGGCTACCAGGGCGTCTCCACCTTCGGCCTCGCCTTCACCCATGGCGGGCGGGACCCCGCGGAAGGCGGGCCGCGGGTCAGCGTCGTCGCCAACACCATCGAGGATCTCTATTTCGGCTTCTTCAGCTTCGGCGCGGAGGGTGTGGAGGTCATCCAGAACGAGATCGTCAGGAGCCACGTCTACGGCGTCGACCCGCACGACGCGACCAACGACATGCTGATCGCCCAGAACACCGTCACCGGCACGCGGCGCAGCCACGGCATCATCCTCAGCCGCGAGATCCACGATGCCGTGGTGACCCTGAACCGCAGCA
>JAUIID010000064.1 GCA_030431615.1 Alphaproteobacteria bacterium
CGCGTTCTCGGCGCCGAGGATCGAGACCAAGCGGGCATAGCCGCCGCGGCCGTCGTCGTCCTGGTAGCGATCCCAGTCGTTGACCTGCAGGAGCTTGATGCTGACCGGCTCCGCCAGCGCCGGCAGGGCGAACAGCCCGGCGGCGAGACAGCTTGCAGCGAGCAGACGAGTGGCAATCCTCATGTCCGTTCCTCCGTTGGCGACCGCTTCGTCGCATACAGCAGCACGACCCGCCCTGTCAGCCGCTATCGCCGGACGGCCCCACTCGCGCTCTCGGGCAGCGAACTGGTTCAGGACCATCACCCGCCCAGCGAGGGTCTCCCCTCTGCCCGGACCCGGTGTCGCCGGCGGCCAGCCATCCCTTCGACCCGCCTCTTACTCCACCGCACGGAGCACCTTCCCCACGCGCTCGACGATCTCGTCGATCTGGCTCTTGGTGACGATCAGGGGCGGCGACATGGCGAGGGTGTCGCCGGTGATGCGGATCATGATGTCGTGGTCGAAGAAGCCCTTGCACATCGCGTCATAGGCCCGCTCGCCGACCTTGCCGGGGCGCGACGCGAGCTCGACGGCACCCATCAGGCCGATATTGCGGATGTCGATGACGTTGGGCAGGCCCTTCAGGCTGTGCAGCGCCTCCTCCCAGTGCGGCGCCAGCTCGGCGGCGCGCTCGAAGAGACCTTCCTCGCGATAGGTCTCGAGCGTGGCGAGACCGGCAGCACAAGCAACCGGATGGGCCGAGTAGGTGTAGCCGTGGAAGAGCTCGATCGTCCGCTCGTCGGCGGTGCTGCCGACGATGGTGTCGTGGATGTGCTTCCTCGCCATCACCGCACCCATCGGGATGACGCCCGAGGTGAGGCCCTTGGCGGTCGTCACGAGATCCGGCTGGACGCCGAAATACTCGGCGGCCGAGCCCTTGCCGAGCCGGCCGTAGCCCGTGATCACCTCGTCGAAGATCAGGAGGATGCCGTGCTTCTCGGTGATCGCCCGCAGCCGCTCGAGATAGCCATGGGGCGGCGGGTAGACGCCGATCGAGCCCGCCACCGGCTCGACGATGACGGCGGCGATGGTCGAGGCGTCGTGCAGCGCCACCAGCCGCTCGAGCTCGTCGGCGAGTTCGGCGCCATGCGCCGGCTGGCCCTTCGAGAAGGCGTTCCGCTTCAGGTCGAGGGTATGCGGCAGGTGGTCGACGCCGGTGAGCAGCGAGCCGAACCACATGCGGTTCTTGACCATGCCGCCGACCGAGATGCCGCCGAAGCCGACACCGTGATAGCCGCGCTCGCGACCGATCAGCCGGGTGCGCGTGCCCTCGCCCCGCGCCCGCTGGTAGGCGAGGGCGATCTTGAGCGCCGTGTCGACCGCCTCGGAGCCGGAATTGGTGAAGAAGGCGTGATCGAGATCGCCCGGGAACATCGTGGCGAGACGCGAGGCCAGCTCGAACGCCTTGGGATGCGAGAACTGGAAGTTCGGCGCGAAGTCGAGATCGGCCACCTGCTGCTGCACCGCCTCGACGATCTTCGGCCGGCCGTGACCGGCATTGCAGCACCAGAGACCCGCCGTGGCATCGAGGATCTGCCGACCGTCGATGGAGGTGTAGTGCATGTCCTTGGCGCGGGCGATCAGCCGCGGCTCGAGCTTGAAATGCCGGTTCGCCGTGAACGGCATCCAGAAAGCCTCGAGATTGTTCGGCGCGGCGACGGTCCGGGAGAGCTCCTCGGTCAGCATGACGACACTCCTACGACGGTTTAGGCGAGTTATCCCGCCACGGGACGGGGCAAGTCAATCAGGAGCCGACCTTGAGGGTCGCGGTCAGCCCGCGCAGTGCGGCGATGGTGCTGAGTGCGGTGATCCGGCCGGTCTTCGGATTGGCCGACGGCACGTTCTCGATCAGCATCTCGAAGCGCGCGCTGTCCGCCTCGACGATGATCCGGTGCACGTTGCGGGTCACCCCCGGATCGGCCCAGACCTGCAGCGTCGTGCGATCCGGGCCGATCCCGGCGAGGCTGAGCGCCGCCGCGACGTTGACATTGGCGGGAAAGCCCCTGGCCCCCTCGCGGGCCGTGCCCTCGAACACGATGAGCGGCTCGGTCAGCCCCTCGACCGAGATGTTGTTGTTCACCAGATGCGGTGCCCCGGCGAGGCCGCCGGGCGGCTTCCGTGTCACCATGGAGACGCTTTCGATCCGGCCCTCGGCGGCAGCGCGCACCGCATCGAGGCCGAGGAGGGCCCCCGTCGGCGGCAGGATGCGGGCACCCGTCGCCCTCGCCCGCTCGATCAGGTCGCCATGCACGAGGAGCTGGCCGACCGAGAGCGGCATGAAGATCCGACCCTGTTCGATCGTCGGCTCGGCCACCGCGCGGAAGACCGCCGCCGGCAGGCATTCGAGGACGATCTCGGCCGTGTCGGCCAGGGCCTCGAGCGGCAGCACCGGCACGTCGGCGCCGAGCTCGGCGAGGCCGGCCTCCGCCTTCGCCCGGTCGCGCCCGCTCACCGCGGCGAGCCTGAGCCCCGGCACGCCGGCGACCAGGGCCTTCGCCACGTCGCGGCCAATGGCGCCAAATCCGCCGATCGCCACCTTGAGCTCACTCATCGCACTTCCTCCCGCTGCGCCGCCTTGCTACCCGGCGCTGCAGGATCAGAGCAAGGGGCAGGAGCCAGAGCCATGACCAAGCGACCGATCGTCGACCGCGCCGAGGTCGGCATCGACTTCCCGGACAAGTCCTATCTCGGCTCCTTTACCCGCCATTCCGCCTTCGAGGCAGCGGCCGACCACGAGGGTGTGACGATCCGCCTGATCCGTCCCGGCACCGAGCGCCGGCAGGCCGATATCCACCTCCACTACCACCTCTTCGCCGACGTGCTCGACGAGCTCGCCGGAGCCATCGCCGCCGGCCACCCCGTCGACGAAGCCCATCGCGGGCCGCTGCTGGCCGCCGCCAGGCACCTGGTCACGGCACTGGAGAGCTGAGTGCCCGAGCGCTCCGGGGGTGCGCGCCAGAAGCCGATTGACCTCGCCCGACCAGCGACGCACGATCCGCCGCGTCGCCCCGGCTGGGTGACCGAACGATCAGGAATTCAGGGAGGAACCAGGATGATACGACGTCATGCCTTGACGCTCGCGGCCGCTCTGCTCGCGGGCACGTTCGCCATCGGCCCGGCAGCCGCCCAGGACAAGCCGGTCCTCGCCTTCGTCACCAACGCCGCCGCCGATTTCTGGACCATCGGTCGCGCCGGCGTCATGCAGGCCGGCGAGGAGCTCGACGGCTACACCACCGAGATGCACATCGTCTCCGAGGCCACCGCGGCGGAGCAGCGGCGCATCATCGACGATCTCCTGACCCGCGGCGTGGCCGGCATCACGGTCAGCGTGATCGACCCGGCGAACAGCCGCGACCTGCTCAACCGCGCCGCCTCGCAGGCCGTGCTCTTCACCTCCGACAGCGATGCGGCCGACACCGACCGGCTGCTCTATGTCGGCACCGACAACGTCGCCGCGGGCGAGCAGGCCGGCGAGCTGATCAAGCAGTCGCTGCCGGACGGCGGCAAGGTCATGCTCTTCGTCGGCACGATGGGCGCCGCCAACGCCCAGGAACGGGTGCAGGGCATCAAGAACGTGCTCGAGGGCGGCAATATCGAGATCATCGACATCCGCACCGACGAGGTCGACTTCGCCCGCGCCAAGCGCAATGTCGAGGACACGCTGACCACCTACCCGGACATCGACGGCCTCGTCGGCCTCTGGTCCTACAACACGCCGCAGATCGTCGAGGCGGTGAAGGCCGCCGGCAAGGACGGCCAGGTCAAGATCATCGGCTTCGACGAGGACCCGGTGACCTTGCGCGGCATCGCCGACGGCATCGTCGACGCAACCGTCGTCCAGCAGCCTTACGAGTTCGGCTACCAGTCGATGATGCTGATGGCGAAAGTGCTCGACGGCGACAAGTCGTTCATCCCCGAGGACGGGCTGATGATCATCCCGACCAAGGTGATCGACCAGTCCAACGTCGACGAGTTCCGCCAGGAGATGCAGAAGCTCCTCGCCCAGTGAACCATGGCGTGAACGCTGGAGCGACCGACGACGTAAACGGGGAGCGGGGCGGCCCTGGGGCCGCCCCCTTCCTCGGGCTCGTCCGGATCGGCAAGACCTATCCGGGTGTCACCGCCCTCGCCGATGTCGGTCTCGAGGTCGCCCGTGGCGAGGTGGTCGGGCTGATCGGCGAGAACGGGGCCGGCAAGTCGACCCTGATGAAGGTGCTGGGCGGCGTCGTCGCTCCCGACAGCGGGCATATCGAGATCGACGGCATGGTGCACCAGGCGCTGACCGTGCCGCAGTCGCTGGCCGCGGGCATCGCCTTCGTCCACCAGGAGCTGAACCTCTTCGAGAATCTCGACGTCGCCGCCAACATCTTCATCGGCCGCGAGCCGCGCTGGGGCGGACCGCTCAGGCTGATCGACCGGCAGGTCCTCTACGAGCGGACGCGGCCCCTTCTCCAGCGCCTCAAGGTGGACTTCGACGCCCGCACGCCGGTGGCGGCGCTCTCCATCGCCCAGCGGCAGATGGTGGAGATCGCCAAGGCGCTCTCGCTCGACGCCCGGCTGATCATCATGGACGAGCCGACCTCGAGCCTCACCGTCTCCGAGACCGAGCGGCTGCTCGACGTCATCGCCGAGCTCAAGGCGCAGGGAGTCGCCGTCATCTACATCACCCACCGCCTGAACGAGGTGAAGGACTGCGCCGACCGCGTCGTCTGCCTGCGCGACGGCGTCGTCGCCGGTGCGCTTACTCACGACGAGATCGCCCACGCGGCGATGATCCGGCTCATGATCGGCCGCGACCTCAAGGCCCTCTACACCCCGCCCGGCTGCCAGCCCGCCACCGGGCTCGAGGTCCAGGGCCTGCGCACCATCCTCTTCCCCGACCGCGCGGTGGACCTCGAGATCCGTCGGGGCGAGATCCTCGGCCTTGCCGGGCTGATCGGCTCCGGCCGCACCGAGCTCGCCCGGGCCCTCTTCGGCATCGACCCGCCGCTCGCCGGCACCATCCGGCTCGACGGCGCGCCCATCACGCCGGCAACGCCGCGCCAGGCGATCGCCCGGGGCATCTACCTCGTGCCCGAGGACCGCAAGCGCTCGGGCCTCGTCCTCGAGTTCCCGGTGCGCGTCAACGTCACCCTGGCCGACCTCAAGAGCCATGCCAAGGCTTGGCTGATCAGCGGCAGCCGGGAGGCGGAAACGGCCGAGCGGCAGAAGGCCCGGCTCAACATCCGCACGCCCTCGGTCGACACCGAGGTGGTCACGCTCTCCGGCGGCAACCAGCAGAAGGTGGTGCTCGCCAAGTGGCTGGCGATGCGTCCCTCGGTCGTCGTCTTCGACGAACCGACCCGCGGCATCGACGTCGGTGCCAAGAGCGAGATCTACGCCATCCTCCGCCAGCTCGCCGATGCCGGCGTCGCCATCCTCATGATCTCGAGCGACATGGAGGAGGTGATCGGCGTCAGCGACCGCATCGCCGTCATGCACGAGGGCCGGATCAGCGGCATCCTCGACAACCGCGACAGCTTCACCGAAACCAACGTGCTCGAGCTCGCCGTCAATTCGCCGGCCCGCACTGCCGCATAACCCGGGGCGATCGCCGTCATGCAGAAGAAAGACCTGGGCCTACTCGTGCTGATCCTGGTCGTCGGGGCCATCACCACGGCGCTCAACCCGGTGTTCCTGTCGCCGGTCAATCTCGGCAACATGGCGAACCTGGTCGGCCTCTTCGGCATCTTCTCGATCGGCATCGGCGTCGTCATCATCACCGGCGGCATCGACCTCTCGGTCGGCTCGATGTTCGCGCTGATCGGCGTCGTCTTCATCGACCTTATGACCAACCAGGGCATGGCCTGGCAGCTGGTCCTGCCGGTTGCCATCGGCCTTGGCGTCGCCTTCGGCATCATCCACGGCGTGCTGGTGACGCGCTTCAACATGCAGCCCTTCGTCGTCACCCTCTGCGGCCTGCTGATCTATCGCGGTGCCGCCCGCTACTACATGGCCGACGCCACCATCGGCTTCGGCTATGCCGGCGGCTTCGACACGCTGGAGTGGCTGGCCTCGGGCCGCAGCTTCGGCGTGCCGCACACCTTCATCGCGTTCGTCGTCGTCGCCATCGTCATGGGCATCGTTCTGCACCGCTCGGTCTTCGGCCGCTACCTCTTCGCGGTCGGCAAGAACGAGGAGGCGGCCCGCTACTCCGGCATCCCGACCAGCCTCGTCATCGCCTCGGCCTACGTCATCAGCGGTGCGCTTGCCGGCCTCGCCGCGGTCTTCCTCGCCTTCTACACCTATTCGATCCAGCCCTCGGCGCACGGCAATTTCTACGAGCTCTACGGCATCGCGGCCGCCGTGCTCGGCGGCTGCTCCCTCAGGGGCGGCGAGGGCTCGATCCTCGGTATCGCGCTCGGCACGGTGCTGCTGCAGGTCCTGCAGAACCTCGTCAATCTCCTTGGCATCCCGACCTCGCTGAACTTCGCGGTCATGGGCACCGTCATCCTGCTCGGCGTGCTCACCGACCAGCAGCTGCAGCGCCGCCGGGCCCGGCTCCTCGCCGTCAAGGCGCACCAGGCGAAGACCGCGAGCGTGCAGCCGGCCCGCGCCTGAGCCCGAGCCGGCGGAGACGGGCGCCGCTGGGCCCTTCGCCACGCATCATTTGTTAATGACAGATGCGGCGCTTTGTGGCGGTTTCTGGGGCGGGCAGACCGGCGCTTCGACCGGTTCGAACGGGAAACGAGCCGGATGTGGCGCAGGCAGTCGTCAGGGACCGGCACGAGCGCGCTCCGGTTCATGCCGCTCCTTGCCGTCGTCATTCCGCTGCTGGTCGCCGGCATCATGGCAGTCTGGTCCTGGCGGGCCGAGCACGACGCCGCCGCCGCGACGGTGCTGCGCAACTCGCGACTGGTGGCTGCGTACAGCGAGCGCGTGCTGGCCGGTCTCGACCAGTTGCTGATCCAGGCAGACAAGCTGGCAACGCCGGATCGCCTCGACGCCGACCGCACTGGCCTCATGGCAGAGCTGCGAGCGCTGACGCAGGGCGACGGGCATGCCATCGGGCTCGGCATCGTGGCGGCGGACGGCCGCTATCTGGTCACCGACCGCACGGCCGAACCCCGGGTCGACGCCCGTGCGCGCGACTATTTCCTGAAGCTGCGTGATGGCGACTGGACGATCTTCGTCGACCGGCTGATCGTCCAGCCGTCCGGGGCGGACGCGCTGGTCGTCGCCCGCCGGCGGGCCGGGGAACAGTTCGAAGGGCTGCTGGTGACAGCGGCACGGGTCGCCGTCTTCACCGATTTCCTCGGGACGCTGGCGGGCGAGGAGGGGGCCGCCGCCTCGCTGATCCGCAGCGATGGGCGACTGCTCGTCCGCCACGATCCGAACCAGGCGCCGTTCATGCTCGAGCCCCCCGCCCCGGCTCTCGAGGTGATCGCCGGCACGCGACCGCCGGTCTACGAGGCAAGGGCGCAAGCCGACGGCACCCCCCGTCTCTACTCCACCCTGCCGGTCGAGGGCTTTCCGCTCTACGCCAGCTTCGGCGTGCCGAACCGGGCCATCCGGGCGGCCTGGGGCTGGCGGATGCTCATGATCACGGCCGCCCTCGCCACAGTCTCGGCGCTGTCGTTGCTCTTCATCGGCGAGGCCCGCCGCCGCCTGCAGCACGCCGCCGACGCCGCCGAGGTGGCGCGGAGCCGCGAGGCAGCCGACCATCGGACGATGCTCTACCAGGAGCTCAATCACCGGGTGAAGAACAGCCTGCAGCTCATCGAGTCGCTGCTTCGCCTGCACGGCCGCGGGCAGGATGCGGCGTCGAGCGCGGTGCTCGATGACGTTGCCCGGCGAGTCCACGCCATCGCCGAGGTGCATCGCCAGCTCGATGCCGTCACCGGCGATGGCTCGGTCGATCTGGCCCGGTTGCTGCGCCGCCTGACCACCGGCTCGGGAATCGCCTCCCTCGAGCACGGCATCGAGATGCATTGCAGCGCCGAGCCGATCGAGCTCCCGGCCGACCGGGCCATTCCCTTGGCACTCATCGTGGTCGAAGCCGTCACCAATGCGGTCAAGCACGCCTTTCCCGAGGACTTACGCGCAGGCCCGGCACCCCGCATCGAGGTGGCGCTCTGGCTCGAGGGACCGCTCGTCAGGCTCGCCGTGAGCGACAACGGCATCGGCCAGCAGCCGGGCGCCCCCGCCGAACAGGGCCTCGGACTGCGGCTTCTCGATGCCCTGGCCCGCCAGCTCGGCGGCTCGCTCGAGCAAACCCACGACGCCGGCACGACGCTCACCGTCACCTTCCCGCTGGTTCGCGCGGCTCCGGCGGCCTGAGCCGCCGGTCCGCCCCAGGCTCAGGCTCAGGCTCAGGCTCAGGCGGCGAGCTTGTTGATCTTCTCCACCGCCAACCGGTCGAGCAGCTCGTCGGCCGCATATTCCTGGTCGAGCGTCTCCTGCAGGAGCCCCGCGGCCTCCTGCAACCCGAGCTGCTGGGCCCAGGCGACGAGCGTGCCGTAGCGCGAGATCTCGTAGTGCTCCACCGCCTGCGCCGCAGCGAGCAGGCCGGCATCGCGAACGGCGTCGCTGCTCGCCTCCTCCATGATCTCCTCGGCCTCGGCGACGAGCCCGTCGAGCGCCTCGCAGGTCTCGCCCTCGGGCCGCTTGTCGAGCATCTCGAACACCCGCTCGAGCCGGTCGATCTGTCCTTCGGTCTCGGTGAAATGCGCGTTGAACGCCTCGACGAGTGCTCTGTCCTGCGCCTTGTCCGCCATTTTCGGCAGGCTCCGGAGAATCTTCTGCTCGGCGTAATAGACGTCCATCAACATGTGCTGGAAAAGTTGGCTCAGGTCCTTCACGGTCATTCCCTTTCGCGAATTTGGCGCGGCGCGCGCTCAGCACGCGTCGCCGCTCGCCAAAGAACCGCCAAAGGGCCGCCGAGTTCCGCACCCCGGACCCGCCATCGTCGCCGCGAATGTTGATGCCCCGAACGGGGCCAGCCACGCCCCGCGCCCGCCAGAGCCGGCGGCCAGAGCCGCCATTGCCGCCGCCGTGTCCGGTCGGCGCCGCCTCAGCCGAGGAGCCGCCGCGCCCAGTCCTCGACCGGATCGCCGCTGCCCATGTCCGCCTGGATCAGCCCGTCGATCATGAAGGTGGGCGAGACGTGGATGCCGTTCTGGCGGGCGAGCTTCGTGTGCCACTTGATCTCCGCCGTGAGCTCGGGGAACTCGAACGCCTCGGCCAGCGCCAGCCCGCTGCAACCCTCGATCCGGCGGATGATGTCGTTCGGGGTGGCGTCCCGGTTCGCACCCTTGCAATGGCCCTCGAACTCGAACTCTTCGCGATGCTCGCCCACCGCTTGCAGCACGCGCCAGGCGTCCTCGCGGCCACCCGCCAGCATCGAGGCGGCGAGCACGCAGCGCACGATCACGCCGGAATACATGTGCCAGGGCTGGGAATGCAGCCGCAACCTGACCGTCACCCGGTTCTCGCCGGCCACGGCGAGCAGCTCCGGGATCTTGTTGAACGCCCGCACCGAATAGGGGCAGGTCGGCTCGAGGAAGATCTCGAGCACGCGCTCGCCTCGCCCCCAGAAGAGCGGGTCGGCGCGGCGCCTGGTTTCCGTCATGGGCGTGTCCCTTCCGCTGCTGCGGCCCCCGGATGCCGCCCCCGCGACCGCTGCCGGAATGTGACGCAGCCGGCCCGGCCGGGCAACCGGCGACTGGCCCAGTACCGTGGCCCTTGCCGGCTGCGCGCCGGTCGGTCGACGACGGCTCCGCCGCCCTCAGCCCGGCGCGCGCAGCTTCGCCACCCGGTTGCTGGTCTGCAGCCGGTACTCGTTGGGCATGCCGGAGCCGAGCAGCGGGCGCAGATACATGTGGAAGGCGTCGGTGACGCCGGTGCCGGCGGCATCGATGAAGGCGTCCGGCATGGTCCGCGTCTTGGCCGCCACCTGGTCGAGATCGACCAGCTCGTAGTCGACCTGGTAGTTGCCGACGCGCTGGATGGTGACCGAGCCGTCGCGATCGCCCCAGAGCGCGAACTTCACTGCCTTCTCGCCCACCTCGCGGGCCTCGCGCTGGTCGACGTCCGAGACGCAGCCGACGAAGGAGCGCTGCATGTAGCCGAAGGTGTCGGCGCGCACCCGCTTGATGGCCAGCCGGTCCTTGACCAGGGCGGCGAGGCTGTCCGCCAGGGCCCCCGTGCCGGAGAGGTTGACATTGCCGTGCGCATCCCGCTCGAGCTCGCCGGCGAGCCGGCCGAGGATCGGCTGGCCGGCCGCGTCGTGGATGCCTTCCGAGACGGCGACGATGCAGCGCCCGTGCCGTTCGAACGTCGCCTTCACACCGGCAAGGAAGGTGTCGGGATCGAAGGCGCGCTCGGGCATGTGAATGAGGTGCGGCCCGTCGTCCGGGAACTTCTTGCCGAGCGCCGAGGCGGCGGTGAGGAAGCCCGCATTGCGGCCCATGACGACGGCGAGGTAGACGCCGGGCAGCGCCTTGTTGTCGAGATTGATGCCCATGAAGGCCTGGGCGATGAAGCGTGCCGCCGAGGGGAAGCCTGGCGTGTGGTCATTGAGGACGATGTCGTTGTCGATGGTCTTCGGGATGTGGATCGATCGCAGCGGATAGCCCGCCGCCTTCGCCTCCTCGGCGACGATCCGCACCGTGTCGGAGGAATCGTTGCCGCCGACATAGAGGAAATAGCGGATCTCGTGCGCCTGCAGGGTCTCGAAGATCGCCTTGCAGTAGGCGCGGTCGGGCTTGTCGCGGGTCGAGCCCAGAGCCGATGACGGGGTCTCGGCCACCAGCTCCAGATTGTTCGTGGTTTCCTGGGTGAGATCGAGGAGGTCCTCGTCGACGATGCCGCGCACCCCGTGCAGCGCCCCGTAGATCCGGTCGATCTGCGGGAACTTGCGGCATTCGAGCACCGCCCCCACCAGGCTCTGGTTGATGACCGCCGTCGGACCGCCGCCCTGGGCGATGAGGGCCTTCGTCTGGGATGCCATGCGCGCCTTCCTGCCAGACTGGCCGGCCTGCATGACTGGCCAGCGTTATCCGGACCTGTCTCGCGATGCCCGAATGGGCCATTTGCGGCACGGCTTGTCAATCGGCAGGTCGGGCCGGCAGGTCGGATCGCCAGGCCGGGTCGGCAGAGCCGGACACGGATTGGTGCAGCGTGATCCGGTCGAGATCGGTCGGCCGGCGCGCGTTCTCGGAGGTCGCCCCGGTCGAAGCCCGCCCCCAGTCGAAGCCCGCCATGGCGGAGGTGGCGATGGCGAGCTGCTCGAGCGACGCGTTCAGCTGGTCCAGGACCACCGCCCGCTCGGCGGCGCTCGGCGGCGCCGTCACTTCGGCGGTGCTGCCGCCCAGCTCCTCGATCGTCCAGAGGAGGCTGCTGAGCTCGACCCGCATGACCAGGAGGATCTCCGCCATCTCCGGGCTCTCCGGCGTGCCGACGGTGGCCCGCAACAGGGCAAGGCGCCGGTCGAGCCCGCGGCTCGCCCAGCGGAGCGAGGCGACCGTCGAGCCGAACCGACCATCGGCGATGCCAGCCACCTCGGCCGCCGGGCTGGCGCCTGACAGGGCGACGGACAGGCGCTCGTCGAGCCGGTCCCGGAGCCGGGCGACATGCGCCATGGCACCCCGGATGTCGAGGGCCAGCCGGTCCAGCGTGCCGAAGACCGCCGGTGCCGCGGCCGCCGGCGAGGCCAGGAACAGGCTGAGCAGCAGCGCCATGGCCAGGGTCGCCCCGGCCCAACGCCCTCTCGTCCGGCAACTCTGGCACCTGTCTCGCCGCACCCGCGTCTCGCCACTGTCATGGATCACGGCCAGACTAGCCGTGCGGGGTGAACAACCGGTAAAGGTGGCGCACCGCGCTTGACGGCGGCCGCCGTCGGCGGTAGCAAGCCGCGGTGCGCGACCCGTTTCGGTCGCCTTTTTTGTGCTTCCCATGAATGAGGACGGGTCATGGCCAGACGTTGCAGTCTGACGGGCAAGGGCGTGCAGGCCGGCAACAATGTCAGCCACGCCAACAACAAGACGCGCCGGCGCTTCCTGCCGAACATCCAAGAGCGGCGGCTCTACAGCGAGGCCCTCGGCCGCAGCGTGCGGCTGCGCATCGCTACCAACACGCTGCGGACCATCGAGAAGCGCGGCGGGCTCGACGCCTTCCTGCTCTCCAGCAGCCGGGCCGACCTGCCGTCGGAGCTCGGCCGCATCCGCCGGCTGATCGCGACCCGCGACGCCGGCTGAGCGACTGCCCGGCCGGACCTCGAGGAGACGGCCCATGATCGTCGCTGCCGGTCTGGCGATGACGGTGATCGTCGTCGCCTCGAACATCCTCGTCCAGTTTCCGGTCAATGACTGGCTGACCTGGGGCGCTTTCACCTATCCGGTCGCCTTTCTGGTCACCGATCTCGCCAATCGCCGGCTCGGTCCCGGGCCGGCGCGACGCGTCGTCTGCCTCGGCTTCGCGCTGGCCGTGCTCTGCTCGCTCTTGCTGGCGACGCCGCGCATCGCGCTCGCCTCCGGCACGGCCTTCCTGGCCGCCCAGCTCCTCGACGTGAGCCTTTTCGATCGTCTCCGGCGGGCGGTCTGGTGGCGCGCACCGCTGGTTTCCTCGGCCGTCGCCTCGACCCTCGACACCGCCCTCTTCTTTGCCCTCGCCTTCGCCGGCACGGGCCTGCCCTGGATCGGCTGGGCGATCGGCGATCTCGGCGTCAAGCTCGCCGTGGCGCTGGCCATGCTCTTGCCCTTCCGAGTGCTGATGGGCCGCCAGGACGGGCTGCCGGCCCGCCAGCCCGCTTAGGACCGAAAGTCGCGCCAGCCGAAGACCAGGAGCAGGCTGCGCTGCAGCGGCGACTGGTTGTCGTCGGCGACCAGCAGCATGAGACGGCTGCCGTCCCCGGCCTCGAGGCTGGTGATGCCCTCGTAGTTCTCGGCGAGCGGCCCCGCCCCGATGCGCAGGAGCTCCTGGCCCACCATGGGGTCGCCCATTCCCCATCCTTGCGGCTCGACCACCGTCACCCGGGTCTGCCAGCCGGTCAGCACGCCGACCGAGCGCTCGAGCACGACCAGCCGATCACCGGCGCGGGCGGCGCCGACCGGGCTGAAGCCGAGTGCCGTCCGATAGCTGACCGGCGACGACGGCCCGTCCGGCCCGAGCCGGGCGCCGAGCGCCACGTCCGCCGCCTCCCGGCCGCCTTCCGACAGCACCAGAAACCCGCCATCGCCGAGCTCCGTCGCCGCTTCCAGCCCGCGATTGGCCGGGGTGTCGCCACCGAGCGCACCTTCATGCAGCCGCCGGGTCGTCCAGCCGCCTTCCCCATCGGCCACGAGCCGGCGCAGGCTGCCGTCCTGCTCGAAGCCGACGACAAGGGCACCATCCGTGTCGATGGCGAGTGCCTCGCTGTCGAGCGCCGCCCGGTCGGCTGCATCCCGGTGGATGGGCCCCGCGCGCCAGTCCTCGAGCCGCAGCCTGCGAGGCAGTGCCTCGAGCCCGAGCGTGGCCTGCCAGAGCACCGCACGGTCGCTGAGCAGCCACAGGCTCTGCCCGTCCGTGGCGAGGCCCGAGAAGCCGCCGAAGCGCGGATCGTCGCTGGCGAGCTCGACGGCCAGGAGGAGCTCGACTCCCGGTGCGGTGCGAACGCCCGCGGGCTCACCTTCGAAGTGAGAGATCGTGACAGACGGCGTGGCAGAAGGTATGGCGCTCTCGGCGACGCAGCCGACCAGCGCGACGAGCATCGAGCCGAATGCCACAAGGCCGGCGAGCCGGCGTCGACGCGGCCGTGCTGCCGGCCCTTCCGCCCACGAGTCGGCGCCCCCGTGCGGCCCGTCGAACCAGGCTGATCGATGTCTGACGCCCTTGCCCTGGCTCTGGTCTACGCTCTGGTCGTGCAATCGGCCCATCTCCTTATCGCCGCCGCCGGCGGCTGGGCGACCGTGCGCGGCCTCGTGCTCGAGCGCTCGGCCCTCGACTGGATCGCCCTCGCGGCCGCCATCGGTATGGCACTCGGGGTGCGCGCCGTCACCGGCGAGCTGGCGCCGGTCACCCAGACCGCGCTGAAGCTGGCCGGCGCCGCCGCCCTGCTCGTCACCGTCACCCTGGTCGAGCTCACGCCGCGCGGCGCCTTCTGGCGGGCGATGGCCGGCAATGCGCCCGGCCTCGTCAGGGCCGGAATCACCCCGCACCCCGGCCTGCCGCTGATCCTCGGCCTCTGCCTCGCGGCTCTCGCCGGCATGGCTGCACCGACGCCCCCGACCGCCACGGACTGGCTGCCGATTGCCTGTCTCGTCCTCCTCTGGCTCGCCCGGACGGAACATCGCCCCGGCCGGATGGCCCGCCGCGTGGTCATGGCCTTCCTCGCCGGCGCGCTCGCCGGCGGTCTCGGCTGGCTGCTGCCGCCTTTGCCGCATGCCCTGGCCATGGGTGGCCTGACGCTCGCGGTCGTCGGGCTCGCCCTCTGGCGGCCGCGGCCGGCGGTGACGAGTTGAGGGTCGACATGGGTGCTCAGGCCATCGCACTCGCCCCCTATCTCGTGCTGCCGGCCGTGCTGCTGGTGCTCGGCCAGCCCCAGGCCGCGACCTTCACCGGCTTCACCGCCGGCCTCGTGCTCCTCGTCCTCGCCACCCATGTCGCGGTCGGCGTGCTGCGCCTGCCGCTCCTCTGCCTCGGCGGGCTGGCCGCCACGGGCGCCGCCTTCGTCCAGGCGCTGACCGGGTTCACCGGGCTCGAGCCGTGGGTGGCGCTCGGCCTCGTCCCGGTCCTCGGCATCGGCCTCGGCGCGGCACTCGCCCTCTTCTGCAAGTGGCTGGCAGCGACCGGGCAGGAGCCCGCGATCGCCCTTCTGAGCCTCGCCCTCCTCCTGCCGCTCGCCGCCCTGCCGCTGGCCACAGCGCCGCTCGTCACCGGCAGTGACGTCGGCGGTGGCATCGCCTTCGACGACGCCATCGTGCTCGTCCCCATCGTGAGCCTGCTCGCGGTGCTCGCCCGGCTCTTCGCCGGCTCGCGCCTGGCCGAGCTCGCCCTGGCCGCGGCGGCCTCGGAGCTGCGCGGCGAGGCCGCGGGCCTCGCCGTGACCGGCTGGCGGGTCACCGGGCTCTGCCTCGCCGCCGCCATCGCCACGACCGCCGGGGCCGTCATGCTGGTCGGGCCGGCACCGGCAGCACCCCTGACCACGGAAGGCTGGACGGCTCTCGCCATCGCCCTCTTCGCCATCGGCCGGCTCGGCGGCGCCCGCTTCGGCGGCTGCCTCCTGGCGGCGCTGCCGCTGGCCCTCCTGCCGCAGCTCACCGTGACCCTCTCGCCGGCCTTCGCCGACCTCACTCTGGCAATGGCGCTCGCCGCCCTCCTGCTCCAGGCGGTGGTCCGGCGCGACGGCTCGCTCGCCCTCTTCGTCCGGCAGGCGAAGCAGCGCGCCGCCACACCCTTCGCCGCGGCGCGCTAGGAGGCACGCCGCAAATGAGCGAACTCGTCCTCGACCAGCCGCTGCAGCCCTTGCTCGAGCTCGTCGGCATTGGCGTGCACCAGCCTGGCCGGCCGCCGCTCGAGCCCCTGACCTGCGCCTTCGACGCGGCCCGGACCACGCTCGTGATCGGCATCGAGGGCTCCGGGCGGGCGACCCTCTGCGACCTCATCACCGGCCAGCTCAGGCCGGAGCGGGGCGTCATGCGCCTCGACGGTCGCCGCGTCGAGCGGCTCGGGGCGGCGGTCCGGATGCGGCTCGGCATCGTCGCCTGCGGGCCGGAGCGGCTGGTGCAGCACACCAGCCTGCGCGCGATGATGCTCACCGCCCGGCTGGCGGTGACACGGCCCGTCTGGTCGCTCGCCTTCGGCCTCGGCCGGCCGAGCCGCCAGGACCGCGAGGATGTCGAGGAGCTGCTCGGCTTCATCGGGCTCGAGCATCTGGCGGAGCGGGGGGTGGCGACGCTCGGCGGCTTCGAGGCCCGCCTCGCCGAGCTCGCCCGGTGCCTCGCCATGCGGCCACGCGTCCTCGTCGTCGAGCACGCGCTGGCCGGGCTGGAGGCGGCCGATCGCAAGGCCTTGGCCTCGCTCCTGCAGCGTGTCGCGGCGGCCGGCCCGGCGGTCGTCGCCATCGACGACGACCTCGCCACGCTCGGGCCTTATGCCCATGTCTGCCTCGTGCTGCATCGCGGGCGCCCGCTCGCCACGGCGACGCCGCAGGTGATCGGCGAGGATTCCCGCGTGTTCGAGGCGCTCACCGGAGCGCAGCTGTGAGCGCCGCCCTGCTCCGCCTCGAGGCAATCGACGTGGTCGCCGCCGGCGCCTGGCTGCTCGAAGGCGTGTCGCTCGAGGTCATGGAAGGCAGCACCGTGGCCCTGGTCGGCGGGCCCGGCGCCGGCAAGTCGCTCGTCGTCGACCTGGTGCTCGGCCTCGCCGGCCTGCGGGCCGGGAGCGTCTATCTGGATGGCCGGAACATCACTGCCCTGCCGCCACTCGCCCGGCAGCGATCCGGCATCCGCGCCGCCTTCGCCGACCCGCCTTTCTTCCCCGGCCTCACCGTCGGCGAGCATCTGGCGCTGGCGGTGGCCGGCGGCCGGCTCCGCTCCAGGGCACGGGCCCGGCTCGCCGAGTACCTGCCGGAAGTCGACGCCCGCCTCGACCAGCCGGCCGAGATGCAGGGCGCCGCCATCCTGCGGCTGGTCGATCTGGCCCGGGCCATGCTCAGCATGCCGCGCGTCCTTTTGATCGACGACCTCTTCCCCGCCCTCGGCACCGAGCGGGCGGGCGAGCTGGTCCGCTCGCTGGCCCGCGACGGCTACACGCTCCTGCTCGCCGACCGTTACGGCGAGGCGGTGCTCGACCACGCGGACCAGGGCTACGTGCTGGCCCAGGGAACGATCGTCGCCGAAGGCGCGCCGGCGGCGCTCAAGGCCGACGAGCGCCTGCTCGCCACCTGTGCCGGCGACAGCAGCGCCTACGCCGAAACGCTCGCCTGACCGGCCCCGAAAAGCAGAACGGCCCGCCGAAGCGGGCCGTTCGATACCGACTGTCCTGAGGTGGCCTTTGCCGCCACCCGTGCTCGACCGGCGGGAATTACTCCCGATTGCCGAAGAGCTGCAACAGCATCATGAAGAGGTTGATGAAGTTCAGGTACAGGCTGAGCGCACCCATGATCGCACCCTTGGTGGCGATCTCGGCGTTGTTGAACGAGTAGTACTCTTCCTTGATCCGCTGCGAGTCGTAGGCGGTCAGGCCGGTGAAGACGAGCACCCCGATCACGCTGATCGCGAACTGCAGCGCCGTGCTGCCGATGAAGATGTTGACCAGCGACGCGATGACGATGCCGATCAGGCCCATGAACAGGAACGAGCCGAACTTCGAGAGGTCGCGCTTGGTGGTGTAGCCGTAGAGGCTCATCGCCCCGAAGGTCGCGGCCGTGATGAAGAAGACCCGGGCAATGCTGGCGCCGGTGAAGACGAGGAAGATGCTGGCCAGCGACAGGCCCATCACCACCGCGAACGACCAGAAGGTGATCTGCGCGGCGCTGACACTCATCGTGCGGATCTTGGCACCGAGGAAGAAGATGAAGCCCAGGGGTGCGAGAAACACCACCCACTGCAGCGGCGTGCCGAAGATCACCTGGACGAGCGCCGGTGTCGATGCCGTGACGAAGGCCGTGAGCCCGGTCAGAACCAGGGCGAGCCCCATGTAGTTGTAGACCGACAGCATGTGGCTCCGCAGGCCGGCGTCGATCGACGTGTCGACGACGGCACCGTGCGCCAACCGCTGATCCATGCGAGGTTCCATATTTTCTGACCCTTCTCCAGCGAGCGAATGTGCCCCGAAACTCTTCTGCCAATATGGCCAACGGGCGCCAGTGATCAAGCAGCACCGGCAGTCGCCCGATGCTGCCGTCGCCGCTTCGGGCCGAACATTAAGGAAGTTTCATCCGTTCTTCGTCCTGGCGCCAATGTTCGCCTAGCGCTCGCGCAGGATGAGGGCCGCTGGCACGGCGAGGATGCGGCGCAGCCCGAGAGCGCCGAGCACCAGCGTGGCGAGCACCGCCACCACCGGCACCACCGTCACCGGCATGGCCGACGGATGCCAGCCGAGGCCGAAGGCGAAGCGCAGCACGGCGAAGCTGGCGACCAGCCCGAGCAGGGCGCCGAGCACGGCGGCGACGACGCCGATCGCCGCGTACTGGCCGAGGAAGAGCCTGCCGATCTGCCGCCGCTCGGCACCCACCACCTTGAGCAGCACGGCCTGGCGGAGCTGCTCGCGCCGGGCGGCGACGAGCGCACTCGTCAGCACCGCGAGGCCGGTGACGAGCGTGACCGCCGCCATGACCCGGATGGCGAGGCTGATCTTGTCGAGGATGTCGGCGACCTTCGCGATCAGCTCGTCGATGGCGAAGGGCGTCACGTTCGGCAGCGTGCGCGCCATCCGGTCGAGCAGCGCCGCCTGCTGGTCGGCCGGCACGTCGACCGTGGCGACGAGCGTATGCGGTGCGTTGTCGATGACGCCCGGGCTCAGCACGAAGACGAAGTCGATCCGCCCCTCCGACCAGTCGATCTCGGGCCTGAGATTGGCGACCTCGGCCTCGATCAGCCGGCCGAGCACGTTGAAGGTCACCGTGTCGCCGACGCCGATGCCGTAGCCCTCGGCGATATCGTCCTCCATCGAGACGAGCGGCGGGCCGGCATAGTCTTCCGGCCACCATTCGCCGGCGACCAGCGTCGTGTGCGCCGGCGGGGCCGCACGGTAGGAGAGCCCGCGGTCGCGGCGCACCGTCCAGCGGGCACCTTCGCGGATCGCCGCCTGGTCGACCCCGACCCCGGCGATCTTCACCACCCGGGCGCGCAGCACCGGCTCCATCTGCAGAATGCTGGCGTCCGGGAACTCGCCGATCACCGCCTCGAAATCCGCCCGCTGCGTCCCCTGGATGTCGATGAAGATCGTGCTCGGCGCGTTCATCGGCCAGTTCTCGCGGAGCTCGCGGGAGAGCCCGTTCTCGACCAGCAGCACTGCCGTCAGCACGGCCGTGCCGGCCGCCAACGCTACCACCGACGCCACCGCCATCCGCTCCGCCCGGCGAAGCTGGCCGAGGGCGAGGCGCCACATCCCGGTCGTGTGCTGCGCCAGCCACCCCGCACCCTTGAGCCCGAGCCGGGCGAGCGCCGTCATGGCGAGCGCTGCCACCAGCACGATGCCGAGGAAGATCATGGCCACATGGGGCGCCGGCACCGCCAGCAGCGCCGTCAGCACCAGCACCAGCCCGAGCCCGAGCAGCCAGGGCCAAGCCCGGAGGTGCCGCGGCCGGCGGCCGGCCGCCAGCGCATCGTCGCGGAAGAGGGCGGCCGGCGTCACCGAGAGGGCCTTCAGGAGCGGCAGCACGGTGAAGAGGGCGGCCGTCGCCGAGGCGAAGAGGGCGGCCGCCAGGATCGCCCCCGGCTGCACGCCGATCGCGAGGTCGATGGGGATCAGCCCCGCCGGCACCAGGAGCACGGCGAACGGCAGCGCCGTGCCGAGCGCCGCCCCGAGGAGCAGCCCGCCGCAGCAGAGCAGGAGGACCTGCAGCCCGGCGAGGAGGAAGACGTCGCGCGTGGTCATGCCGACGCAGCGGAACGTGGCGATGCTGCGCCGGCGGCTCTGCAGGTGCGCGTCGACGACGATGCCGACGCCGAGCCCGCCGACGAGGAGTGCGGCGATCCCGGCGAGCGAGAGATAGCCCGCCAGCCGGTCGGCATTGCGGGCGATGCGCGGCTGCACGTCGTTGAAGGTCTGCGCCCGCCAGGACGCTTCCGGAAAATTGCGGCGCAGCGAGGCGACATAGGCCCCGGCCTGGCTCTGGTCGGCCAGCGCCAGCCCGTATTTATGGCGGACTAGGGCACCCGGGGCCAGGATGTCGAGGGCGTCGAGCGTCGCCCGGTCGATCATCACCCTTGGGCCGAGGCCGACGAAGCCGCCGATCTGGTCCGGCTCGGCGGCGAGCACACCCCGCACCGTGACCCGGCCGTTGCCCAGGGCGAGACTGTCGCCGACGGCGATGTCGAGGCGCTGCAGCAGCGCCGGCTCGACCAGCGCACCCTGGTCCGCCAGCGCGTCGGCCAGGGGCATCGGCGGCTCGATGCCCACCACGCCATAGAGCGGGTAGGCGCCGTCGATCGACTTCAGCGCCACCGGGACCTGCCGGCCGTTGTCGGCGAAGGCGATGGCGTTGGTGGTGACCGTATGCGCGACCGTGGCACCCGCCGGGACGATCGCCTCGAGCTCCTCTTCCGGCAGCTCGCGATAGGTCGATTCGATCACGAGGTCGCCGCCCAGGAGGGCCCGCGCATCGCGCTCGAGCGTGTCGGTGAGGCTGGCGCGGAGCGAGCCGATGCCGGTGATCGTCGCCACGCCCAGCGTCAGGCAGCCGAGGATGATGAGCGCCGCCGTGCTGCTGCCGCGCAGATCGCGCCAGGCGATGCGCCAGAGCGCGCCCAGGTTCCACCCGCCAGCCGGGCCTGCGCTCAAGACGCCGCCCCCGCGAACGCGTCGGCCTCGATGTCGCCGGTGTCCAGCCGCCCGTCGCGCATCGCCCGGGTCTCGTCGCAGAGCGAGGCGAGCGTCGGGTCGTGCGTGATGAGGAAGAGCGTCGCCCCGTGCCGCTCGCGCGCGGCGAAGATCAGCTCGGCGATCTGCCGCCCGGTGCTCCGGTCGAGATTGCCGGTCGGCTCGTCGGCGAGCAACAGCTCCGGCTCGTTCGCGAGCGCACGCGCCAGGGCGACGCGCTGCTGCTCGCCGCCGGAGAGCTGGCCCGGGTAGTGATCGAGCCGCTGCCCGAGCCCCATCTCGGCGAGCCCGGCCCGCGCCCGCTCGAAGCCGTCGGCCTCGCCGGAGAGCTCCAGCGGCAGGGCCACGTTCTCGAGCGCCGTCATGGTCGGGATCAGATGGAAGGACTGGAAGAGCACGCCGACGCGCTTTCGTCGGAAAAGCGCCAGCCCGTCCTCGTCCAGGGCACCGAGATCGGTGCCCGCCACTTCAACGCTGCCCCGCGTCGGCCGCTCGATGCCGCCGATGATCGCGAGCAGGCTGGACTTGCCCGAGCCGGACGGACCGACGACACTGAGGCTCGTTCCGGCAGCGACGTCCAGGTCGATCCCGTTCAGGATGTCGACCGGGCCGGCGCTGCTCCGCAGGGTCAAATGGACGTCACGCAAGCTGATCATGAGCACCGGACCTTCTGACAATTCTCGGGCGATCGACGGACAACATCCCTTCCAACTTGGAACCCGGGGCCGCTTCCTCAAGCGCGCGGCACAGGTTTGCGTCGTCGCAGCCGCCTGTCTCGCCGCCCTCCCGGCCGCGGGTGCTGAAGCCTGCCGCATCGCCATCCTCGGCGACTCGCTCACCGCCGGCTACGGCGTCGCCCTCGAGGACGCCTTCCCGGTGCGCCTCGACGCAGCGCTCGATGCGGCGGGCCACGCCTGCGAGATCATCGACGCCGGCGTCTCGGGCGACACCTCGGCCGGCGGCCGGGCCCGGCTCGACTGGGTGCTCGGCGACGAGCCCACCCACCTCATGGTCGAGCTCGGCGGCAACGACGCGCTGCGGGCCCTGCCGGTCGACGCCATGGAAGCCAATCTCGCCGCCATCGTCGAGGGCGCCCAGGCCCGGGGCATCCACGTCATGCTGCTCGGCATGCTGGCCCCGCCGAACCTCGGTGCGCGCTACACCGAAGCCTTCGCCGCCGTCTTCCCGAGGCTCGCCGAGCGCTACGATGTGCCGCTCTACCCCTTCTTCCTCGACGGCGTCGCCGCCGAGCCCGACTACCTGACGCCGGACGGCATCCACCCCAACGCCCAGGGTGTCGCCCTGATCGTCGAGCGGCTCCTGCCGTCGGTCACCGCCTGGCTCGACGAAACCTCCGATTGAGGCCCTGTCAAGCGCTCTTTGCGCTTGACGAAAGCCCGCCGCTGGCCTGCATTCGCCGCCCGCCAGACCGCGGCGGCAGTCGTCAGGAATCAGTGACTTACCCACATCTTGTTGATAATAATGGGGATAGTCGTAGCCATGTGCGCCAGCTTGTGGATAAGTGGCGGGACAGAAGCTGGACGAAACCGACACTCCCGACGCGTGCGCTCTTGCGGCAAAACGTCCCCGTGGCATCCTGTGGGATCGTCCAGCAAAATTAGCGGGCGCACCTAACGGGCCGGCGATATCGGCCAGCGGAATGTGAGGGAGCGCGGCGCGGTTCGGGCGAACACCGAAGCGCCGCTCCAGGAGGGAGGACAACATGTCGGACTTGTACGAGGTCAGCGCGGAATGGGCAGCGTCGGCGCATTGCGACACCGCCACCTATCGCCGGATGTACGAGGAATCGATTGCCGACCCGGAAGCCTTCTGGGGCCGTGAAGCCGGCCGGCTGAGCTGGGCCAAGCCGCCGACCAGGATCAAGAGCACGACCTATAGTGGCGACGTCTCGATCAAGTGGTTCGAGGATGGCGAGCTCAACGTCTGCTACAACTGCGTCGACCGGCACCTCCCCGCCCGCGCCAACCAGGTGGCGATCATCTGGGAAGGCGACAATCCCGACGTCGACCTCAAGATCACCTACCGCGACCTGCACCGCAACGTCTGCAAGGTCGCGAACATCCTCAAGGACATGGGCGTCAGGAAGGGCGACCGGGTCACCATCTACCTGCCCATGATCCCCGAGGCCGCCTACACCATGCTGGCCTGCGCCCGCCTCGGCGCCATCCATTCCGTGGTCTTCGGCGGCTTCTCGCCGGACAGCCTCGCCGACCGCGTCAACGACTGCCAGTCCAAGCTCGTGGTCACCGCCGATGGCGGGCTCCGCGGCGGCCGCAGCGTGCCGCTCAAGGGCAATTGCGACAAGGCGCTCGCCAAGTGCGCCGACGACGTCAAGGTGCTGATGTTCCGCCACACCGGCATCGACGTGCCGATGCAGGAAGGCCGCGACGTCGACGGCATGCTGGCCATGCAGCAGGCGAGCGACGAGTGCGGCTACACGGTGATGAACGCCGAGGACCCGCTCTTCATCCTCTACACCTCCGGCTCCACCGGCAAGCCGAAGGGCGTGCTCCACACCTCCGGCGGCTACCTGCTCTACGCCGCCATGACCCACCAGTACGTCTTCGACTACCAGGAAGGCGACGTCTACTGGTGCACCGCCGATGTCGGCTGGGTCACCGGCCACAGCTACATCCTCTATGGCCCGCTCGCCAACGGCGCCACCACGCTGATGTTCGAGGGCGTGCCCAACTACCCCGACATGTCCCGCTTCTGGAATGTCGTCGACAAGCACGCCGTCTCCATCTTCTACACCGCCCCGACCGCCATCCGCGCCCTGATGCAGAAGGGCGACGACCCGGTGAAGGCAACCTCGCGGAAGACGCTCCGCCTCCTCGGCTCGGTCGGCGAGCCCATCAACCCCGAGGCCTGGCGCTGGTACCACACCGTCGTCGGCGAAGGCCGCTGCCCGATCGTCGACACCTGGTGGCAGACCGAGACCGGCGGCATCATGATCACCCCGCTCCCCGGTGCCATCGCCCAGAAGCCCGGCTCCGCCACCCTGCCCTTCTTCGGCGTCCAGCCCGCCCTCGTCGACAATGACGGCAAGCCGATCGAAGGCGCCGGCGAGGGCAACCTCGTCATCAAGGACAGCTGGCCCGGCCAGATGCGCACCGTCTACGGCGACCACGAGCGCTTCATCCAGACCTACTTCACGACGTTCAAGGACGTCTACGTCACCGGCGACGGTGCCCGCCGCGACGCGGACGGCTATTACTGGATCACCGGCCGCGTCGACGACGTCATCAACGTCTCCGGCCACCGCATGGGCACCGCCGAGGTCGAAAGCTCGCTGGTCGCCCACCCCGCCGTCGCCGAAGCCGCCGTCGTCGGCTTCCCCCACGACATCAAGGGCCAGGGCATCTACTGCTACGTCACCCTGCAGAACGGCATCGAGCCCTCCGACGCACTCCGCGCCGACCTCGTCAGGCACGTCCGCAACGACATCGGCCCCATCGCCTCACCCGACCACATCCAGTGGGCCCCCGGCCTCCCCAAGACCCGCAGCGGCAAGATCATGCGCCGGATCCTCAGAAAGATCGCCGCCAACGAGCACGACGCCCTCGGCGACACCAGCACCCTCGCCGACCCCGCCGTGGTCGACGACCTGGTCGCCAACCGCAAGGGGGCTTGAGCGGCAGGGAAGACATGCGGGGAGTATGATACTCCCCGCACCCCTCCGGCTTATTTAAAGACCGAAAGGACAGTGCGTCGGCGCGCGTGCGATCGGGCCGGCGATATGGCATAAACGCGGGCGTTGGAACCGTGGGACGGCGCGCGCATGCCGACTTCGGCAAAAATCGACCTTGTCACCGAACTGAAGGCGCAGCTCGCCCGGCGCGCGGCCGAGTTACGCTCGAAGGGGATCCGCGAGGTCGCCCTGATCGGTTCCCGAGCCAGAGGCACCGCCGCCATCGACAGCGACATCGACCTCCTCGTCGACCTCACTCCCAACTCCACTTTCGGCCTCCTCGACCTCGTGACCCTGGAGGAAGACTTGGCGGAAGCTCTCGGCCGCAAGGTCGACATCGCCTTCAAGAGCCGGCTCCGCCCATACGTCAAGGAGCGCATGCTCCGTGATGCGCAGGCATTGCTCTGACGGTACGATGGTCGACCGCGACCGCACACGCCTCGCGCTCGAGCACATCGCCGAAGCCCTCGACGACATCGCCACCCTGATTGCTGGTGTTGACCGCGACGGGTT
>JAUIID010000296.1 GCA_030431615.1 Alphaproteobacteria bacterium
CATCGGGTGGCCGTGGATGCCGCCGCCGCCCAGATACATGAGGTCCAGCGTGCGCCCGGTGCGCTCGTAGGTCTCGACCGCCTGCCCGCCCCACTGGCCGGAGCACACCACCGGCAGCGGCCGGTCAGCCTCGCTGAAGATCGGCGTCATGCAGTCATGGAAGGAGCGCACGAAGCTCTCGTCCGGCTCCCAGTACTTGGCGCGGATGCCGTTGATCTGGAACTGGTCGACGCCGAGCAGGCGCCAGATCTTCTGGTAGGGGCGGAACTCCATGCCGAGCCCGGGATGGCGGGTGAGGATGTCCCAGCCATTGCGGTGCGCGTGCAGGCACAAGGCCGAACGGCGGCGCAGGAAGGTCATCCCGCCATGGCCGATGGAGTTGATGTTGACGACGGCGGCGTTGCCGCCGGCCGCGTGCACGAGGTCGTGGTTGCGCAGCATCAGGTCGGGATCGGCCGACGAGATGCCGAAGGCGTACATGACCTTCTTGCCGGTCTTCTGCTCGTGGTCGAGGATCACCGGCATGATCGCGGCGACGCGCGCCACGAGCGACGAGTAGCCGGGGCTCATCAGCTTCTCGTCGTCCTTGATGAAGTCGACCCCCGCCTCGCACAGGATGCGCACCACCTCGGCCGTCTCCTCGGGCAGGAGGCCGAGCGACGGCTTGATGATCGATGCGATGATCGGCCCGTCGGCGACGCCGGTGAGCCGGCGCGAGCCCGCGATGCCGAACTGCGGCCCCGGGTGACAGCGCCACTCATCCGGCAGGTCGATGTCCATGACGCGAATGCCGGTCAGCCCCTTCGCCGCATAGACGCCGCCGATGGCGATGGTCATGAGTGCTGCGACATCCGTGCCGATGGCCTCGAGCGGATAGGCGATGACCGCATCCGCACGGTTGTAGGGACCTTCTCCCCCAACATCCGGGATCGACGGCGTGGCGAGCGGCTCGAGCGGCGTCAGGCCGACCACCCGGGCGGCACACCTCGCCCGCACGGCCTCGGTCTCGCCCGGCAGCTCCGTGAACGTTCCGGTCGACTGGTCGGAGGCGATCTTCGTCGCCATTGCTGCCGGCTCGCCCGCCGTCTCGAGGCGATAGGTGACGCGGATCTCGGACGCTGCCATGCCCTTCTCCCCGAGCGACCCGTCAGGCCTTCGCGTACTTCGCCTCAACCGCGTCGATCGCCCTGACATTCGGCGCCGAGCGGCCGGCCTCGTCGAAGGTCTGGGCAAGGAAGGCGTCGGCGATCGCCTTGGCCAGCTCCGGGCCGATGACCCTGGCCCCCATGGTGATGATGTGCGCGTTGTTGGAGAGCGCCGCCCGCTCGGCCGAGTAGGTGTCGTGCGTCAGGGCAGCGCGGATGCCCGCCACCTTGTTGGCCGAGATGCAGACGCCGATGCCGGTGCCGCAGACCAGGATGCCCTTGTCGTAGACGCCGTCCCTGACCTGGCTCGCCACCCGGTCGGTGAGGTGGGCATAGAACTTCTCGTCGTCGTTCTGCGGCGTGCTGAGCTCCGCCACCTCGTGGCGCTCCTTCAGATGCTCGGCCAGCGTATGGGCGAGATCCGCACCGACGCTGTCGCCCGCGACCGCGATCCTCATTGTCGTCCTCCAGGTTCATCTGCCTTCGAGATCGCCGGCATTGGTGCATCACCCTTGAGCGGACTTCAAGAAGGACCGAGATCGCCGAAGTGCCGCGTTCCGTGGAGGCGGATGGAACGAATGGCTCAGTCCCGCCGTTGAGCCGGCGCAATCCGGCCACTGTGGCGGGTGCTGCCAGTCGACGGAGGAAATGCGAATGCGCCCCGACCCGTCATCGGTCCGGAGCCTGGAAAAGCCCCACGCCGCCGATCCGCCCGGACCGAACGGGACACGCCCTGCCGGGGGGCGTCGATGATCGGCTTCATCGAGGGATTCATCAATGACTGGGGGGCTTTCGGCGTAGCCTTCCTGATGCTGCTCGAGAACGTCTTCCCGCCGATCCCTTCCGAGCTCGTCATGCCGATGGCTGGCCTCGTGGCGGCGGAGGGCGGCGCCTCGCTGCCGCTCATGATCCTTGGCGGCACGCTCGGCTCGCTCGCCGGCGCCACGCTCTGGTTCGTTGTCGGCCGCGCCATCAGCCTCGAGCGCCTGCGCCGGCTCGCGCACAGCCACGGGCGGTGGCTGACGGTCGGTCCCAGGGACATCGACCAGGCGCAGGCATGGTTCGACCGCTGGGGGCGTATCGCCGTGCTGTTCGGCCGCCTGGTGCCGGCGGTCAGGACGCTGATCTCGGTTCCGGCGGGCCTGAGCCGGATGCGCTGGGCGACCTTCCTGATCTTCTCCGGCATCGGCTCGTTCCTCTGGGTGATGGCGCTCACCCTCGCCGGCTACTGGCTCGGCAGCGAGCAGCAACTGATCGCCGACTATCTTGGTCCCGTCGGCAACGTCATCGTCGCCGGCCTCGTCGTGATCTATGCCTGGCGGGTCGTCACGTTCCGGGCGCGGAACGGCCGGGGCGCCTCGCCGCAAGCCCGGGAGGGCGCCGCCGAGTGACGGAAGGGCGACCGCCCCGTTGCAGCTCCATGGCCGCCGTCGGTGCCACGGCAATCCTTGCCGGCTGCGCCGGGCAGCAATCCGCGCTCGACCCAGCTGGCCGCGAGGCGCTCGTCCTCGCCGATCTCTTCTGGGTCCTCCTCTGCGGCGCCATCGTCCTCTGGCTTCTGGTCAATGCGCTCTTCCTCTACGTCACCCGCATCAACCCGCGGCCGCTGTCGCGCCGGCTGGCCGAGACGCTGATCATCGGCGGCGGCGTGGTCTTCCCGACCGTGCTGCTCGGCATCCTCTTGGGCTACGCCCTCTCGATCATGCCCGAGCAGCGGGCGGCCGGCACCGGGCTCACGGTGCGCATCACGGGCGAGCAGTGGTGGTGGCGGATCGAGTACCTGCCCGAGGACGGCGGGGCGCCCGTCGTCTCGGCCAACGAGCTGCGCCTGCCGAAGGGCCAGCGGACGGAGATCGAACTCGCCGCGGCCAGAGTCATCCACTCCTTCTGGATCCCGAACCTCGCCGGCAAGATGGACATGATTCCGGGACGCGCCACCCGGATGGCGCTGGAGCCGACCCGCACCGGCACGTTTCGCGGCCAGTGCGCCGAGTTCTGCGGCATGAGCCACGCGCTCATGGCGTTCCAGGTCGTCGTCCAGGAGCCGGCCGACTTCGCCGTCTGGCTGGCACGCGAAGGCGGGCCGGCAGTCCGGCCCGCCGATGACCGGGCAGCGCGCGGGCAGGATGTCTTCATGGCCGAAGGCTGCGCAGCCTGCCATGCGATCCGCGGCACGCCGGCGAAGGGCACGGTGGGGCCCGATCTCACCCATGTCGGCGGCCGGGCGACGCTGGCGGCGGGCACCCTGCCGAACACAGAGCAAGCCTTCGCCGAATGGCTCGCCGAGACGGACCAGATCAAGCCGGGCGTGACCATGCCGACCTATCATCATCTCGACCCGACGGCCCTCGCCGACCTCGCCCACTATCTGAACGGGTTGCACTGATGCGGGGCGATCCCGCGAGAGACGGGACCGGGCCGGTGGAGCCCAGAGGCGTCTACCCGCCGACCGAGGCCATGCTGGCCGAGCCCGTGCCGGCCGACTGGCAGCAGCAGTCTGCCGAACGCTTGCGCCGCGTCTGGAAGACACCGGAAGGCTGGCGCTACTGGTCGGCGGTCAACAATTCCGAGGTCGGTGTCTGGTACACGCTGACCGCGTTCTTCTTCATGCTCTGCGCCGGTGTGCTCGCCCTGCTGATGCGCGTGCAGCTCGCGGTGCCGGACAACGACTTCCTCTCCGCCGACCGCTTCAACCAGTTCTTCACCATGCACGGCTCGGCGATGATGTTCCTCTTTGCCGTGCCGCTCTTCGAGGCGATCTCGATCCTGATCCTGCCGGCGCTGCTCGGCGCCAGGGACATGCCCTTCCCCCGGCTCTCGGCCTATGGCTACTGGTGCTTCCTCATCGGCGGCGTGTTCGTCATGGGCTCCGTGCTGTTCGGCGTGGCGCCGAGCTCCGGCTGGTTCATGTACCCGCCGCTCGCCACCCAGAGCGAAGGGCTCGGCGCCGACATCTGGCTGCTTGGCCTCTCGTTCATCGAGGTGGCGTCGATCGCCGCCGCCGTGGAGCTGATCGTCGGGGCACTCAAGTGCCGGCCGCCGGGCATGCGCATCCACCTGATGCCGCTCTACGCCTGGTACGTCCTCGTCGTCGGCGGCATGATCCTCTTCGCCTTCCCGCCGCTGATCGCCGGCGACTTCCTGTTCGAGCTGGAGCGCAGCTTCGACTGGCCGTTCTTCGATCCGGAGCGCGGCGGCGACCCGATGCTGTGGCAGCACCTGTTCTGGATCTTC
>JAUIID010000065.1 GCA_030431615.1 Alphaproteobacteria bacterium
GATGCGATCGTCGAGGTGGCCGGCCCCGAGACATGCCCCCTCGACAAGCTCGCCCGCCAGCTCGCGGTCGCGACCGGCGACCCGCGCCAGATCATCGCCGACGGCCGGGCCCGCTATTTCGGCGTCGTGCTCGACGACCGGTCGCTGACGCCGGGCGCCAACCCGCGCCTCGGCACGATGCGCTTCGAAGACTGGCTCGACCGGAGGCGGCCGCAGCGCTGATCGCCCTGCCGGCTCCCTCACCAACCATCCAGACAGCGAAAGGACAGACCCCATGAGCACGGTCACCACCGAGGACGGCATCCAGATCTTCTACAAGGACTGGGGGCCGCGCGATGCCCGGCCGATCGTCTTCCATCACGGCTGGCCGCTGAGCGCCGACGACTGGGATGCCCAGATGCTCTATTTCCTGGGCCAGGGCTACCGCGTGGTCGCCCACGACCGGCGCGGCCACGGGCGGTCGAGCCAGGTTGGTGGCGGTCACGACATGGACCACTATGCCGCCGATGCCGCGGCCGTGGTCGAGCATCTCGATTTGCGCGACGCCGTGCATGTCGGCCACTCGACCGGTGGCGGCGAGGCGACGCGCTACGTGGCGCGCCACGGCCAGCCCGGTGGTCGCGTCGCGAAGCTGGTGCTCATCGGCGCCGTGCCGCCGATCATGGTGAGGACCCCGGCCAATCCCGGCGGCCTGCCGATCGAGGTGTTCGACGGCCTGCGCCAGGCGCTCGCCGCCAACCGCTCGAAATTCTACACCGACCTGCCGACCGGTCCCTTCTACGGCTTCAACCGCCCCGGCGCGGCACCGAGCCAGGCGATCATCCTGAACTGGTGGCGCCAGGGCATGATGGGCGGTGCCAAGGCGCAATATGACGGCATCGCGGCGTTCTCCGAGACGGACTTCACCGACGACCTGAAGGTCATCGACGTCCCGACGCTCGTCATGCACGGCGACGACGATCAGATCGTGCCGATCGCCGACTCCGCCCTGCTGTCGGCGAAGCTCCTGAAGAACGCCACGCTCCAGGTCCACGAGAAGTTCCCGCACGGCATGTGCACGACGCATGCCGAGGTGATCAACCCGGCGCTGCTCGCCTTCATCGAGGGTTGAGCGCGGGTCTCCGAAGCAAAGGGAAGAAGGTCATGCGGTCCATCGAGGCAAATGGCGCGATGCTGGCTACCGTGCTCGTCATGGTCGCGTTCAACGCGATCTTTCTCTCCCTGAACGGCATCTTCATGCTGGTGGCACCGCTGACCTGGTACGACCTGGTGCCGGGGGTGACCGACACCGGCTTCTACAACCAGCACTTCATCCGCGACATCGGCATCGTTCAGCTCTTCCTCGGTGTCGCCTTCGCGATCGGCTTCGTCCGACCCGAGCGGCGCATCGGGCTCTGGGCCGCGGCCACGGCGTGGCTCATCGCCCATGCCCTCTTCCACTTCTGGGAAGTCGCCGTCGGCATCTGCGCGCCCTCGGCCATCCCGCGCGATTTTCCCGCCGTCACCCTGCCGGCGCTCATCGGCATCGCACTGGTGCTCTGGGCGATCCGACGCTCGCGCGCCGGCAGGGCTGCTTTCACCTGAGATTCCCCATTCGAGAAACAGGAGGACGACCATGACCATGGTTCTGCAGGAGACAGAGACGAAGCTGGGCATCGCCCCGCACCCGGGCAGACCGGGGCCCGAGGAGCTGGTGCCATCGCGCTATGCGCTCCGGGTCGGCGAGATCGAGGTGCTGGTGGTCAGCGACGGGGTGCTGCCGCTGCCGACCGCCATGCTGGCGCACAATGCCGACCCGGCCGTCCGGGCGGCCTGGCTGGACGACATGTTCCTGCCGCCGGATGCCTTCGACTGGTCGCTGAACGTGGTGGTGGTGCGCAGCGGCGCGCAAACCATCCTCGTCGACGCCGGGCTCGGCGCGGACCCGGACCTGAACCTGCCAAGGGCCGGGCAGCTGGTCAGGCGCCTCGAGGCCGCCGGCATCGACCTCGCGTCCGTCACCGACGTGGTGCTGACGCACATGCACATGGACCACATCGGCGGGCTGCTCGTCGGCGGCGTGAAGGACCGGTTCCGTCCGGACCTGCGCATCCATGTGGCGGCCGCCGAGGTCGCGTTCTGGGAGGCGCCCGACTTCACGCACGCCTCCATGCCGCCGGGTTTCCCGGAGGCACTTCGGGCGACCGCCAGGCGGTTCGTCGAGGCATATCGCAGCCGGCTGCGGCTTTTCGATGACGAGCACGAAGTGGCGCCCGGCGTGGTCGTCCGCCGCACGGGAGGCCACACGCCCGGGCACAGCGTGGTCCGCCTCGCATCCCGGGGCGACCGGCTGACCTTCGCCGGCGACGCCGTTTTCACGGTCGGGTTCGACCACCCGGACTGGCACAACGGCTTCGAGCATGACCCGGAGGAAGCGGCCCGCGTCCGCGTCGGTCTGCTGCAGGAGCTGGCGGCGAACGGCGAGCTCCTGGTGGCGACGCACCTGCCGTTCCCCTCCATCGGCCATGTGGCGACAGACGGCGACACCTTTCGCTGGGTGCCGGCCTTCTGGGACTACTGAGCGCGGGTTGTGCCAGGGGCCCCGCCGGCGCGCGAGCTCGCCTCGTCGGATGGTGCCCCTGGCCGGACTCGAACCAGCACGCCCGTAATTGCACTCCTGAGCGTAAAGCAAACGGGCTGGCCATCATGATTGGTCAAAGTCTGATCTGTGCAATTGTAGGTTACTTGATCCGAAAGCAGGCACGCACCGTTTCGCGTTCCTTCACGGTCTCGAGCGTGGCTCGCGACCTGCCTCGTCGAGGCTTGCCCGGATCGCTGCCGGAATGTCCGTGAGGCGGCAGCGCGTCGGTTCGAGATGCATCGCCGACTGAAGCACGAACGTTTCGCGAAAGCCGGATCCGCAGGCCAGCGCCACCACGGTCTCACCGCGACGGATGGCGCCTTCCCGCCAGAGTTCGTCCATGGCGACACAGACGACGCTCGAGGATGGCTCCAGGTACAGGCCGTCCGCGGCACCGATCCTCCGCACCGCGGCGATGGCGCTCGCGTCGTCGCAGATCAGCACCCGCCCGCCGGTGGCGCGAATCGCCTGGAGGGCTTCCATCCCGTCCGGCGGGTGAGCGTGCGAGAGCTTCGTGAGTACGGTCTCGGTATGGTCGTCATAGGGGAGGGCGTCGAACGCGGCCTGGTCCGTGATGCCTTCCGCCAATGCGCGCCGCAGTGCGTCGTAGCCACTCGGCACCACCGCGACCAGGCGCGGCAGCCGGTTGATTGCCCCGTGATCCAGGAGCTCGCGAAAGCCGCGATAAAGGCCGCCTAGTGTGCCGCCGCCGCCGGTCGGCACGAGCACCCAGTCGGGTGCCGCGCCGAGATCGTCGACGATCTCCCAGGCGATGGTCTTGGGTGCCTCCGCCTGCATCGGATTGGACAGACGGGTCGTGGAAGCATCGTAGATGCCGTCATGGCCGTTGAAGCCGCGTACCGCGGCGATGACGTCGTCGATCGGCGCGTCGACGTTGATGATCAGCGAGCCGAGCGCTTGGACGGGCATCAGTCGCGCTGCCGGCGCTTCACCGCCCACCAGCGTCACCGCGGCGAGGCCGGCCTGAGCGGCATAGGCCGCGTTGGACAACCCCGTCGAGCCAGCCGAGACGACGACCATGACGCGGGCACCCGAGGCCCGGGCATGGGTCGCGGCAATCGACAGCGCTCGATCCTTGTGCGACCCCGTCGGGTTGCGGCTCTCGTCCTTCCACAGCAGCCGGAAGTCGGTGGCGAGGCGGCTCGCGACTATGGGCGTGCCGCCCTCGCCCAGCGTCACGATGTCCGCGCCGGCAGGAACGGGCAGGCGCTCGGCGTATTGCCACATGGAGCGTGCGGCAACCCGCGCCCGCCACCCCGACTGAGGTTTCGCCTGACTCATTCGGACACCCCCGGCCGAGCCGGGCAACCGATCCCGTAGGCGACGCGACAGGTGCCGCCGAATATAGCTTTGCGGCCCGCCGGATCGACGCCCTCTTCATCCAGGATCTGGGTCAGTGCCGCGGTCCAGCGACCATGCGTGCCGACCAGCTCGAGCATCGGCCAGTTAGAGGCGAAAGCGAGCCGCGACGGTCCGAAGGCCTCGAGCACGACCGCCACGAACGGCGCAAGAGAGCGGCTGTCCCACTCGATCCCGGCGCGCTCGATCAGACCCGAAAGCTTGCATACCGCAGCGGAGCTGCGGCCGAGCTCCAGCATCGCGGCCCGCCATGCCGGATCCATCCCGCACATGACCCGCGGCCGGCCGCAGTGATTCACGACGATCTTCAGCTCCGGAGCTGCGTCCTGCATCCGCAGGACCCGGTGCAGCTGTTCGGGCGTCGCGAGCACGTCCAGGACGAGGCCCCGCCGCGCGAGCTCGCGCAGCGCCAATGCCGGCACGTCCGCGGCGGCGTCGCCGAACGCGAGGATGAGCCGGACCCCCCTGAGCATCGACGACGCCGCGATGCGGTCGATGCGTTCGGCGACATCAGGCGCATGGAGGTCCACCCACCCGACCACGCCTTCGACCATCGGCGACGCTTCGGCCAGACGGCAGAGGTCGAGGGTCTCGGCTTCCGCCGCGGCGGCCTGGACGAGGATCGCGTGGGCAGCACCGGCGTCCGCCGCGAAATCGTCGAGCGAACGCGTCCGGCCTAGCGCGCCGATCTTGTCACGGATCCAGATCGGATGCCCGTCACCCGCCTGCCAGACGTGGATGTGCGCGTCGAGCATCATCGCTTGATCAGCGGGTGGGTGACCGAGACGCCGCCATCGACGAAGATCGTCTGGCCGGTGATGAATCCGGCACCGTCGCCGAGCAGGAGCTCCAGCGTGCCGAAGAAGTCCTCCGGCTCCGCCAGGCGCCCGAGCGGAACGCTGCTGGCGATGGTGTCGCGCAGCGTCGGGTCGGAATCCAGCCAAGCCTTCGCGAGCGGCGTGTCGGTGGTCGTTGGCGAAAGGCCGTTCACGCGGATCCGGTGCGGCGCCCATTCGATCGCCATCGACTTGATCAGACCCTGCAGCCCGGCCTTCGTCATGCCATAGATCGCCTGGCCGGGTGCCCCGTAGAGCGAGGTGACGGACGAGAACAGCACGAGGCTGCCGCCGGCCCGCCGGGCGATCATGTGCCGCGCGGCGGTGCGGCCGACCAGCAGGGCGCCGCGCAGGTTGACGGCGACGATCTGGTCGAACCGGTCGAGGGGAAACTCGAGCAACGGCCCGTTGCCGGTGAAGGTGGCGAGGTGCACGACCCCGTCGATCCGCCCGAAGCGATCCACGGCTGCATCGAACATGGCCGTGACGTCAGCCTCCATCGAGACGTCGCCGGCGACGGCGATCGCCGAGCCGCCGGCGGCCACGATCTCCGCTGCGACCTTCTCGGCGCGGTCAGCCGCAAGCTCGCCCACCGCCACGTCGGCACCCGCGGCGCCGAGATGGCGGGCGACCGGCGCGCCGATCCCTCCGCCCGCACCCGTGACGAGCACGACTTTTCCAAGAAGCGCCCCGCTCACGTCCGTCCTCCGGCACTGCGTACCGCTTCCATCTCCAGCTCCTGCGTTGTCCGCGCTTCCTCGGTGATCGCGTCCAGCACGACGCGTTTCAGGGCCCCGAACTCCTCGGATACCAGCACGGAAAGATCCCGGGGCCGGGGCAGCCCCACCTTCATGTCCAGCTTCAGCCGGCCAGGCCGTGCGGTCATGACGACCACGCGATCGGCGAGCTTCAGCGCCTCGTCGACATCATGGGTGATGAAGAGGACGGTCGAGGCGTCATCACGCCAGATCTCGATGAGCAGGTCCTGCATGGTGCCACGGGTCTGCGCGTCGAGCGCGCCGAACGGCTCGTCCATGAGGAGCAGATCGGGGCGGCCGATCAACGAGCGTGCCAGGGCCACGCGATGCTGCATGCCGCCGGAAAGGTTGTAGACCGGATAGGACTCGAAGTCCTTGAGGCCCACCGCCCGCAGGTAGTGTCGGGCTTGCGAGCGCGCCTCGTCATTGGCGACACCGCGCATCTTCGGCCCGAACGTGACGTTGTCCAGGACGTTCAGCCACGGGAAGAGGGCCGGCTTCTGGAACACGACGCCCGTACGCTCGCGGGCGCCGTTCACCGGCCTGCCATTGATCTCCATGGTACCCGATGATGCTTGGTCGAGCCCGGCGAGCACCCTTAGCAGGGTCGATTTCCCGCAACCTGAAGGGCCCACCACGGCGACGAACTCGCCGGAATGCAGGTCGAGCGAAAAGTGCTCGAGCGCGACGAGATCCTGCCCTCCGGTCTGAAAGACCTGATGCAGGTCAAGCACCTCGACGGCCGCTCCGGGCGAATGGCTCATGGTCTCAGGCTCCACGCAGGCGGGTCGCCCAGCCCCCGGTGACGGCTTTGGTCAGCCAGACGACGATTGCATCCATGATGGCGCCCATCGCCGCGATGGTGAGGACGCCGACGAAGATGACGTCGGTCTGCAGGTTGCGGGCCGCCGTCCAGATCATCCATCCCACACCCTCGCCCGCGGCGATCAGTTCAGCGCCCATCACCGAAGTCCAGGCGAGTGCCAGCATGATCCGCAGGCCGACGAAGAGATCGGGCAGCGCGGCCATCAGGCGAATGCGCAGGAAGATCTGGACCGGACTCGCGCCGAGCGCCCTTGCCGCGTCGTGCAGCGCGTCCGGCAGCGCCCTGAACGCGGCGGCCGCATAGATCGCCATGCGGCTGAAGACGCCGAAGAAGATCAGCGCGATCTTCGGCGCCTCCCCGAGCCCGAACCAGATGATGAAGACCGCAATCAGCGTGAACGGCGGCAGCGGCAGGAGCATCGCCAGCACGAACTCGACCCAGCCGCGCAGCCGCGGTGAGATGAAGATGATGTAACCCAGAACGATCGCCACGACGACGCCGAGAGTGAAGCCCATCATCACGCGATAGAGGCTGATGAGGACGTGACCGGGCAGCGTGGCCGATACGTACTCCTCGGTCATCAGCTGCGCACCCTTGGCGACGACCGCCGTCGGACCCGGCAGCAGTTCCGGCGGCAGCACGCTCGCCATGCCGGCCCAGAAGGCGAGGACGAGGACGAGGCCGAGGACGAAGGGGGCGAAATGCCACCCGCCCATTCGCCGGAGGATCGAACGAATCGGGCTGGCGGATCGAGCCGCGGTCCGTAGCGTCGCGGTCATCGGTTCGCCCATGGCGCCACCCGGCTCTCGAGGAAGCTCATGGCGCGATCGGTGAGGCCGCCGATGATGGCGAGGAAGATGAGACCGGCGAAGGTCTGGTCGGTGCGGATGAAGCGTGCGGACTGGATGATGATGACGCCGATGCCGGAATTGGCGGCCACGAGTTCGGAGGCGATCAGGGCCGCCCAGCTCACGGTGAGTGCCACGCGAGCGCTCGCCAGGATCTGCGGCGTCGCCGCCGGTATTGTCACATGGGTGACGATCTTCGAAGGCGGCGTCCCCATCGCCCGTGCGGCGTCGAGATAGACGTCCGGCACCCGCATCACCGCATCGAGCGTGCCGAGGATCACGATGGTAACGGCGGCGACGAACACGACGGCGATCTTGGACGCCTCCCCGAAGCCGAGCCAGACCACGATCAGGGCGAGCCAGGCGAAGGATGGCAGCGGCCGGAAGAGCGTGATGAAGGGCGTGATCATCCGCCGGAAGAAGTCGAGGCGCGCCATCAGGTAGCCAACCGGAATGCCGACGGCGAGGGCCAGGAGGTAGGCCGGGACCAGACGCGAGACGCTGGCGAGAACATGTTCGCCGAGGGTGTAGTCGACGAAGCCCCGGTCGATGATGCCAACGACCGCCCGCCACACGGCCAGCGGCGAGGGGAAGGCGATCGGCGTCGGCTGCAGCAGGACGATATAGGCCTGCCAAACCACCAGCACGGCCAAGACCCGAATGAGCGTCTGGCCGGCCCGTCTTTGCCAAATCGTCGCGAAGGTCATGCTTGCGCCACTCGGAAGTCGTCCCTGCAGCAGCCGGCCGCGCTCCCGCCTGGAGGCGCGGCCGGCGATTTGCTGTTTCTACTCGACGACCTTCGCGATGAAGCTCGAATCGATGGCCGAGTCGACGTCTTCGGGCATGGCCGGGATGCGGCCAAGATCGTACTGGAACTGTGCCGTGATCTCGATCGCCTCGGCAACGCCGGAGCCTTCCGAGCCGGGTTCGCCGAGCCACAGAGGATCGAGCTGCTCCCTGGCACTCGGCTGAACCGAGACGGCGAGGCCGTTGAGCGCCGTTGCCTCGTCGACAGTCAGTGCCTTGGCGATCGTCGCCGCGGCTTCCGCTTCATTCGCATAGCGGAAGTCGTTAGCGCGCGCTTCGACAGCCACCCATTTCTCCAGGAGTTCCGGGTTGGCCTCGGCGAACTCATCCAGCACGACGCAGGCGTCGAAGAGCGAGTAGCCGTATTTCTCCGTGCGATCGACCGGCGACATAATCTCCTCTGCCCCCTCGTCCATCAGCACGTCGATGGCGGGATGCGGCAGGATGGCGCCGTCGATGTCTCCGCGGCGGTAGGCGGCAACGGCCTCCTCGATCGGCAGGTCGATGATCTCGAGGTCCCGGGAAGTCAGGCCCTCCTTCTCGAGCGCGATGACCAGGGCGAAATACATGGTGGAGCCGACAAGCGCGCTGATCTTGCTGCCGGCGAGGTCGGCGACGCTGGTGGCGACTTCCGGATTGACCGCCAGCGACTCCGGCGCGTTGTCCTGAATCCAGAAGATCTTCAGCGGCACGCCCTGCGACAGGGCCGCCGCGATCGGCGGCGTGCCGACGCCGCAGGCGATGTGAAGCGAGCCGGACTGCATGGCGGTGATGGCGTTGGCGCCGCCGCTGATCGTGACCCAGTTGATCGGGATGCCGAGGGCTTCCTCGAACCAGCCCATCTCCTTGGCGACGAGCTGCGGCTCCGGGATGGCGCCGTAGCGCACGGCGAGTTCGGTGGCGTCCTGGGCGTTGGCCGCATACCCCGGCAGGACGATCACGGAACCCAGCAAGGTCGCGACGACAGCGCTCTTCGACAAGGTCTTCATGCTACTCTCCTGTTGCATGAGGTTCACTGCACATTCACCCATAGGGGTGAGGCCCAGGCTTTGCCGCCGTCCACCTGATGCACGACGACGACGAAGGGCACGGGCTCGGTCACCGACGCCGGAAGACGAAGCACGCAGGAGACATCGTCCCCGAGGGGGGCGAACCGGCGCTCGACCACGAGCCTGGCATCGAGCAGATCCGGGACCTCGTGGACTTGCGCCGCGTCGCCGAGGGTGCCGAGATCGACCTGCGCCGAAACGAGCGGCGTCGCGATCTCGAGCGTCCCCGAATCCGCATCGCTCAGGATGAGGTCGACGCCGTCGGTGTCGCCTGCCGTGGTCGAGCGCCAGGTGACGCGGCCATTAGCGCGCTCGATGCCTTCGACCCGGCGGTCGAAGGCGTAGGGCTGCGCGTCGACGATTGTGGTCCCGTGCGCGGTGAGCGAGCCGTCCCAGCGCAGCTCACGCTCGCGGCCCCGATTGCGGGCACCGCGCCAGCTGACGCGGATCCCGCCCTGAATCCGCGCCGTGGCTCGATGCTCGTCGACCACTTCCGCGAGGCCGCGACGTAGTTCGATCCGCTCGATCGGCGCCGTGCCATGGACGGTGACAGTCACCGCGGCACCGGCGCGGGCGTCGCCGCCTGGACCGACGTCCTCGGCACTGACCGAAACGAGGATGCGCTCGCCATTGGTGCCGCAGGTCCGGGCGTTCCTGATCGCCTCCCAGATCGCCGGACGGGTCAGCTCCGGAGCGGTGACGCAGAGCAGCCCGCCGCGGACCGCGAAGGCGTTCCGGCCCGGCAAGGTGGCACCCAGCCTGCCGGTGTGGTCGTCGCTGCCGCAGGAGATGCCGACCCGCTGGCCATTGGCGACAGCCTCCTCGAACAGCCACTCGAACTCGCCGTGGGTCGACCAGATCTCGACCAGCGGCGCGTAGCGCTGCTCGATCATCCCTGGATGGGCGTAGCGGCCGCCGACATGGGGAACCAGCATGACGTCGTCGCGCCCGGCAAGCCGCTCCTTGAGCGCGTCCAGGGTCCAGGCGAGCGGGTCGCGCACCGGCCCGGGCAGCAGCCAGTCGGCGGAGCGGTGGATCGGCGCCTCGTCACCCACGAACATGACATTGTTGTCGCCGCCGGCCGCCGTGTTCGCCGACCATTCGTAGCCGATGAACGTCACGAATCGACCGGGGACGTTGGCGGCGTTCAGGGCCGAGCACAGCACCTCCCATGCCTCGTCGGTGATCTCGAAGTCGTTGCCCTGGTGGCCGGCGAAATCGATGAAGGCGACATTCTGGGCGTGATCCAGGTAGTCGCCGACGGGACCGGTGCCGCAGGTCTCGGAGCTCTGGCCGTGAAGGTCTCCCCACCAGCGGCGGACGGCCGGCGGCGTGGCGTGGACCTCGGCGGGATTGCCGACATACCGTCGTCCATCGAGCCTCGCCCGCAGCCGCAGGACACCGGCCTCGGTGCAGGTCAGGCCTGCGATCGTCGTCGTGCCGTCGACGATTTCCACCGTGTCCGGCAGCCCCTCGACCGGCAGGTCCGCTTCGAGCGCGATGACCTGGCGTCCCGTGGCCTTGTTGCCCCAGGCGTCGCGGGCGACGATGCCGGCCCGGAAGCTCTCGCCCACCACGATATCGGCCGGAATGACGAGACCGACATCGACCGCCGGTCCACCGTGCACCGTAATGACCCCGTCGAGCGGGACACGCCGGTAGCTGCCGGTGCCGCCGGAATCCACGAAGACCGCGAATTCCGCACGTTCTTCGGCATAGGGCTGGGACTCGAAGCCGGGCCCGCCGCCGCTCCGATCGCCCAGGCGAAGCCTGACCTCGTCGCCCTCCGCGAGGCAGCCATTGTCCACGAGGACGGTCAGCGCCTTCGACCATGGCCGGATGTAGCCGCGATAGTGGTAGCTGCAGGTCAGACGAGCCTCGCCGGTCGTCGTCGCGGTCACGTAGTTGACTGCTGCCGGACTGTCGAACTGCGGCGCTCCCCAGTCGCTGTTGATGCGAAAGCAGAGACGTACGCGGCCACCGTCGTCGATGCCCGCCGCGCCGACGCGGTAGACCAGATCCCACGACCCGCACTGGCCTCCCTGGACCAAGGATGGCCCGTCGAGGCGGGCAACGCCAAGCTGCGTACACATTGATCGGTCCAACTTGTCTGATGTCATGGGCGACAGTGTTGCCCTTGCTTAGCGGGTATTGCAAGCCCATATCGTGCACAATATACAAGCATGTCTGATGAGTTTGCGCGCATCGCTTTCGGCATTCGCGCATTTTGTGCCAATCGTCGCGCCGGCCTGAAGGAGGTCCGCAGCGACGCATGTCGGAGTGACAATGAGCGAACGACCCGCACGACCCGCCAACGCGACCAGCATCGTCGTCGACAATCTGCTGCGGCTCCTGCGGAGCGGGTCTTACGGCGTCGGCGATCGGCTGCCGAGCGAGGCGGAGCTCGCCAAACTCTGCTCGGTCGGGCGGTCCGCGGTGCGCGAGGGAATCCGCGCCGTGATGGCCATGGGACTGGTCGCGGTGCAGCCCGGAAAAGGGACATATGTGCAGGCCTTGCGTCCCGATCTACTCATCCACGCCGACGTCTTCACCAACGAGGAGCGCACGACGCTGGAGCTGCTCGAGGTGCGCCACATCTTCGAGCCGGGCGCGGCCGCCCTGGCGGCGCTGCGCGCGACCGACGGCGAGATCGCGCAGCTGCGACGGGACGCGGAAATGCTGGAGCAAGCCGTGGCACTCGGCTTCCGCCCGCCCGAGGATCTGGGTTTCCACCTCGACGTCATCCGCGCCGCCCACAACAGCGCGCTACTGCGGCTCGGCGGCGCCGTCGTCTCCTACTACGCCAAGGACGAGACTCTGCCCGGCAAGGGCGACATCGACGATCACTGGGCCATCTTCGCGGCTATCGAGCGCCGCGATCAGGATGGTGCCCGACGCGCCATGAGCGACCACCTCGCCCGCGAGCTGGAGAAGCGAAAGAACCGCATCACTGCTCTCGCGAGCTGAGCCATGCCTCGGTGACTTAGGCGAGGTTGGCGGCACATGAACCGGGGCAAATCGGGGACAACGTCAATACCTGTGCTTGGTCGATTGCATGGCGTAAGAGTTCTGAAAACGCCAAATCCACCCTGCGACGCGGTTTGGAACGACAGGTACGAACATCATCGTATCCTGATCCGGCCGCTTGGCGAGCGGGCGGTGGGCTGCTTCTCGCCCCGCGTGCCGCCCCTCCTGGCATTGGCCAGAATGTAGGCAGCCGACTCCATGATGTCGCGCAGGACGGATTCGCGTGCCGCTCGGGTATTACCCGCGCGGATTGCGGCAACGACAGCGCGCTGGTGAGCGATGCCGAAATCGAAGGCTTCAGGCGCGACCGATAGGTTCAGGAATGGCCCAAGTTGAAGCCACAGGCTGTCAATGATCGAAATGAGGAGCGGCGAGCCGCACTGACTGTATATCGCAAAGTGGAACTTCTTGTTGGCAAGGAGATACAGCTCCCGGTCGCCCTTCGCGAATGCCTTCTCCATCGTCCCGCACGCGCGCTCGAGGTGGTTGACGGCCGCGGCCGACATGCGGCCGGCGCCGCGCTCTGCCGCCTCACCTTCGACCATGCAGCGCACGTTCCGGAGATCCTCGAACTCGGCTGCCGAGAATTCCGGCACCGCCACCGAGCCGTTGCGGAGCACCACCAAGCCGCGCTCCGAGATAAGCCGGCGCAGCGCTTCGCGCACGGGAATCGGACTGCTGCCCATCGCTTCAGCGATGGCCCGGTTGGAGAGCACCTGGCCTGGCATGAACTTGCCCGCCACCAGCGCCTCACGCAACGAGGCGTAGATCCGGTCGTGCAGTGTCTCCCGGCTCGGCCGCCTGAACGGCAGTTCCTTCGCGGCGCCTTCTGTCCCTGCAGCGGACATGGGTCAGAGCGCGACGGCGTCGCCGCCCTTCCGCGCAAGCCCTTTGCCTGCCTCGGCCGCGATCACAGTGCGACCTCCGGGCGAAGGGTCGCTAGCTTTGGCTCTCCCACAGGCGGCCTCCCTGGTTCCTGAAGATCTTTCTGGCAGCGCGGCTCCACGGTGCGCGGCTCAGGGGTTCCGCAGGCGCGGATTGACGATGATCGTCACGATGTCGGCGACAAGGTTGGCGGCCACGTAGAAGACGGATGCGATCAGTGTCGTCGCCAGGATGACTGGATAGTCGAGATTCTTGACCGCATCGACCAGCAGGCTGCCCATGCCGGGAAACGCGTAGATCCGTTCCACCACCACGACACCGCCGATCAGGTAGGCAAAATTGAGTGCCACGATGTTGAGCGACGGCACCAGCGCGTTCGGGAAGGCGTGGACAAAAAGGACACGCCACGGTCGCAGACCCTTGAGGGTCGCCATCCGCACATACTCGGACTCCAGCACCTCGATCAGGTTGTCGCGGAGCATCCGCACGGTGTGGACGGTCATGACAAGAGCGATGGTCAGCGCCGGCAAGACCAGTGCTCGAAGGTAGGCTGGCAGCGCCGTATCGCTATCGACGTGGGAGATTGCTGGCAGGATCGGTATCGCGAGCGCGAACAGCAGCAGCAGGACAGTGCCGAGAAAGAAGTCCGGGATGGAGAAGACGACCAGGGTGACGAACGACAGCGCATGATCGACCGGCCGTTCGCGCCGGGCTGCCTGGATCGCCGCGATGACGACAACGAGCGGCAGGAAGATCGCCATCGAGAGGGCGGCCAGAGCCAGCGTGTTCGCCAGTCGCGGACCGAGGATCTGCCACACGGGAAGCGAACCGACGATCGAGTCGCCGAGATCGCCATGCGCTACCTGTCCGATCCATCGCCCATATCTTTCAAACGCCGGATCGTTGAGGCCCTCCCGGGCACGGAAGGTCTCGAGCTGGTCCTCCGAAGCGAACCGTCCGAGCGACGCGTTGGCGGCGTCGCCCGGCAGCAAATCGACCATGATGAAGACCAGCACGGACACCAGGAAGAGGGTCAGTGCCGCCCAACCGACTCGCGTGGCAACCAGCCTTATCAGTTGCATGTCTGTCTCACACCACCGGACGTCCGGTCGTCCAGGCCTCGCCACGCCGGCATGACGTGCCGGCCATCACTGCCGGCACGCCACGCCCGTTGTCAGCCTAACGTTCGCACACCAGCGTTTCGTAGCCGATGTTGTTGCTCTGGACGTGCGGCGTGTAACCGGAGCACTCGGTCCGGATCGCGGCATTCTCGAAGATGAAGAACGGCGTGATGTAGCCGCCTTCCTCGGCGATCATGCGCTGTGCATCCTTGTACATCTCACCTCGCTTGTCCGGGTCGAGCTCCTTGGCCGCGGCATCCATCAGCGCGTCGTACGCGGCGTTGTTCCATGCGGTTTCGTGCCACTCCGAGCTCGAGTGGGCCGCGACCGTCAGCGCCTGCGCCGGCGGGCGGGCCGACCAGCTGCCGAAGTGGAACGGATACTTCATCCATACCGTCGACCAGTACTGGTCGGCCGGGTGCTGGATGAGATTGATCCTGATCCCCGCCTGTGCCGCCTGCTGCTGAAAGGCTTCGCTCAGCAGGATCATGCCGCCCAGCCCCTCGCCGGTCTGGAAATCGATGTCGATGCCGTCGGGATAGCCGGCCTCGGCCAGGAGCTGCGTCGCCCGCTCGATGTCGGGCGGCGGTGCCTCGTGCATGTAGGCCGATGGCCAACTCACGGGAATCGGGTTGTCGTTGGCCGCTTCGCCGTAACCGAGCAGGACGGTGTCGACCAGGGCCTGGCGGTCCACGACGGCCTTCAGCGCGGCGACCACTTTCGGATCGTCGAACGGCGGCGTGTCGCGATGCATGATGAAGCTGTAGTCGCTGCCCGGGCCGGTGGAGAGCAATTCGACGCTCGGGTCGGCTGAAAGCTGCGGAATGCTGGACGCCGGTGTATTGAGCAGCAGGTCGATCTCGCCAGACAGCAGCGCCGCGGTGCGCGGCACCTCTTCCGTCATCGCCCAGATTTCCAGGCACTCGGCCTTGGGCAGCCCGTCCTTCCAGTAGTTCGCGTTGCGCCGGACGATACGGCGATTTTCGTCCGGGCTGAACCGCTCCTGGACGAACGGACCGGTACCGTTGCCGTGCAGCTTGAGATCTTCCGCAGTCGCACCCTCGGAGACGATCAGCAGGTTCTTGACGGCGATCAGGGTCGGCAGTTCGGCCACTATATCGTCGGTGGTGATGCTCACTGTCAAATCATCGACCGCGACGATGCCGTCGGCGTTAAGGAACGATACCGAGCCGGCGCCTGGTGAACCGACCGCGGGATCGAGCACGCGCCTGATGGTGTAGACGACGTCGCCGGCATCGAACGTGCTGCCGTCGTGGAAGGTGATCCCCTCACGCAGTTTGAACGTCCAAGTCAGGCCATCGTCCGAAACCGACCACGACTCGGCCAACTCGGGGATCGGCTCCATGTTGTCGTCGAGATCGACGAGGCGATTGTAGATGGCGAACTGATGGTAAGCGTCGTCGTCGGTCGACAGGAACGCCGGATCCATCGTGGTGTTGCCAGCGTCGAGGTTGGTCCCGACGACGCGGACGCATTCCTGCGCGCGTGCCGAAACTGCAACGACCGCACATAGACCGGCGACCGCCAAGCCAAATGGCCACTGCTTCATGTTGAGCTCCCTATTTCCTGGTCCCGCAAGAAGTCCGTTCCTCAGGCCCATCCGCATTGCTGCAAGGCTCACCGGACAATAGGGGCAATGCGCCGTCGGGCAGTTATATGATATACCAGTTGTTGACTGCCGCAACTGCGACGCTAGCGTGGTCTCGAGAGAGCCAGTGGAAGGTCGCTCTGACTTGCGCGGAACCGTCAGGAATCCCGGTCGACGATCGGTGTGGGGCCAGGAGGTCGGGGTTCTGCACATCGCTTCCGGCTATCCGCTGGTGCCCGGGAACGCCCAGAACGCGACCACCTTTCCCTTTCCGATCCGCTACGAATGCGTGGACGGGTTGGCCATCCCCGATCTCCTGGCGGGCGCAGAGTCGGGCCGGGCGCGCATCGTCGCGGCGGCGCAGAAGCTGGAGAAGGCCGGAGTCCGGACGATCGTCGGCGCATGCGGATCCTTCGCCAACCATCAGTCGGCGGTCGCCAATGCGGTGAACGTGCCCGTGTTCACGTCAGTGATGCTGCTCGTGCCGCTGTTGCTCGGGTCGCTCGGTTCAGATCGGCGCCTCGCCATCGTCTTCTCCTCCGCCCACGCCTACACCGACCGGGTCCGACGCGAGTGCGGCATCCCCGACGACGACCGGATCGTGGTCGCTGAAGCCCGCGGCCTGCCTGCCTTCGCGCCGGTCCTGGCGAACGGGGACGAATTGGACGACGCTGCGCTGGAGTTGCAGGTGCGCGACCTCGTCGCAAAGCTGGTCGACGATGAGCCGCGAATCGCCTGCGTCGTCCTCCAGTGCAGCGAGTTGCCGCCTTATGCCGCGGCAATCCAGGCCGCCGTCGGCGTGCCGGTGGTGGATGTCGTCACGCTTGTCGAGTGGGCGCATGCCATAGCGGTGCGAGCGCCCTATGGCTGAAGACCTGCACGGTGCCTGCCGGCCTCCGGAGCGCATCCTGGTGCGTTGGTGGCGGGCGTGGTGGTCGACGCCCGCGACGTTTCGGATCGGAACGGCGATCATCGCCGTCTTCGTCGCCATGGCGGCGATCGGGACCTATGTCCTGCCCTACGATCCGGCACAGATCGGCACCGGCAAGCCGCTCGAAGGTCCCTCCCTCTCCCACCTGTTCGGGACCGACCAACTCGGCCGCGACGTGTTCAGCCGGTCCGTCGCCGCCGCGCGGGTCGACGTCCTCGTGTCGTTCCTCGGTGCGGCCGGCGGGCTCGTTGCCGGCGCCTTCCTTGGCCTGTTCTCCGGCTTCATCCGGGGGCCGATCGACGAAATCCTGCAGCGTCTCAACGAGGCGCTGATCAGCATCCCGTTCCTGATCCTGGGGCTGCTGCTCCTGACGGTGCTCGGGCCCTATTTCCGCGGCGAGCCGATCGCCGTGGTCTTCGTGCTGACATTGATCTACCTGCCGCGGGTGGCGCGCATGGCCCGCTCGGCCGCGATCGAGATTGCGGCGCGCGACTTCGTCACGATCGCTCGCCTGCGCAAGCAGAGACCGTTCACGATCATCTGGCGAGAGCTTGCGCCCAACGCGGCCGGCGTGCTGCTCGTGGAGTTCGCGATCCGCGCCGGCTACGCCCCGATTCTGGTCGGAACACTGGGATTCCTCGGCTTCGGCGTCAAGCCACCGACTCCTGAATGGGGCCTGATGATCAGCTCGAATCGCAACCTGATGGTGGTCGCACCCCACACCGTGCTCGGTCCCGGGCTGATGCTCACGCTGTTCGTCATCGGCCTCAATCTGTTCACCGAGGGACTGGCCCGGCTGGTCGGGCGCTCGGCACGGACGGGTGCGGCATGAACGATCGCCCATTGCTGGACGCCAGCGACATCACGGTGTCCTACCGCCACGAGGGTCGGTGGCTGACGGCGGTGCGCGCGGCCGGCTTCTCACTGTCGGCCAACGAAGTGCTGGGCTTCGCGGGCGAATCCGGATCAGGCAAGTCAACGCTCGTCGGCCAGACGTTGGGCTACCGCCACCCGAACGCACGGATTGACTCCGGGCGCCTGCTGTTCAGGGGCCGCGATGTTCTGGGGATGGACGAGCGCGACCTCCGCCAACTCCGCGGCAATCGTATAGCGCTCGTACCGCAGAACCCGACAACGTCGCTCAGCCCGGGGATGCGGGCGGGCGCGCAGATCGCCGAGGTGCTGACAGCCCACGACTTCGATGGCGGCCGGGTGGCGCTGAGGGACCGGCTCGCCGAGTTGTTCCGTCTGACCGGCCTGGACGGTGTCGAGGGAATGGCACGACGCTATCCGCACCAGCTCTCCGGCGGTCAGCAGCAACGCCTCATGATCGCCATGGCACTTGCCTGCCGACCCGACGTCGTGGTGCTCGACGAACCAACCACAGGACTCGACACGACGACGCAGAAGCAGGTGCTCGACCTTCTGCGGCGGCTGAAGACGACGACGCGCATGTCGATGCTCTACGTCACCCACGACCTCGCAGTACTGAGCGAGATCGCCGACCGCGTCGGGATCATGTACGCCGGGCAAGTGGTCGAGATAGCACCGGCGGACGTGCTGTATTCAGCACCGCGCCACCCCTACACCATCGGCCTGCTCGGCTCGCGACCGTTGCCGGGCGCTCCGGCGGGAGGGCGCTCCGAGCCGCTGCGCGGGCTGCTGCGTCGTGACCAACTGCCGCCGGGGTGCCCTTTCCAGCCGCGGTGCGCGTTCTCCGCACCGTCCTGTCGCGACACGCCGCAGGCACTGGTCGAGTTCGCCCCGGGTCACGCGGTCGCCTGCCAGCGCCACGAACTCGTCGCGGCCCGAACGTCAGCACCTCGGGTGGCTGTCGCCCCGAAGCCGACGGACCGGGAGGCGGCCGCACCGCTGCTGGAGCTCGATGGCGTAAGCCTCGGCTACCGCGGCGGTGGGTTCCTCGCGCGGCCGAGGCCCGTCGTGCGCGATATCAGCCTCGCCATTCGTGCTGGCGAGACGCTGGCGCTGGTCGGCGAGTCGGGCAGCGGCAAGTCCACCGTTGCACGCGGCATCAGCGGCTTGCTGTCGCCGCTCGCCGGCCGCATTCGCTATAGTGGGACGCCGCTAGCACCGCTCCTGCGCCAGCGTGCCCTCGCCGCCTGCCGGGATATCCAGTACGTTTTCCAGAACCCCGATGCCTCGCTCAACCCGCGCATGCGGGTCGGCCGGATCCTCGAGCAGCCGCTGGAGGTCTTCTTCCGCGACGACGCGGCGACGCGGAGGCGCAAGATCACGGCGGCGCTGGAGAGCGTGCAGCTCGACTCGACCTATGCGAGCCGCTACCCGGACCAGCTGTCGGGCGGCGAGCGCCAGCGGGTCGCCATTGCCCGGGCGATGATCGTCGAGCCGGCACTGTTCCTCTGCGACGAGGTGCTCTCAGCGCTCGACGTCTCGGTGCAGGCGCACATCGTCGAGCTGCTCGACCAGCTTAAGCGGTCGCGGCGGATCGCCATGTTGTTTATCTCGCACGATCTTGCGGTGGTCCGCGTGCTCGCCGACCGCGTCGCCGTCCTCTTCCATGGCATGCTCGTCGAGGAAGGCCCCGCCGCGGAGGTATTCGCCCCGCCGTACCATCCCTACACGCTGAGCCTCTTCAACGCCGTGCCTGGCTCGAAAGCGGTCACCTTGCGCGCTCCGCCCGCGACCACGCCACCGCCCGAGGTCGAGATCGATGGCGGCTGCACATTCGCGGCGCGTTGCCCGGTACGTATCGGGCCGCTGTGCAACACCAAGGCGCCGCCCCCCAGACGAACCCTGAACGGCAGCACGATCCACTGCCACCACGAACTCGGCGCACTGGCGACAATCGGCGGGACCGCCGGCCAGATCATGGAACAGGGACGGGCATGACGCAGAGTTTCGCGGTGTTGGAGTTCTACCAGGAAAGCAACTCGTTCAATCCGAAGCCCATGGGGTGGCGCCACTTCGAAGCGTGCAGCGTGGGCTGGGGTCGGCAGATGGCCGAGAAGGCGTCGGCCGACAGCGCCGTCGGCGGGATGCGCGCGGCGCTCGCGAACTCATCCGCCGATGCCAGGCCGCTCTATCTCGGCTCGGCCATCGGCATGTGTGGCGGCCGCATCGCCGACGACGTGCTGCAGCGCTTCTGGGAGGGCATCACCGGACAGGCGCGATTGCTCGACACCTCTGTGGATGGTGTCCTCCTGATCCTTCACGGTGCCTGCGCCGCCCAGAGCCACGACGACGTCGAGGGGTGGATACTCGAGGCGGCGCGGGCGCAGTTTGGCGATGTTCCGTTCGTGCTCGCTCTCGACCATCACGCCAATATCACACGGACGATGATGCGCCATGCCGACGTGATCGTCGGCTACCGGACCGAACCGCACTACCCCTACGAGACGGGCCTTCGGGCTACCCGGATTCTCCTCGCGATGCTCACTGAAGGACTCCGCCCGGCCATGGCCTGGCGCAAGATTCCGATGATCACGCCGATGGATCGGTTCGAAACGAATGCCGGTCCGATGCAGCGCCTGTTCGATCTGGCCATCGCCGCCGAAAGCGAGCCTGGCGTGCTGGACGTCTCGCCTTTTCCCATGCAGCCATGGCTCGACGTGGCTGAAGGCGGCTGGGCGGTGGTCGCGGTCACCGACGGCACGGCTGATCCCCAGCTGGTCGCTGACAAGATCGCGGCGGCGGCCTGGGAGATGCGGTCGGAGTTCTGGGAATCGACTGGCGTGACCACGGAGCACGCTCTCGCCGACTTCCGGCCCGGCAATGGCATGCTTGTCTTGCACGACACCGGAGATTCGGTCTTCGCCGGCAGCACTGGCGCATCGGTGGCGCTGCTCGAAGCACTCCTGCGCGACGCGCCGGACGTGCCCGCCCTCATCTCCGTGGCGGATTCTGCCGCGGTCGCGTGCGCATGGGAAGCGGGCGCCGGCGCCAGGACTGCGGTCAGGCTCGGGGGCGACGCGATCAGCACCGCCACGCTCGACCTTGCCGCCGACGTGGTCGGGCTGACGGAAGGGCCGGTCACCTTCGATCCGTTCTACGCCCTCGACTCGGTCGACGAGGGCCGCTCGGCGTTGCTGCGTGTCGGTCCGCACCTGATAAACGTGTCGGAAATCGCCGTCTTTGGCGGCAACGACCCGGCGCTCTACGCACGCTATGGCATCGATCCCGGTATGGCGAAGCTCGCCGTGGTCAAGATCGCCGCGGACTATAATCGTTTCGGACGTTGGCGGACGGGCAAGATACGGGTGAATTCGCCCGGCTGCTCGCAGCATGACCTTGCCGCCTTGCCATTCACGCGTGTGCCACGGCCCATCTACGGCCTCGACCATGGGGTAGCCTGGTCGGTCGGGACGCGCTGAATCAGGACGGTGATTCATGGTCGAAAGCCCCGAGCTGTAACATGCGGCGGGTGCTCCGGCTACCTGAAGCCTCGCAACCAGACGTCGAGTCGGGTGTCGGCCGTTCTTGTGTCCAAACGCGGACACTGTGCGATACATTTTTTCGGGGTTCTCTGGGCGGCGCCTTGTGCGCCGACCAAGCCTCTACTTCGGATGGTGCCCCTGGCCGGACTCGAACCAGCACGCCCGTGAAGGCAACAGATTTTGAGTCTGCCGCGTCTACCAATTCCGCCACAGGGGCACAGGCGCGGGGATTAGGGCGTCGGGGGGGCGGGGTCAAGCGGCCGTGGTGCTTGCATCGACGGGGCGGCTCCGGGTAAGCGCAGGGCCTCGGACCTGTGCTGGAGCCGCCCTTGCTGCGCCGCCTCTATGACTGGACGATGCTGCAGGCGGCGAAGCCGCATGCGCTCGCCATCCTCGCTCTTGTTTCGTTCATCGAGAGCTCGGTCTTCCCGATCCCGCCGGACGTGCTGCTGATCCCGATGATCCTCGCCCAGCGCGAGCGGGCGTTCTGGATTGCGCTCGTCTGCACCGTGGCGTCGGTGGCGGGCGGGTTCTTCGGCTACCTGATCGGCTGGGGGCTCTACGAATCGGTCGGCGTGCCGATCCTGAACTTCTACGGCTATCTCGAGAAGTTCACCGAGTTCCAGGCGATGTACAACGACAACGGCGCCTGGATCGTCTTCTTCGCCGGGCTGACGCCCTTCCCCTACAAGGTGATCACCATCGCCAGCGGGGTGACGTCGCTCGATCCGGTGGTCTTCGGCCTCGCCTCGGTCGCCAGCCGGGGCCTCAGGTTCTTCATCCTGGCGGGGCTGCTCTGGTACTGGGGGCCCTGGATCAAGGGGTTCATCGACCGCTATTTCGGCTGGCTGACGCTCGCGTTCTTCGTGCTGCTGATCGGCGGCTTCGCGTTGCTGAAGGTGCTCTGATGCCGCGTTCGGCCCGTGCCTGGCTCCTGCTCTCCGGTCTCCTCGCCGCGGCCGCCCTGGCCGTGGCCTATGCGCTGCAGCATCTCGGCGGCTACCAGCCCTGCCAGCTCTGCTACTGGCAGCGCTATCCCTACTTCGCCGTGCTGGCCGTCGCCGCGCTCGGCCTGGCATTTGGCCGGCCGCGGCCGGCACTGCTGCTCGCGGCGGCTCTCTTCCTCGTGACGGCCGGCATCGCCTGGTACCACGTGGGGGTCGAGCAGGGGCTCTTCGCCCTGCCGACCGGCTGCGCCGCCGGGACGGGTGCAGCCTCGGTGGCCGAGCTCAAGGCGCAACTCGCCACGGCCGCACCGGCCTGCGACCAGGTCGGCCTCACCCTCCTCGGGCTCTCGCTCTCCAACTGGAACGCGCTCGCCGGGATAGCGTTCGCGGTGGTCGGCCTCGCCGGCTGGCTGCGGACGCGCGGCTGAGGCTGGTTCAGCCGCCGAACAGGATCGGCACGGCGCTCGTCTGCAGGACGTGGCGGGTGGCACCGCCGAGGAAGAGCTCGCGCAGCCGGGAGTGGCCGTAGGCACCCATCACGAGGAGGTCGGCATCGCGGCTCTGCGCCTGCTCGAGAAGGATCGCACCGGCCTCCTGGCCGTTGCCCTCGATGACCACGGGCTCGACCCTGATGTCGTGCCGCTCCAGCATGGTCCGCGCGGCCTCGAGCCGGACCGCCTCCGGATCGCCCACCGTGACCAGCCAGACCTGGGCAGCACCCCGCAGGAAGGGGAGGCTGCCGAGCACGGCCCGCTTGGCCTCCTTCGAGCCGTTCCAGCCGAGGATGATCCGCTGGCCGATGCCGCTGCCGGCGCCGCTCGCCGGCAGCATCAGGACCGGGCCGCCGGCCTCGGTGATCAGGAACTCGGTGACCTGCGGCGCCAGCACGTCGAGCGCGTCGCCCGGGATCTGGCCGGTGACGACGAGGTCGGCGGTGTGCGCCGCCTTGCCGAAGGCGGTGACGTAGTCGCCATCCACGCTTCGCCAGTCGGCACCGATGCCCTGGCCGGCAGTGGCTTCAGCGAAGGCCGTCTCGAGCCGCTTCGCGACGGTCTCGCTGGCCTGGCGCTGCGCCTCGAAGATCTCCGGCCCGACATAGGCGGCGGCCTCGCCATAGCCGAACGGCATGACCGGCGGCGGCGCCACGACGAGGCCGGTGAGGTGGCTCTGGAACTGCCGGGCGAGGTCGACGGAGGCGGCCAGCCGCCGCGTCAGCGCGTCGTCCTCGAACATCTGCAGAAGGATCGTGCGGTAGCTCATGGAATCACCTCGCTTGACCGGCCGTTCGTCCCATCGCTCGAAGTCTAGGCCCTGTGCCCGCCTGCTGTCATGATCTGGATCAAGCTTTCCCCGGCCCGTCGCGCAGGAGCTGCCGCGCCATGAGGATGCGGCTTGCCGTGGTGACCCAGCAGAGGGCGCCGAAGGCCCAGGCGAGCGGGGCGAAGCCGGCGGGCCAGAGGAGGACCAGGACGAAGAAAAGGATCGTCTCCGTCCCCTCGGCGAGCCCGCCCAGGAAGTAGAGCGACTTCGTACCCCGTTCCCGGCTCTCGAGGCCACGCCGTGCCGCCATGACGGCGAAGGCGAGGAAGGAGGCGCCGGTGCCCATGAAGGAGAAGGCGAGGAAGGAAGCGGCCAGCGCGTTGGCGTCGGGATCGGCCACCGCCATGGCGAAGACGAGGCCCGAATAGACGATGAAGTCGAGGGTGATGTCGAGATAGCCGCCGAGATCGGTGATGCCGGTGCGGCGGGCGATCGCACCATCCAGCCCGTCGGCGGCGCGGTTGAGCAGGACGAGGGCGAGGCCCGGCAGATAGTGGCCGAGCATGACCAGCGCCATGGCCCCGAGCCCGAGCGCGAAGCCGAGCAGGGTCACGGCGTCGGCGGCGATGCGGGGCGCCAGCCGGGCCGCGAGGCGGTCGAGCGGCGGGTCGATCAGCGGCCGGGCGAAACGATCGAGCATCTACTCAGGGCTTGGAGTGCCGGCCTTCCAGGCGGTAGACGGCCGGGTCTTCCCCGGCGGCGGCACCTGCCGGCTCCGGCGCCGCGACAGGTTCCGGCTCGGGCTCCGCCGCGCTCTCGCGCTCCATCCGCGCCGCGACGCGCCAGCTCACCGGGATCGAGGCGAAATAGGCGAGGCCGACCAGGGTCAGCATCAGCCAGACCTCGGTGACGAGGAGGACGGCGACGAAGACGCCGAGGATCATGGTCGGGATGACCATGGCCGGCTTGATCCGCAGGCGCTTGACCGAGAAGGTCGGCACGCGGCTGACCATCAAAAGGGCGACGGTGACCAGGACCAGGCCGTTCAGCCACCATTCGCGGATGAACTCGCTGCCGACGACGAAGGAGGCCATGATCGGCAGCAGCGCCAGCCCGGCGGCGGCCGGTGCCGGCACGCCGGTGAAGAAGTAGAGCGCCCAGCGCGGCCGCTCCGGGGCATCGAGCTCGGCATTGAAGCGGGCGAGGCGGAGCGCGGAGCAGGTGGCGAAGACGAGGGCGACGGCCCAGCCGAGGCCGCGCACGTCGTGCAGCACCCAGAGATAGACGATGATCGCCGGCGCCACGCCGAAGCTGAGGAAGTCGGCGAGGCTGTCGAGCTGCTCGCCGAGCTTGGAGGTCATCTTGAGCAGGCGGGCGGAGCGGCCGTCGAGCCCGTCG
>JAUIID010000066.1 GCA_030431615.1 Alphaproteobacteria bacterium
CTCTTCAAGGCGAGCTTCGACGCGATCCCGGCATCGCTCATCCAGGCGGCCAAGATCGACGGCGTGCCGGAATGGCAGATCCTCCTGAAGATCATGCTGCCACTGGCCAAGCCCGCGGTTGCCACGAACATCATCCTGTCGTTCATCTGGTCCTGGAACGACTTCCTCTGGCCGCTGATCATCGTCCGCGACGTCGAGATGCAGACGCTGCCGCTCGGGCTCTCGACCTTCCTCGCCTATTTCGAGGACACGACGGGCTCGCTCTATGCGTTCTGCGTCATGGTGCTGGCGCCTGGGCTCCTCGTCTTCTTCCTGGCGCAGAAGCAATTCATCGAGGGTCTCACCTCCGGCGCGAGGAAAGGCTGAGTGATGGAAGGCTGAGTGATGGAAGGCTGGAAGGACTGGCTCCTTAACCGTGTCACGATCACCTTCGGCCTGATCGCCGTGGTGGTCGTCGCCTGGAACCTCTACGTCCAGGCGCATGACGACGGCGTTCTGGAGGGCCAGGTGGTCGACGCCAGCGGTCGGCCGGTCGCGGGTGCCAAGGTTGTGCTGAGCGAGCGGACCATCGTCAGCCTCGCCCCCATTGCCGAGACCATGACCGATGCGGATGGCGGCTTTCGCTTCGACGGGCACGATCGACATGCGCTTGTGCTGACCGTCGAGAAGCCCGAGCTCGGCCAGTCCGGCCGGATCGAGGTGCGTCTCTACTTCAGGAACCAGAATCGCCGCCTGCGTTCACCCGTCGTGCTCGGTGCTGCGGCATGATCGCAATCGCCGACCTTCCGGCCGATGCCCGGATCGTCATTCCGCATGCCGACGACGTCGGCATGTGCCATGGCGCCAACCGGGCCTTCATGGAGCTTGCGGGGCTCGGCTTCGTCACGACGGGCTCGGTTATGGTCCCCTGCCCCTGGTTCGCCGAGATCGCCGACTGGGCAAAAGGGCGCGAGGCGGTCGACCTCGGCGTGCATCTGACCCTGACCAGCGAATGGCAGCATTACCGCTGGGGACCGATCTCGACACGCTCGTCGGCCTCTGGGCTCATCGATGCCGACGGCTATTTGCCGCGCCGGGTACCGGAACTGCGCGCCCGGCTCGACCCGGTGGCGGCCGAGGAGGAAATGCGCGCGCAGATCGAGCGCGTAATGACCTCGGGCATGAGGCCGACGCATCTCGACACGCATATGGGTGCCGCACTGGTGCCGGAACTCTTGGACCGGACCATTGCCCTCGCCGAGGAATACCGATTGCCGCTCCTCTTCCCGCGCGAGACCGAAAGCTATCTCGGCGTGCTCGAGCTCGGCCCGGTCGATCCGGCCTTCTATGCCGAACGGCACGCGGAACTGACCAGGCGCAGCGCCGCCTTCGTCGACCGCTTCGTCATGACGCCATGGGTCGCGAGCGCCGAGAGCGACCGAACCTACCGCCAGATGATCGAGGGATTGCGGCCGGGGGTCACGTTCTTCTCGCTGCATCCCAATGCCCCGGGCGACATCGAGGTGATCAAGCCCGACCTCGCCCACCCTCGGACCGACGAGCACCGGCTCGGTCAGGATCCGGCGTTCCTCCGCTTCATCGAGGATTCGGGGGTCGTGCCCATTGGCTTCGCGCCACTGCTGGAGCAACTGCGGTCGGCCGAGGCTCAGCCGTAGGGCAGGCCGACATAGTTCTCCGCGAGGGCGGTCATCGCCGCTTTCGAGCTGAGAACGTAGTCCAGCTCGGCCTCCTGGACACGAGCCTCGAAGGGACTGGACTCGGGCAGGCGGTGCAGGAGGCCGGTCATCCACCAGGAGAAGCGCTCGGCCTTCCAGACGCGCCGCAGCGCCGTGTCGGAATAGGCCAGGAGCCCGGCCTCGCTGCCGGTGCGGTAGAAGTCGATGAGTGCCTGGGAAAGGTAGTGGATATCGGAGGCGGCGAGGTTCAGGCCCTTGGCCCCGGTCGGCGGGACGATATGGGCGGCGTCGCCGGCGAGCAGAAGCCGGCCGTGGCGCATCGGCTCGGCAACGAAGCTGCGCAACGGTGCGACGCTCTTCTCGATCGACGGGCCGGTCACCAGCCGCGCCGCCACATCTGTCGGGAGGCGGGAACGCAGCTCGTCCCAGAATGTCGCGTCGCTCCAGTCCCCGGGCGCATCCGTCGCCGGGCACTGGACGTAGTAGCGGCTGAGCGTGGCCGAGCGCATCGAGCAGAGCGCAAAGCCGCGCTCGTGGTGCGTGTAGATCAGCTCGTGCTCGACCGGCGGAGTGCGGGCCAGCACACCCATCCAGCCGAAGGGATAGATCTTCTCGAAGGTCTCGAGCACGTCCTTTGGGACGCGGCTGCGGCTAACGCCGTGAAAGCCGTCGCAGCCGGCGACGAAGTCGCAGTCGAGCCGACAGTGCCGGTCGCCCTGCCGCCAGGTGACGAAGAGCCGGTCGGTTTCGAGGCCGTGCGGCTCGACGTCCTCAACCTCGTGCAGGATCGTACCGCCCAAGGCGTCGCGGGCAGCGTAGAGGTCACGCGTGACCTCGGTCTGGCCGTAGACCATGACGGTCTTGCCACCTGTCAGGCCCGCCAGGTCGACACGATGCAGCTCGCCGCGAAACGCGATGTTGATGCCCGCATGGACCTGGCCTTCGCGCTCCATCCGTTCACCCACGCCGGCGCGGCGCAGGAGATCGACCAGGCCCTGCTCGAGCACGCCGGCCCGGATGCGACCGAGCACGTAGTCGCGCGAGCGGCGCTCGAGGACCACTGACCTGATACCCGCCAGATGCAGCAGCTGGGCGAGCAGCAAGCCCGACGGGCCGCCGCCGATAATCGCGACCTGGGTACGCATCGCTGCACGGTCAGCCATTGTCCTGCACCGTCAAGGCGGACCGGGCGAAAGCGAGCGCCCGTGACTGGAACGCGACGGCAGCGCCCAGATGGTTAATCGGATCTGCAAGAGCCGCCCAGTCGATCGGGAGATTCGTTCGCTCGCGCAGGAGATCGATCAGATGGCGATCCTGGCCGGCTGCGTCGCGACAGGCATCCTTCACCAGTGCCTGCGCCTCGGCGAGCGGCAGATGGCGGGCGAGGGCGAGGCCGGCGGCCTCGGCCAGCACCAGCCCGCGCGTGGCATCCAGATTGGCCCGCATTCGCGCCGGATCGATGACGAGCGTGCGCACCAGGGTCAGGGCATGGTCGAGCGCCGCACCGGTCGTCGAGGCGAGGCCGGGCAGGCTCAGCCATTCACCTTGCCAGGTGGTGCCGTCCCGCTCATGCGCGGCAACCAGCGCCCCGGCCATCGCCCCGAGCTCGATGCCGGCGCGCCGGGCCAAGGTGACCAGCGCCTCGGCGCGGATCGGATTGGCCTTCTGCGGCAGGGTCGATGAGCCGCCGCCCGCAGCCTCCCGCAGCTCCCCGACCTCGCCCTGCGCCATCAGCAATACGTCGGTGCCGAGCTTGCCGAGCGAGCCCGCCACCTGCGCCAGCCAGGCGGCCAGCTCGAGGGGGCCGTCGCGCTGGGTGTGCCAGGGCATGGGCGGACTGGCGAGCCCGAGTTCATGGGCCAGCGCATCCATGACAGCCGGCCCGCGCTCGCCGAGCGGCGCGAGCGTGCCGGCTGCGCCGCCGAACTGAATGACGAGGAGCCGCGGGCGAAGCTCGGCCAGGCGCTCCAGATGACGGGCGAGCGGCAGGAGCCAGCCTGCGACCTTCAGCCCGAAGGTCGTCGGCAGGGCCGGCTGAAAGCGGGTTCGCGCGAGCATCACGGTCTGCCCGTGCGCCTCGGCGATATCGATCAGCGCCTGCAGCGTTGCGCGAATGCGGCCGGCGATGAGTTCCAGCACCGCGGAGAGCTGCAGAACGAGCGCCGTGTCGACGATGTCCTGCGAGGTGGCGCCGAGATGGAGCAGCGGCCGGAGCTCCGGGTCGAGCTCGTCGCGCAGCTGGCGAAGCAGCGCCGGCACCGGCACGGCCGAGCCGCGCACGCCCCGGGCCATGTCCTCGAGATCGGCGGTGAAGCCCGCCAAGCCCTGGTCGATCCGCGCCGCCGCCGTGCCGTCGATCAGGCCAAGGCGGCCCTGGACCCGGGCGAGCGCCCGCTCGACCTCCACCATGGCCCGGGCCAGGGCGGCATCGCCCAGCAGGCACTCGACCTCGACGTCCTTAAGAAGGGTGTCGAACATGGCCTCAGATATCGAAGAACACCGTCTCGCCTTCGCCCTGGAGACGGATGTCGAAGCGATAAACCGGCAGCTCGCCCTCGTCCGACCGCTCGGCGATCAGGGTCCGACGCCGCGCCTCCTGCTCGACCAGCGAAAGCACTGGATCTGCGGCATTGGCCTCTGCCTCGTCGGCGAAATAGAGCCGCGTGTGCAGGCCGACATTAATGCCGCGGGCGACAATCCAGAATGTCAGATGCGGCGCCATGGCCGGGGTGCCGGCCCGCGCCGGCACGACGCCTGGCTTGATCGTTTCGAACCACCAGAGCCCGGTCGCGAAATCGGTGACCGCCCGGCCGAAGCCGCGGAAGTTCTCGCTGGTCGAAGCACCGTCCGGGTCGGCCGGATGGGCGTAGCGGCCATCCGCATTGGCCTGCCAAAGCTCGACAAGGGCGTCCTTGATCGGCGAGCCCGTCCCATCGAGCACCTGTCCCTCGATCCTGATGCGCTCGCCCGTGACCCCGGGGCCGGCCACGATGTTCGGCCGCTCCTGAGTGCGGATATCGAGTCCGGCGGCCTGCGGGTAGAGGCCAATATGCAGAAAGGGCCCAGCCGTCTGCGACGCGGTCTCGGGCAGGTGCCAGGATGCCGACATCGGTCAGCCTCCTTCCGGCCGGTTCTCGAACCAGGTCTGGCGCCGGCCGCGCAGGACGATATCGAAGCGATAGGCGAGGCAGTCGAAGGGCTGGCTGGCGTCGAGATCGAGCGGCGCCACCAGCCGCTCGATGGCGCCCTTGTCCGACACGCTGCCGAGGATCGGGCAATGGGGGATCAGCGGGTCGCCGTCGAAATACATCTGCGTGACCAGCCGCGTGGCGAAGGCGGGGCCGAAGAGCGAGAAATGAATGTGCGCCGGCCGCCAGTCATTGGCCCGGTTGCGCCAGGGATAGGGTCCGGGCTTGATCGTGCGAAATCGGTAATGGCCGTCCGCATCGGTCAGGCAGCGGCCGAAGCCGCTGAAGTTCGGATCGATCGGCGCGCGGTAGCCGTCCCTGACATGGCGGTAGCGACCGGCGGCATTGCACTGCCAGAGCTCGACCAGGCTGTGCGGCACCGGCCGGCCGGCGCCGTCCGTGACCCGGCCATGGACGATGAGCCGCTCGCCCAACGGATCGCCGGTCTCCGCCGCATTGGCGAGCAGGTCGTTGTCGAGCGGATCGAGATCTTCGCTCGTGAAAACCGGTCCCGTCAGCTCCGACAGCGTCGGGCCGAGCGAGATCAGCGGCTGGCGTGGCGAACGCAGGACGCTCGTCTTGTAGCCGGGGCTGAGCGCCGGTGGATGCATTGCCCGGTCGCGGGGCTGGAACGGCGACGTCCAGTCTTCCGAGGGATTCGCCATGCGGCTCAATCCGCTCCCTCGGCTAAGACCTGCTTGGCGATGCGGATCGCGGTATTGGCGGCCGGCACGCCGGCATAGGCGGCGACCATCAGGAGCACCTCCTTGACCTCCTCCGGCGTGGCGCCGGTGTTGCGCGTCGCGCGGATGTGCATGGCAAGCTCCTCCTCATGGCCGAGCGCTGCCATCAGCGCCACCACCAGCAGCGAGCGGGTGCGCCGCTCGAGCCCGGGTCTCGCCCAGACGGACCCCCAGGCCCCCTCGGTGATGAAGCGCTGGAAATCGGCGTCGAACGACGTCTTCCCGGCCTCGGCTCGCTCGACATGGGCGGCGCCCAGGACTTCGCGACGGACCGCCATGCCGGCGGTGTAGCGCTCGTCAGCCAACCTCATGTTCCCGGGCAAAGCCGAGCACAGCCTCGCAGACCACCGCCGGCTGCTCGACGAACGGCAGATGCCCGGCAGCCGGAATGACCATGAAGCGGGCGCCGGCAATCAGGCCCGCCAGCTCCTCGACCACGGCGGGTGGCGTCCCCTGATCATAGGCGCCGGCCATGCAGAGGGTCGGCACGGCGATGCGGCGGGTACCCTCGGTCAGGTCGGCGTTGCGGATGGCGGTGCAGCAGCCGATATAGCCGTCGGCCGGCGTGCGGATCAGCATGTTGCGCCAGATGGCGAGCTCGGCCGGATGCGCCGTGCGGTAGTCGGCCGTGAACCAGCGCTCGAGGACGGCATCGGCGATGCCGGCGACGCCGTTGGCCCGGATCGCTACCATGCGCTCGTCCCAGGCGGCCGGATTGCCGATCCGGTGCGCCGTGCTCATCAGCACGAGACCGCACACCAGGTCGGGGCGGGCGGCGGCGAGCGCCTGAGCGATCATCCCGCCGATCGAGACGCCAACGACAAAGGCCCCCCGTACCGCCAGCTTGTCGAGCAGCCCCGCCAGGTCCTGCGCCAACTCCCCGATCGTGCAGGTGCCGGGCACGAGGTCGCTCAGGCCGTGACCGCGCTTGTCGTGGCGGATCACCGACCAGCGGTCGGCAAACGCCGGCAACACCCCGTCCCACAACCGCAGGTCGGTGCCGAGCGAGTTGATCAGCACCATGGGCCGACCGCCCGACCGCCCAGACCGCTCGGCGTGGAGCACGAGGCCATCCGCCACCGGAATTCCTGATCTGCCTTCACTGGGCATCGTCGCCAACCGGACCTCCCCTGGACGTTTCACGATGATCTCTCGGAACGCCCCTTTGCGGAAGTTCCGTTTTATGCAAGCGTCATAACCGAAGTGGCATGATACGAATGAGGTGCGCCCTGCTCAATCCCGGCGTCAAGTTCCGCCATCTCACCTGCTTTCTCGAGGTCGCACGCCTCGGCCATGTCGGCCGTGCGGCGGCCCAGCTCGCCATCACCCAACCGGCCGTGTCGAAGAGCCTGAAAGAGCTCGAGACTCTGCTCGGCGCCCGACTCTTCGACCGCGGCAAGAACGGGGTGCGGCTCTCGCCCATGGGCGAACTCTTCCTGCATTTCGCGTCGACCAGCGTCGTGGCCTTGCAGCAGGGGGTCGAGAGCGTGGCGGAGGGACGGTTGCGCGGTGCCGCCGAGATCCGCCTCGGCGCCCTGCCGACCGTCGCGGCCAGGGTCATGCCGGAGGCCGTGCAGCGCTTCAAGGCCGAGCACCCGGGCACCGCCGTCCGCCTGGTCAGCGGCCCGAACCGTTTCCTCCTCGAGCGCCTGCGCGCCCAGGACCTGGACCTCGTCGTCGGCCGCCTGGCCGAACCGCGCGCGATGACCGGCCTCGCCTTCGAGCAACTCTATGGCGAGAAGGTCTCGGTGCTGGTCCGCCCGGGGCATCCGCTGCTCGCCCGGCGACCGTTCGCGCTGCGGCTGATCCGCGACTTCCCGGTCTTGCTGCCGACCACCGAGGACATCATCAGGCCGCTGGTCGACCGGCTTCTTCTGACGCATGGGGTCGGCCCGCTGGCGGACCGCATCGAGACGGTCTCGGCCGATTTCGGCAGCACCTATCTCGGCCGTTCGGATGCGGTCTGGATCATCTCGCGCGGCGTGGCGGCGCGCGACATCGAGGCCGGCCGGCTGGTCGAGCTACCGGTCGACACCACTGGCACGGCCGGCCCGGTCGGCCTCACTACCCGCGCCGACGACCTGCCAACGCCAGCCGCGCGCGCCTTCATGCAGACCGTGCGGGCGGTGGCGCAGACGCTCGCCGGCTGACCTGCCATGACTTCGGGGTTATGACCCGCGTACGAACCGTGATTGGCGAAGTCGCTGGCGCTTCGGCAAGCTCGGTCGCACAATCGCGAAAAATCGCAAGATCGGAGGCGAGACAATGACAAGCTTCAGCCGGACCAGGGCCACGGGCCTGCTCTCGGGCCTGGCGGCCGGCCTGCTATTCGCCGGCAGCGCGATGGCGCAAGAGGTCACCCTCACCGTCCATCACTTCCTCGGCCCCAAGGCACCGGCCCAGGCCGATTTCCTGGAGCCCTGGGCGGCCAGCATCGAGGAGGCCTCGGAAGGTCGCATCGCCATCGAGATCTATCCTTCCATGTCGCTCGGCGGCAAGCCGCCGGAACTCTACGCCCAGGCCCGTGACGGCGTCGCCGACATCGTCTGGACCCTGCTCGGCTACACGCCGGGCTCGTTCCCCCGGTCCGAGGTGTTCGAACTGCCGACCGTGCATCAGGGCAGCGCGCTCGCCACCTCGCTGGCCATTCAAGATGTGATGGACCAGTTGGCCGAGGATTTCGCCGATACCCATCCACTGCTGATCTACGCCCATGCGGGCCAGGCGCTGCACATGGTGGAGGTGCCCGTTCGCAGCCTCGCGGACGTCGCCGGCAAGAAGCTGCGCATCCCGTCGCGCTCGGGTGCGATGCTGATCGAGGCCTGGGGCGCCCAGCCGGTCGGCATGCCGGTGCCGGACCTGCCGCAGGCGCTCTCCAAGGGAGCCGTCGACGGGGCGCTCATCCCGTTCGAGATTTCGCTGCCGCTCAAGACGCACGAGATGGTCAAGTCCGTCACGATCGGGGCGGACGGCCGGCGCTTCGGCACCTCGGTCTTCATCTTCACGATGAACAAGGAGCGCTACGAGAGCCTGCCGGATGACCTGCGGGCGATCATTGACGAGCATTCGGGCATCGCCCTCGCCGCCGAGATCGGCGCCCTTTGGGATGAGGTCGAGAAGCCAGGCTACGACGCCACCGTCGCCGCCGGCAACGAGATCATCGAGCTCTCCCCCGAGGCGCAGGCCGAGTTCGATGCCAAAGCGGCGGAGGTCGAGGCGAGGTGGATCGAGGAGGCGAATGCCCAGGGCCTCGACGGCGCGGCGCTGGTCGAGGCCGCCAAGGCCGCGGTGGACCGGCACTCCAACTAGGCATGGCCCGGGCCGGCGACATGCTCGAACGCATCGTCGCCGGCTGGGCGATCCTCGGCGGCATCGTGCTGCTGGCGATCGTTGCCGTCACCGGCACGAATGTCGGCCTCTACATCGTTGATGCCTTTGCCCCCGGCACCGTCAGGGTGATCTCGGGCTACGAGGACATCGTCCGCCTCTTCGTCAGCGCCGCTGCCCTGATGATGCTGCCTTACTGCCAGCTCCGCCGCGGCCACGTCACCGTCGACCTCCTCACCGAGGGTCTGCCGCCCGGCGTGGTCCGCCGGCTCGACCTCGCCAGCCTCGCCCTCATGGCGGCGCTGCCGCTCTTCCTCGGCTACTGGATGATCTTCGGCATGCTCGAGACCCGCGCCGACGGCCGGGTCTCGCCCGTGCTGAACTGGGTACAGTGGCCGTTCTACCTGCCCGGCCTGGTCTCGCTGGCACTCTGGGCGCTGGTCGCCCTGGCCCAGCTCCGCCGCACCTGGCACGACAGGCCCGCCTGATGGGCGAGCGCGAGCTGATCGGGCTGGCCGGGCTAGTCCTGCTGTTCGGCGTGCTGGCGCTGCGCGTGCCGGTCGGCCTCGCCATGATCCTGGTCGGTATCGCCGGCAATTTCGCGCTCTCCATCGCGGCCCCGTTCCTGCGCTTCGAGCCCTATCTCCGACAGTTCAAGTCGCTGCTCTGGAACAGCGTCGCCAGCTACGACCTCGCCGTCGTCCCGCTCTTCGTGCTGATGGGCTTCCTCGCCAGCCGGGCCGAGCTCAGCCGCGACCTCTTCCAGGGCATCAATGCGTTCTTCGGCCGGCTCCGGGGCGGTGTCGCCATGGCCGCGGTCGGCGCCTGCGCCGGCTTCGGCGCGGTCTGCGGCTCGTCGCTCGCCACCGCCTCCACCATGGGGCGGGTGGCGCTGCCGGAGCTGCGCCGCCTGCACTACGACCCGCGCCTTGCCACCGGGGCGCTGGCGGCGGGCGGCACGCTCGGCATCCTGATCCCGCCCTCGGTGGCGCTCGTCCTCTATGCCATCATTGTCGAGGCCTCGATCATCGAGACCTTCCAGGCGGCGATCATCCCCGGCCTGATTGCCGTCGTCGTCTTCATGGGTGTCATCGCGCTGACCGTGCGGCTCCGTCCCGCCGCGGCGCCCCTGCCACAAGCCGTGCCGCCGGCCGAGCGGCGCCGTGCCATCCTTCGCCTGCTGCCGGTGCTCGCCATCTTCGGAGCGATCATCCTCGGCCTCGGCATGGGTCTCTTCACGCCGACCCCGGCCGCCGGCGTCGGTGCCCTCGCCATTCTCGTCTACGGCTACGCCATGCGGCTCTGGGGCGAGCCCGGCCTGGATCTCGACAAGGTCCGGGGAGCATTGCTCGACACGGCCGTGACCAGTGGCATGATCTACCTGATCCTGTTCGGTGCGGAGGTGCTCAAGGGCTTCTTCGCCCGCTCTGGCCTGCCGGTGGCGCTGGCCGGCTGGGCGGGGACGAGCGGCCTCGATCCGTGGCTGGTGCTCATCCTCATGCTGATCGCACTCATCGTGCTCGGCTGCTTCATGGATTCGCTCTCCATGATCCTCGTCATCGTGCCGTTCTTCTGGCCGGTGCTGGTCGAGCTCAATGGCGGCGACTGGGCGATGGCCGACAGCGCGGCGTTCGGCATGTCGACCGACGACCTGAAGCTCTGGTTTGGCATTCTCGCCCTCGTCGTCGTCGAGCTCGGCCTGATCACGCCGCCCGTCGGCCTCAACGTCTTCATCATCTCCAGCCTCTCCGAGGATGTCTCGATGCGCGACACCTTCCGCGGCGTGATGCCTTTCTTCGTCGCCGAACTCGGCCGCGTGGCGCTGCTGCTGGCAGTACCCGGCCTCGCCCTCTTCCTGCCGCATCTGCTCGCCCGATGAGCCCCGAGCCTACCGGCGACCCCACCGCCGCCGCTGCCCTGCTCGCCCGCCTCGGCCAGCTCGGCGTCGACTACCTTTTCGTCAACTCGGGCACCGACTTCCCGCCGCTCATCGAGGCCATGGCCGCCGCCCAGGCGAATGGCACGAAGCTGCCGGAGGCGCTGGTCATGCCGCACGAGGGTGCAGCCATGGGCATGGCGCAGGGCTACTGGCTCGCCACGGGCCGTCCGCAGGCGGTGATGGCGCACACCAATGTCGGCCTCGCCAACTGCGCCATCGGCGCCATCAACGCCGCCACCGACCGGGTGCCGATCCTGCTCTTCTCCGGCCGCACGCCGACCACCGAGCGCGACCGCTTCGGTGCCCGCACGGTGCCGATCGGCTGGGGCCAGGAAATGCGTGACCAGACCGCTCTGATACGCGAGGCGGTCAAGTGGGATTACGAGCTACGCTTCCCCGAACAGGTGGTCGAGCTGGTCGACCGCGCCCATGCCATCGCCGGCTCGACTCCCAAGGGTCCCGTCTATCTCAGCCTGCCGCGCGAGGTCCTGTGCGCCCCCTGCCCGGCCGCCGAGCTCGATCGGCGGCCGGGCCAGGCGCCCGCCGTCGCCGCCCCGCATCCCGATGCGCTCGAGGCGGCAGCGCGCATTCTGGCCGAGGCGGAACGGCCGGTGATCTTCGCCCAGCGCGGCGCCGGCTCGCCCGCAGCGTTCCTTGCCCTGGCCCAGCTCGCAACTGACCGGGCCATCCCGGTCGTCCAGTATTGGGCCGTGCAGCTCGCCATCGCCGCCAGTCACCCGATGTCGGCCGGCATCGATCCCGAGCCCTGGATCAGTGAAGCCGATGCCATTCTGGTCATCGATTCCCTCGCACCCTGGTCGCCCGACATCCACCGCCCGCCCGCCGGCTGCCGGATCGTCCAGCTCGGCCCCGATCCGCTCTACTCCCGTTTCCCGGTCCGCCATTTCGGCGCCGACGTGGCGCTGGTCGGCGAGACCGGCGAGACGCTGCTGGCCCTCGCGGCGACCCTGCGGCGCCTGCCCCGGAGCACCGCGAACGAGCAACGGCGCCGTCTGGTCGAGGAGCGCAACGCCGCCAGCCGAGCCGCCATGCTCGCGGCCGCCCGGGCCGGTGGCGGCCTCTCCATGACGAAGGCCTGGGTCAGCCTCTGCCTCGGCGAAGCGATCGCCGGGCGCAACGCGACAGTGCTCTCCGAGCTCGGCTGCCCGCTCGGCCCGCTGGAGCTGCAGGCGCACGGCAGCTGGTACCAGGAACCCCATTCCGGCGGCCTCGGCTGGTCCTTTCCCTGCGGCCTCGGCCTGGCGCTCGCCGACCGGCAGCGGCTGGTCGTCGCCACCATGGGCGATGGCTCCTACATCTTCGCCAACCCGGTCGCCTGCCACCAGATCGCCGAGGCGCTGGAGCTACCGCTCCTCGTGATCGTGCTCAACAACGGCGAGTGGGGAGCGGTCCGCCAGTCGGTGCTGGGCCTCTATCCTGACGGCCATGCCGCCCGCGCCAACCGGGTGCCGCTGACAGCTCTTGCGCCGAGCCCGGACTTCACATCCGTCGCCGCCGCCAGCCGCGCCTGGGCACGGCAGGTCGAGCACGGCGCCGACCTGCCGCAAGTACTCGCCGACGCCATCCGTCATGTCGACGAGCACCGCACTCTGGCGCTGCTTGACGTCCGGGTTGCGGGCTAGAGGTACGGGCTCTCGAACCCCAGCCGGCGCAGCCCGCCCTGGATCTCCGGACAGCTCATGAAGAGCCGCCAGAGCAGCCCGCTTCGATGGTTCTCGATCATCACCACGATCGGACCCTGGTCGATTGCGAGATGCGAGCCGGCCTGCCACGATTCGGCCGGACAGAACGCATCGACGAAGCCGAGTTCCGTCCACAGCCGGCCGCCCTCGTAGCCCATGAAGTGGCGAAGGGCCGCGAGGCTCGCCTCGGGCGCATAGGGCATCGACGCGAGGGCTGCCGTGGGCGTGATGACGCCGCGGTCAACGTCCGGCGCGTGGGCCTCGTAGCCCCAGGGATCGTCGCTCGCCGTGAGCCCCCAGCAATGCTCGCCGTACCCCGCGTGGCCGTTGGGGTTCAGGGCACAGTGGCGCTGGTTGATTCGCGTGTGCGCCACGTTCTGTTCGAAATAGTCGGCGTAACGGTCCCTGAGGCCGCGCGGATCGAGGCCTATGAAGCTGTAATGGGCGAAGAAGAGCGGCCCGCCATGAGCGGGGCCAAGGGGCAGGCGAATGCCGTGAAACGTGCGGCCATTGACGAAGTTCGGTCCCGACGCCCAGCCCCGGTGATAGACCTCGGGCGGGACGACGTGGCGCCTGGACGATGCGGCCAGCACATAGGTGATCAGGCATTCGTTCCAGCCCCGTATCGGGTGGTTCATCGCCCAGCCGTGGTGCTCGCTCCAGTGCCAGTAGAGCACGTCCTCGCCGGCCTTCGTTTGCCAGTCGAACTCCGCCTCGTCCCAGAGGGCGTCGACGCGCTCCCGCAACTCCCGCTCCGCAGCACCGGTGCCGTCGAAATACTGGCGGGCGGTAAGCAGGCCCATGAGCAGGAACGAGGTCTCGACGAGATCCCCTCCGTCATCCCGCTCGCTGAACGCCACCGTGCAGCCCGTGCGGCCGTCGAGCCAGTGCGCGAAGACGCCGTGATGGCGCTCGGCCCGGCCGAGGAAGCGGACCGTTCCGACGAGGCGTTCCAAAGCCTCGGTGCGGTCGAGCCAGCCGCGTTCGACACCCACGATCATGGCCATGAAGCCGAAGCCCGTGCCGCCGGTGGTGACGACATCCGGGCCGCAGCCCGGCGTGACGTCGCTCCGCTCCCTGGCAAGGCCGCTGACCGGGTGGGCGAACTCCCAGAAATAGCGCAGCGTCTGGCGTTGCACGAGGTCGAGCAGGCTGTCGTCGTCCAGCGTCGCTTGCCGCATCTTCCTGCTCCCCGTCAGTCGCCACTGGCCTCAACCGTTATTACCCTGCGTGCGTTGCGCGATCGAGCGTCCGATTTGACCTGGCCGGAGGGCGGCCATATGGTGCCGAGCTGCTTGACAGGTTTTGACCCGCAGCGACGGAGACACTGACGCGTGGGCAGTGAGGCGCAAAGACAGGAGCTGCCGGGAGGGACGTTGCAGCCGATCCGGCCGCGGCGACTCTACCAGCAGATTGCCGAACAGATCTCGGAAATGGTGCGCACGGAGCGGCTGCAGCCAGGCGACCGGCTGCCGGCCGAGCTGGAGCTTGCCCGCCGGCTCGGAGTCAGCCGGCCCTCGGTCCGCGAGGCCCTGATCGTCCTGGAGATGGCGGGTCTCGTCGAGGTGCGGACCGGCAGCGGCGCCTATCTCCGCGAGCCTTCGGCCAGCGCCTGGCCCATTGCCCTCCTGGCGGTCGGGCCGGGACCGCTCGAGCAGTTCAAGGCCCGCTGTCTGCTCGAGCCCGAGCTCGCCGCCGAAGCAGCAAGGAACGCTTCGCCCGCCGAGATCGAAGCCCTCGCAGCGATCGTCGAGCGAACGGCGAGGCGGATCGCCGACGCGCCGCGGGTTTCTCGTGACCATTTCCTCTTTCACGAGAAGCTCGCCGAGGCGTCGGGCAACACGGTGCTCGCCGCCTTCGTCCGCGACCTCATCACCCTGATGCAGGGCCCCGTCTGGTTGACGACCCGCCAGCGCGTCGACAGCGCCGAAGGGCTGCAGAAGGGCCTGGCAGCGCGACGCGAGATCGTCGCCTGCCTCGGACGACGGAACGTCCGGGGCGCCAAGGCTGCGATGCGCGCCCATCTGCGGCGTATCGGTCAGCTCTACTTCGGCGAGGAAATCGGCTGAAGCCGGCAACACAACAAGCAACAGGGAAGGCAGAAAACATGCGTATGCTCGAACGAATCATCGGCCCGGCGGCTCTGACGGTCGCCCTCACGTTCGCCGGCATGGCCGACGCGGCGACGACCTTGCGAATCGGCGTCGGCACGGCCCCCCTGTCGTCTGAGACCCTGGCCCTGCAGGAAATGGCCCGGCTGGTGGAGGAACGGAGCGGCGGCGAGCTCACCGTCGACGTCTTCGATTCCGACAAGCTCGGCTCGTCGGTGGCGCAGATCGAAAACCTGCAGCTCGGCACGCAGGACATGCACTCCAACGTCGCCGATTGGTACCAGCATCTGAACCCGGCCTGGTCTGCCCTGGCCATGCCATTCCTCTTCGGCGGTGTCGAGCACGTCCAGCGCTTCCAGGACAGCGATACCTATGACGCGTGGAAGCAGAACCTGATCGACGAGCACGGCGTCCGCATGCTGGCCGACAACTGGTACCGGCTGCCGCGCGTCCTGATCACCCGGACCCCCGTCTTCACCGTCGAGGATCTCGACGGCATGAAGCTACGCATGCCCAACCTCGAGACCTATATCGAGACATGGTCGGCGCTCGGCGCCAAGCCGACGGTGATCGCCTATGCCGAGGCGTTCCTCGCCATGAAGACCGGCACGGTCAATGGTATGGAAGCACCGCTTTCCGGCATCTTCCCGCAGAAGTTCTACCAGGCGTCGCCATTCGTGACGCTCACCCGGCACCAGATCGCCCCCTACACGGCGATCATCTCGGAGCCGGTGTGGCAGAACCTGCCGGCCGATCAGCAGGAGATCCTGCAGCAGGCGGCCATGGACGCCGGCGACTTCTACTATGACCTTATCCTCAGCTCCTTCGACGAGCAGAAGCGACAGATGCTGGCCGAGGGTGTCGCCTTCATCGAGGTCGCGACTGAGCCCTTCGCTGCCAAGGTCGAGCCGGTGATCCGCAAGTTCGAGGAGGACGGCAAGCTGCCCCAGGGCCTCGTCCAGGAAATCCGCGACCTCGCCGGCTGACCGGCACTCCCGCAGACCCTGCCTGCCGCCGTGCAGGCGGGGCGTGGGAAGCCCTGCACATGCATCGTATCCTCGAACTTCTCGCCACGCTTGACCGGCTGCTCGGACGTCTCGAGTGGCTGGTCGCAGGGCTCTGCATGGTGACGATCGTCGTCAGCACGGCGCTCGGCGTGCTCTTTCGGGACCTGCTCGACGCCCCGCTCGCCTGGGCCAACGACCTCGGCGTGCTGGCACTGCTCTGGCTGACCTTCATCGGCGCCAGCGCCCTCTACAAGGAGCAGGGCCACATCGCCGTGGACGCGCTGGCACATATGCTGCCCGACCGGATCCGCAAGGTCGTCGGCACGGGCCTGATCGTCATGATGGGCGTCGTGATCGCCATCACCGGCTGGGAGATGCTGATCCTCGTAGAGCTCCAGGCGACCAAGAAGATCCCCTCGCTCGGCCTGCCGCGCAGCTTCAACGGCATCCCGGTCCTGTGGATGTCGGCATCCATGGCCCTGGCGTCGCTCACGCAGCTGCTGCGACCCAGAGCCAGCCACACCTCCCTCCAGGCGACCGGCTGATCCATGGCTTTGGCGCTCTTTGGTCTCGCCTTCGTGGCCCTGCTCGTGCTGGGCGCGCCCGTGGCGTTCGTCTTCCTCGCCCCCAGCATGCTCTACATGGTGGTCACCGGCACCTCGCTGATCCTCGTCGGCCAGACCATGCTGCAGCAGTTCATCAACTTCGTGCTGCTCGCCATTCCGCTCTTCATCCTGGCCGGCGAGCTGATGAACACGGCCGGCATCACGAGCCGGATCTTCGCTTTCGCCACCGCCGCGGTGGGTCACATCCGGGGCGGGCTCGGCCACGTCAATGTGCTTGCCAGCCTGATCTTCTCCGGCATGTCCGGCTCCTCGGCGGCGGATGCCGCCGGGCTCGGCCGGGTCGAGATCAAGGCCATGGTGGAGAAGGGCTACCGGCCGGAATTCGCTGCCGCGATCACCGCCGCGTCCTCCACCGTGGGTCCGATCATCCCGCCCTCGATCGGCCTCGTTCTCTATGGAGCCATCGCCGAGGTCGGGGTCGACTGGCTGTTCATGGCGGGGCTCCTGCCCGGCATCCTGCTGGGCCTCGCCTTGATGGCCTCGATCTATCTCGAGGTCCTGACCGGTCGCGAGCACTGTCCGACAGAGCCCTTCCCGGGCCTGCGGGCGCTGGTCCGGACCTTCCTCGGTGCCGCACTGCCGCTGCTGCTGCCGGTCATCATCGTCGGCGGCATCGTCACCGGCACGCTGACCCCGACCGAGGCCGGCTGTGCCGCCGTGCTGCTGGCGCTCGTGGTTGGCCTGGTCCACGGCGAGTTGCGCCCCTCGGAGCTGTTGCCGGCCCTGATGCGATCGGTCCGCGCCACCGCCGGCATCATGTTCATCCTCGCCACGGTCGGGCTCTTCGCCTGGGTGCTGACGGTCGAGCACGTGCCGGATCTGGTGGCGCAGGCGATGTTCTCGCTGACCGAGGAGCGCTGGATCCTGATGCTCCTGATCCTGGCGACGCTGCTCTTCCTCGGCTGCTTCGAGACGGCCTCGGCCAACCTCCTGATCGTCACGCCGATCCTCGTGCCGATCGCCCCGGAACTCGGCATCGACCTCGTCCATCTCGGCGTGATCCTGATCTTTGCACTCGCGATCGGGCAGATCACGCCGCCGGTCGGCATCACGCTCTTCATCGTCACCGAGATCACCCGCCTGCCGATCGGCCGAATCGTCCGGGCGACCAGCCCTTATCTGGTGGCGATGGCGCTGGCGCTGCTGATCGTCGCCTACTGGCCCGACCTCGCCCTCTGGCTGCCGCGCCAGTTCGGCTACGTGGGTGGTTGAAACTAGGCGGCGATGCGCTCTTCGCTCAACCGGTCGACCATCATCCCGCGCAGCATGACCCGCTTCTCGCCTGCGGGCGTACCACGGCCGGCGCGGTGCAGGAGGCAACGCTGGTCCCAGAAGAGGATGTCGCCGACCTTCCAGGGATGCGCGTAGCGGAAGCGCTCCTGGGTCGCGTGCGCCACCAGTTCGTCGAGCAGCGCGTCGCTCGCCGCCCGCTCCATGCCCACCACCTGCACGCAGTGGCTCGGGTTGATGTAGAGCGCCCGGCGGCCGCTGTGGGGGTGGGTGATGACCACTGGATGCTCGGCCCCCTCGAACTCGCCCGAGGCCTTCTGCGCCTCGGTCAAGGGCGGCGGCGGCGACTCGCAGCGCCAGCCCTCGCCGCGCTTGTGGAAGGCCTTCAAACCGTCGACCCGCTGCCGCAGCCCATCGGGCAGGCTCTCGTAGGCGGCGTACATGTTGCAGAACTCGGTGGCCCCGCCCGATGACGGGGCAGCGATCGAGTAGAGGAACGCCACGGAGTCGGGGTGCGCCTTGAACGATCCGTCCGAATGCCAGTCGGTGGCCCGCTTGTTCTGGCCGAAGCTGTCGACATTGCCGTCCTTGTCGACATTGGTGATGTAGGAGAGCTCGGCGTGCTCGGGATGGCGGTAATGGAGGATCGAATGCGCCTCCAGGCGACCAAACACCTTGCCGATGGTCACCAGCTGCTCCGGCGCCAGCTCCTGCCCGCGCACCACCAGCACCGGGTTGGCATAGAAAGCCCGGCGCAACAATTCCGCCCGCTCGGGCGTGAGCGGTGCCGAAAGATCGAACCCGGTGAGTTCGGCCCCGAGGCAGCCACCCAACGGGCGGATCTGCGCTTCGCTCGTGGACATGACTGCCGTCTCCCTGCTGCTGTGGCCGCAAAAAGCTGCCTGACAGCCTGACCGTTACTCCCTCGCGACGGGCCGTGTCAATGCCGCCGCCGCAGACCCCGGGGGATCGATGGCTTGTCAGTCGACCTCGCGGTGTGACAGTTTCCCCGGCAGAGAAGTGGCGCGCTCGGTCCGGCGGACCGGGATGCCCGACGACGCGGGAGAGCGGCCTTGTTCACGACCCGATCGGGCGAACGGATCTTTGTCGTCGACGGCCACGTCCATCTCTGGGATGCCCGCGAGGCCAATCGGCGCAACCGCTATGGCCTCACATTCATCGAAAGCTTCTGGAACGGGCATATGGGCCTGACGCCGGAAGGCGAGCGCTGGTCCTGGGAGCGCTTCCTCCACTACGGCGCCGAGGCCGCGGCCAAGGACCTGTTCACCGACGGCTATTGCGACGCGGCCATTCTCTTGCCCACCTATCTCAAGGAGTTCTACGTCGAGGGCTTCAACACCACCGAGCAATGCGCGGCACTGAGGGCGGTTGCCGGTAACAAGGCGATCCTCAACGGCCGGATGGACCCGCGCGAGGGCGAGCGCGGCCTCGATCGGCTTGAGGCCGACCACGCGCGCTTCGGCTTCAAGGGCGTGAAGATCTACACGGCCGAATGGCATGGCGTCTCGAAGGGCTACTCGCTCAAGGACGACTTCGTCGGCCGGTACATGGAGAAATGCCGGGAGCTCGGCATCCGGATCATCCACGTCCACAAGGGCCCGACCATTCACCCTCTCAACATGGATGCCTTCGACGTGCGCGACGTCGACCATGTAGCCACCGCCTTTCCCGACCTCACCTTCGTCGTCGATCACTGCGGCATGCCCCGGGTCGACGATTTCTGCTGGATCGCCTCGCAGGAGCCCAATGTTCATGGCGGGCTGGCGCTTATCCCGTCCTTCATCCACGCGCGCCCCCGCTATTTCGCCTCGATGCTCGCCGATCTCCTCTTCTTCGTCGGGCCCGACCGGCTGATCTTCGGCAGCGACTACGCCATCACCAGCCCGAAATGGATCATCGAGCAGTTCATGGACTTCACGTTCGACGAGGCGACGGCCAAGGAAGCCGGCACGCAGCTCACCCTGAACGTCAAGCGCAAGATCCTCGGTCTGAACGCCGCGAGGCTGTACGATCTCGAGGTGCCCGCCGAATGCCGGATCGCCGAGCCGGGACTCGTCGATGCCGCCGAGTGAGGCCCAGGTCTGGGCGGCACTCCGGCCGGTGGCCGATCCCGAGCTCGACCAGTCGGTGGTGGAGCTGGGATTCGTCCATGAGGTGAGCATCGAGGGCGACACGGTCGCCGTTGCGTTCCGGCTGCCGACCTTCTGGTGCTCCGCCAACTTTGCCTACATCATGGCGGAGGACATGCGCGCCGCGCTGCTGGCTCTGCCCGGGGTGGCGCGTGTCCGCATTTCCCTGGTCGACCATTTCGCCGCCTCGAGGATCAATGCCGGGATCGAGCAGGGCCAGGACTTTCGTGCGGTGTTCGGCGCCGAAGCGGCCGACGGGCTCGACAAGGTGCGCCAGACGTTTAAGGAGAAGGCCCTGCTCGGGCGCCAGGCGGCGTTGATCCAGGAGCTTCGTCAGAGGGAATGGGGTGCCGCGCGAATTACGGAGCTGACCGTGGGCGAGCTCGCGGCACTGCCACCATCCGAGGCCCAGCGGCGCTACCTCGAAGCCTTGGACGTGGCCGAGCCGAAGGCGCCGGCCTTTGTCGATGCCACCGGTCAGCCAATCGCGGCCGCGGGTCTGCTCGACCATCTCCGCCAGATCCGGCGCGTGCGCATGAGTGCCGAGGCCAACGGGGAGATGTGCCGCATCTTGCTCGAGGCACGATACGGCCGCACGCGAACCAACGACACCACAGCCCCACAAGGCGCGAGCGCATGACACCGCAGGACATCGCCAAGCGTGCCGTCGGTATGGCCGCCGTCGAACGCCTCGTGGCACCGGGCATGAAGCTGGGGCTCGGCTCGGGCTCGACCTCGGAGTGGATGGTCAGGGCACTGGGCGAGCGGGTCCGGGCCGGGCTAGATGTTGTGGGCGTGGCCACCTCGACCGGCACCGCCACCCTCGCCCGCGAGGTCGGCGTGCGCGTGATCGAGCTCGACGAGGCCGGCGAGCTCGATCTCACCCTCGACGGCGCTGACGAGATCGATCACCGCCTGCGGATGATCAAGGGCGGCGGCGCCTGCCTGCTCAGGGAGAAGATCGTGGCCGCCGCGTCACGACGCATGGTCGCCATAGTCGACGAGAGCAAGGTTGTGACGACCCTCGGCGCCTTTCCTCTGCCGGTCGAAGTCGTCCGCTTCGGTTGGCGATCGACCCGCAAACACGTCCTGGAGCTGCTCGCGCGGCACGGCATGAAAGGCCGCGAGGTGAGCCTGCGAGGCGGCGAGGACGACCCTCTGCTGACCGACAGCGGGCACGTCCTGCTCGACTGCCGGCTCGGCGCCATTGCCGATCCCGAGGCGCTCGAGCGCGAGCTGAACCGGATACCGGGCGTGGTGGAGAACGGCCTGTTCTGCAGTTTCGCCAACGCCGTGCTGGTCGGCCGGCCGGACGGCACGACCCGGGAGATCGCCCCGACCGGCTGACCGTCAGTCGGCGAGCGGCAGCGCCAGGGGCACGAGCTCGTCCAGCGCCGCACCCTGCGGGTCCTGGCCCGGCACCAGGCTCCCAATTCGCGCCTGGGCCGCTTCGAGCGCCGCACCCGCCGCCTCGCGATCAATGGTGAGCACCCGGCCCGCCTCGACCACCTGCCGGCCATCGACCCAGACATCGCGCACCGCCCGGTCGGCCGCAGCGTGCACGAGGCTGCGCAGGGGATCGTAGACCGGCCGCATCAAAGGCTCGTCGAGGCTGCAGAGAACCAGATCTGCTTTCGCACCCGCCGTCAGCCGACCGAGATCGCCCCGCCGCAGCACCGCCGCCGCCTCGACCGTGGCGCAGTGGAAGAGCTCGGCCGTGCTGGTCGCGTGGCGCGGCCCGGCCGCCACCCGCGCCAGGATCTCGGCGTTGCGGATCTCCTCGAGCACGCTGTGCGGATGGGTATCGGTACCGATAGCGATTCGCACACCGGCGCGCAGATAGGCGCCGAGGTGATGCAGGAGCGAGCCGTCCCGCGCGAAGACGGTGGGGCAGTGCGCCACCGCCGTGCCGGTGCGGGCGAGGAGCCCGATATCGTTGGCCGTCGCCCAGACCAGCCAGGGATGCGCGTCGGTGAAGACGGCATGGCCGAGGATCGTGCCCGGCCCGAGGAAGCCGAGCTGGCCCAGCCACTCGATCGGAGTCATCGCATGCCGCCGGGTCATCTCGCTGAATTCGGCGTAGCTCTGGGCGGCGTGCACGTGAAGAGGGCGCCCCGTCCGCCGCGCGAGCCCGGCTGCGCGCCGCAGGAGTTCGGCGGTGCAGGTGTCGACCTGGGCCGGCGAGACCATCGAGGAGAGGCGGCCCGACGGGTGCGCATCCGCCTCGTCCATCACCGTCACGGCCTCCTCGAAGGCTGCCCGGCCCTCGTCCGGGGTCCAGTCATAGTGCGTCGCCTGGCCGGTGTCGGTCCACCAGCGGGCGGAGCGGAACATGGGCGCCGCGCAGGCGCGAATGCCGCTACTGGCGAGCAGGTCCAGCCAGCCCGGATAGGCGTGGCTCAGGTCGACAACCGTGGTGACGCCATTCGCCAGGAGCTCGGCCAAGGCGAAGCGCGCCGAGGCCTGCTGGGCCTCCACATCGGCAATGAAGGCCTGCCGGAAACGGTGGCGGCTCGAATAGAAGAGCCGGGGGTCGCCGAATTCCTCGACCAACCCGCGGAACAGGGCGGATTGCGACGGGTGGCAGTGGATGTTGACGAGCCCGGGCATGACCATGGCACGGCTGCCGTCGAGCTCGTTGTCCACAGGCCCTTCGCGGTGCCCGCCGACCTGGACGAGCCGGTCGCCCTGCCAGGCGACGTCGCCATGGCGGCGATAGACATGCTGGCGGCCGTCCCAGGCGATGATCCAGGCGCAGCGACGGATGCAGGTGACGGGCCCGTCTAGTAGAGGCTGCTCGGCAGCCACGTCACGATTCCGGGGACGAAGGTGATCAGCAGGATGAGCACGAAGACGCAGCCGACGAAGGGCAGCGTGCCACGCACGACGGTCGAGACCGAGCCGCGCCCGCGTACCCCCTGCACGACATAGAGGTTCATGCCGACCGGCGGGGTGATCAGCGCGATCTCGCACATGACGACGAGGAAGACCCCGAACCAGAGCGGGTCGTAACCGATGCCGGTGACGACCGGGAAGACGATCGGAATGGTGGCGATCATCATGGCGAGCGAATCGAGGAAGCAGCCGAGGAAGACGTAGAGCACGACCAAGAGCAGGATCATCTGCCAGGGGGCGACGTCGACTGCGGCGATGGCGGTCGAGACCTTGGCGGGAATGCCCAGCAGCCCGACGACGAAGTTGAGGTAGAAGGCGGCGATCAGGATCAGGAGCGTCATCGCCGTGACCCGCACGGTGGTCAGCGCCGCCTCGCGCAGCAGGCCGAGGCTGAGCCGCCCGTAGGCCCCGACCAAAGCCAGCGAGGCGACGACGCCGACGGCAGCGGCCTCGGTCGGGGTCGCCCAGCCGGTATAGATGCTGCCCATCACCACGATGAAGATGCCGATCGGCGGCAGCAGGTCCTTGAGCCGGCGCCGTCGGGCAGCGCGCCATGCCGCGTCCTCGACGGTGCCGTCCTTGCCGGCGATGGTCGGATCGAGAACGCTGGCGATGATGATCAGCCCCATGAAGAGCAGCGCCAGCAGCGCACCCGGCACCACCCCGGCGATGAAGAGCTGGCCGATCGAGGTGTTGGTCAGCGCCCCGTAGATGATCATGTTGATGCTGGGCGGGATCAGAATGCCGAGCGTGGCGCCGCTGGCCACGGTGCCGAGCACCCAGGGCTCGCTGTAGCTTTGCTTGCGGAAGGCCGGGAAGGCCACGGTGCCGATGGTGGCGGCGGTCGCCACCGACGAGCCGGAGATCGAGGCGAAAAGGGTGGAGGCCGCGATATTGGTGTGCAGCAGCCCACCCGGCAGCCGCCGCAGCCAGTCGGCGAGTGCCACATACATCCGCTCGGTGACCCCGCCGCGCATCAATATCTCGCCCATGAGCACGTAGAGCGGGATCGCGACGAGGAGGAAGTTGTTGAGCGTTCCCCACATCATCGTGCCGAACGGCCGGAACATGGTGCCGCCGTAGTACCACCAGGCGCCTGTCGCGGCCGTCATGAAAAGGGCCGTGGCGATGTGCAGCCCGAGCATCATCAGGACGAGCATCAGGCCGAAGCCGATGGCGATCACCTCGATGCCGGCCATGCCGCGTCTCCCTAGTCGAGTCTGGCCGAAGGTGCGTCGGCGCGATGGGCGGCCTGGAATTCCTCGAGCTCGTCGGCGACCGTGCGCGCGCCGTACTGCCGCTCGAGACGGTCCGGTGCGCCCATGGCGAGGCGGAGGGCGAGGATCGCATGGCCGACCGCCGAGAGCGCAAAGATAACCATGCCAGCGAGCCAGAGACCCTGCGGAATCCAGAGCGGCGTCTGCAAAGGTGTGTTGGCCCGGCTGTCGAACGCCCAGGTCTCCCGGTACTCGACGAATGCATACCAGGCCATGAAGACGGCGAAGGCGGCCAGCGTCAGGTAGGCCAGGACATGCAGGCAGCGCCGCACCGCGGCCGGGAAATAGGGCAGGATCAGGTCGATGCGGGTGAAGCCGCGCTCCGCCTGGACGTAGGCGAAGCCGAGCGCACCGACGAGCGCGAGGACGTAGCCGCCAAGCTCGTCCGAGCCCTGCAGCGAGAAGGCGAAAAAACGCCTGGCGATCACGTCGACTCCGATGAACACGGCCAGGAACAGGACGAGAGTGCCGGCGAGCAGGGCGAGGAGCGCCGACAGGCGATCGACCTGTCGAGTCAGGGTATCGATCATGGGAATGCCCTGTCGGCGCTCGCCCTGCCGCTACTCGACCCTGATGCCGCGCACCGCACCGATCGTCTCGTTCCACACCTCGGTGCAGCCAGGATAGGTCTGCTCGCAGCGCCCGGCCCACTCGCCGACGACGACCTCGGCGGCGATATCGGCGACTTTCTGGACATCGGTGTCGCTGACCTCGACCAGCACCATCTCGTATTTCTGGTGCGGGTCACCGGGGCAGTCCGGCGAGCCGGTGCTGCAGGCGATCGCGTCGTCATTGGT
>JAUIID010000297.1 GCA_030431615.1 Alphaproteobacteria bacterium
GGACCTGGTCCGGGAGCTGCACGCCGAGCTCAAGGGGCGGATCAAGGACGACGACAGCTCGGTGCCGGTGGCCGACGGCGCCTATCTCTACCACTGGCAGTTCCAGCCGGGGGCGCAGTACCGGACTTGGTATCGGGCACCGCGGGCGGGCGGCGAGGCCCGGGTCATCCTCGACGAGGCGGTGCTCGCCTCGGACAAGAGCTACTTCAACCTGCGCAGCCTGGCCCCCAGCCCCGACGGGCAGCTGCTCGCCTTCGCCACCGACGAGGACGGCTCCGAGCGCTGCGTCATCCATATCGAGGACCTGGCGAGCGGGGTCAGCACCACCGACCTCGTCGCCAACACCGCCGGCAGCGTGGTCTGGTCGGCCGACGGCGCCACGCTTTTCTATGTCGAGCTCAACGAGAAGCTGCGGCCCTACCGGGTCAAGGCGCACCGGCTCGGCACCGACGCCACGGCCGACCGCACGGTCTACACCGAGGACGACCCGGCCTTCTTCGTCAGCATCGGCCTGACCCAGAGCCGCCGCTTCGTGGTCATCACGGCCGGCAGCCACGTGACCCGCGAGGTCAGGCTGATCGATGCCGCAAGGCCGGCAGGCGAGCCCGTGCTGATCGCGGCCCGGCGGGACGGGCATCGCTACAGCGTCGAGCACGCCCAGGGTCGCTTGTGGATCCGCACCAACGACCGGCACGAGAACTTCCGCCTGGTCTCGACGCCGGTCGAGGCGCCGGGCGAGGCGAGCTGGCGGGAGGAGATCGCGGGCGACGACCACCATTACCTGCTCGGCGTCACCTGCTTTCAGGACTTCCTCGTGATCACCGAGCGGCTGGACGGCCTCGCCAACCTGCGCATCCGCGACTACGGGGGCGAGGAGCACGCCATCGACTTTGCCGAGGCAGTCTACACGGCCGGCCTCGGCGACAACCGCGAGTTCGCCGCGGATCGGCTCAGGGTCGGCTTCAGCTCGCTCACCCGGCCCGCCACGGTGCTCGACTACCACGTCGCCGAGCGGCGGCTCGAGGTGCTGAAGGAGCAGGAGATTCCCTCGGGCTACGACCCCACGCGCTATGTCGGCCGGCGCCTCTGGGCCACGGCGGCGGACGGCGAGCGGGTGCCGATTTCCGTCGTCCACGCCCGCGACTTCCCGCTGGACGGCAGCGGGCGGCTCTTCCTCTACGGCTACGGCTCGTACGGCATGGCGATGGAGCCGTCGTTCAACAGCACGCGGCTCTCGCTGCTCGACCGCGGCTTCGCCTTCGCCATCGCCCATGTGCGCGGCGGCGACGAGCTCGGTCATCGCTGGTACCGCGAGGGCAAGCTGGAGCGAAAGACCAACAGCTTCACCGATTTCATCGCCTGCGCCGAGGCGCTGATCGAGGCCGGCTACGCTGCCCCCGGGCGGATCGCCATCCGCGGCGGCTCGGCCGGCGGCATGCTGATGGGTGCTGTCACCAATCTCCGCCCTGACCTCTGGCGCTGCGTCGTCGCCGAGGTGCCGTTCGTCGACGTCTTGAACACCATGCTCGACGCCAGCCTGCCGCTCACCCCGATCGAGTGGCCGGAGTGGGGCAACCCCTTGACATCGGTGGAAGATTTCCAGCGCATCCGGGCCTACTGCCCGTACGAGAACCTCGAGGCCAGGGCCTATCCCGCCATGCTGGTCACGGCCGGCATCAGCGACCCCCGGGTGACCTACTGGGAGCCCGCCAAATACGTCGCCCGGCTGCGCGAGCTCAAGACCGACCGAAACCTGCTGCTTTTGAAGACCAACATGGATGCCGGCCATTTCGGCGCGTCGGGCCGGTTCGACGCGCTGAAGGAGCTGGCCGAGATGCTGGCCTTCGTCCTTCGGTGCTTCCGGGACGAGGCAACGACAGGGAGCTGAGCGCGGCTCAGAAGCCGCCGAGATCGCTGACCGGTGCCGCGAGCTTCCTGCCCCTGATCCTCCGGATCGTGGCGGAGACGAGGGCGGCATTGTTGTCGAAGGAGCCGTGCACCGCCGGAATGGCCTGCCTGCCGTCCTCGACCTCGGGCACGCTCACCAGTTCGAGCTGGCCGCGCCAGAGCTTGCGCCAGTCCTCGATGTCATCGCGTGCGTCGGCGTGGAACGGGCGGTCCTTTGCCGGCCGGTCGCCCGTCCAGGCATCCGCGAGCCCGAGCAGCGGCATGCGCTTGAGCGGCTCGAAGGCGCGGCTGACCAGATAGAGCAGCGACTTGTTGTACGGCCCGACCGAGTCGGCCAGCTCGATGGCATCGTCGAGGAGCGCGATGTGCAGCGCCTTCGGCGGCAGCGTGCCCTTGGCGAAGGCCTCCCCGTAGCGCTCGACGGCGAAGCGCAGGCTGCATGCCGGGGCCCAGAGCTCGGCACTCTTCGCGGCGAGACCTTCGGCAGCGAGGCAGCGGAGCAGGTGCCCCTGGAAGATGGCGCCCGCCGAATGACCGATCAGGTGAATCTCGAGGCCGTCGATCTCGCCGGCCAGCCGGGCCAGCGATCTGGCGGTCAGCGCCGCACCGCCGGCGGGCTCGGCCGCGGCCGCCGCGTTCTGCTTCATCTGCGTCCAGACCGCCTTGCCCAGCAGGCGCTCGCTCACCACCTCGAGCGTGGCGTCCCGGGTCTCGGCGAGCTGCGCCTTCAGGCTCCGGGCGAGGCCCTCGGCCCGCACCAGCGCGACGTCGAAACCGATCTGGGCAGCTGCATCCTCGAGGATGCCGAGCAGGCAGTCGAGCACGCCGGTCCGCCAGGTGAAGAAGATGGCAGGCACGCCATTGGCCTCGAAATACGGGCCGAGCCGGCGCACGCGCAGGAGCGAGGCCGCCTCGTCGTTGAGCCCGCCATGCGCATAGACCACGAGCTTGCGGCTGTTGCTGTCGCGGAGCCGGCGGCGGAGATGCTCCTCGACCACGGCGGTGATGTTCGCCGCGGCATTCGGGCACGTCAGGAGCCTGTGCAGCGGCCTTCCGTCATTGCCGAGCACGAGGGTCCGCTCGAGCGCCACGTCGGCCGCCCAGGGTGCTGTCGCCGTTGCGCCAGCGCCAGCGGCATCGGCAGCGCCGGCGGAGCCGACGGCGGCGAGCGACGCGGCCCGGGCCTGCAGGGGTGCCTCGCTCAGGGCGACGGGGCTGGTGGTCCGGCCGATCGGTGCCCCGAGCACGGCGACCCAGGCATCGTGGCCGTGCGCCAGCCAGTCGGCATAGGTGAGGATGGCGAAGCCGCCGAAGCCCCAGTCGGGGCCCCAGGAGTTCTGCACGATGAAGCCCTGGTCGGTATAGCCGACGAGCGCGAAGGCATGGCCCCCCGACGCTTCCTGGCCATGCCAGGGGATGACCGGCGGCTCTTCCATGGCCGAGCCGAGGTTCCACCCGGCGTGGACCTGGGCCGAGACATAGATCGCATGCACCTCGACGATCGCCGCCTGGAGGTCGACGAGCGAGCTTCGGTCGATGCGGTAATAGGCGCCGATCGGCCGGCGCGCCGCGTCGTCGGCCCAGTCGGGTTTGGGTGCCTTGAACTCGCCATCGGCGTAGGGCCAGAGCTCGGCTGTGCAGACCCCGTGCTTGTGCCAGCCCTTCATGGCACCCCGGCAGCTCGAGCCCTCGTAGTCCTCGCCCTCCCATTCGTCGTAGAGCCGGGCCATGTGGTAGAGCATGCGCTCGCTGACCTTGGGCGGCGCCGATTTCGGGCGCTTTTCCTCGGGCAGGCACTGCCAGACTTCCCAGTTGATGTAGTTGATGACGGCGGCGAGGCCGAAGCCGGTGCAGGCGCCCTCGGCCCGCTGGTCCAGCACCATGCCGTCCGTCGTGTATTTCGGCAGATATCCCTCGATCAGGTGCACTGGCGGCCATGACGGCGGCAGCGATACGAGTGGCGGCCGGTAGGGCATGTCGCGTGTGTCGAAGCGGTCCGGGGCAGCATCGAGACTGGCGATGAGCGCCGGCCAGGCCGGTCCCGGCTGCGCTGCGGCCACGACGGGTGCCGTCCTGAGCCCTGCCTCGAAGAGGGCGGCCTCCTCCTCGCGCCGCCCCGTCAGTCCCGGATGGTCCGGCCAGAGCCGGCACATGGAGCGGATCTCGTCCGGGATGGCGGCGAATTTGCGATCGGCCATGTGCTGGCGGATCGCCCGCATCTCGCTGAACCGTGCCTTGCTGCTGGTGAAGCCGCCGCTGCCGCGATTGAAGACCAGCGAGACCAGGGCGCCGAGACTCGTGTCGCCGAGGAGCTCGGTGTTGGGCAGGGCGGCCTGGGTCTTCGCCACCTGGATCGGCACCTCCTCGGCGGCAAAAACTGCCTCGGCCATGGCCCAGGGCACCTCGATGTCGGCGAGCCGCTTCGCCAGCTTCTTGAGCTTCGCGACCTTCGCGTC
>JAUIID010000067.1 GCA_030431615.1 Alphaproteobacteria bacterium
CGACGGCGGCTTTCGCGACACGCCGGAAATCGCCGAGCTGGAGATGCCGTCCTATCACACCCGCCCGAGCGCGCCGACGAACCTGACCAAGCACCACGCGGTCGCGATCAACGACCCCGTAGCCTGTGGTGGCGTTGCCGTCTTTCCGGGTGACGTCATTGTCGGGGACAACGAGGGTGTCGTATGCATCCCGCGGCACATCGCCGACGAGGTCGCGGCGGAAGCGGCGCAGATGACCGACTTCGAGGCGTTCGTGCTGGAGAAGGTGCAGGAAGGTGCCTCCACCTTCGGCCTGTATCCGCCGACCGACCCGGAAACCAGAGAGAAATACGCGGCATGGAGAGAGGCTTCGCGATCCCGGCTGGTGGCCCCGAACTAGAGGCCGACGAGTCCGGCCCGGTCGGCGTCGCGGCCGACCGGCGGCTGGCGGACACCATCTACGAGCGAATCCTCGGCAGGATCGGCTCGGGCGAGTTCGCGGTCGGCGGCAAGCTGCCGACCGAGCATGAGCTGAGCCAGATCTTCGGCGTGTCGCGGCCGGTCCTCCGCCAGGCCCTGAAGCAGCTGCGCGCCGATGGCGTGGTCGTCTCGCGGCAGGGCTCGGGGTCCTATGTGCGGCGACGGCCGGAGGACGCGATGCTGAACTTCGCGCCGATCGGCTCGATCGCCGACATCCAGCGGACCTTCGAGTTCCGCGCGGCGATCGAGGGCGAGGCCGCCTATCTCGCGGCCGAGCGGCGGAGTGCGGCCATGCTGCAGCGGATCCGCCAGACCCTGACCGAGCTCGCCCGCTGCGTGCGCGACGGCGAGCTCGGCGTCGAGGCGGACGAGGCGTTCCACGCGCTGATCTGCGAGGCGTCGAACAACCATTATTTCGTCTCGGCGCGCAACTCCATGAAGGTGAACATCCTGACCGGCCTCAGGCTGACGCGCAGCCTGTCGCTGAACAAGTCACGGGAGCGGCTGGAGCTGGTGCAGGCGGAGCACGACGTCATCTACGACGCGATCGCCCGCCAGGACCGCGACGCCGCGCGGCTGGCCATGCGCCAGCACATCGAGAATGCCCGCCAACGGGTCTTCGAGGGCGAGGCCGGCGGCATCTGAGGCCTGAAGCACCGGCGGCGCCGGGCCCTGCCCTCCCCGTCACCTGCCGGGCAGGCCTACCATTTCGGCACCTGGCGCTGGAAATCAGGCTCGTATTTGCGGATCTCGTGGAGGTCATCACGGTCCGTCACGCCGGCCGTCAGGTAGAGCTCGTGCAGGCGCGCCAGAGCCGCCTGGTCGATCCTGACGCCGAGGCCCGGCCCCTTCGGCACGGCGAGGCGGCCATCCCGGAACGCGAGCTTCCCGCCCTCGATGATGTCGACCGGCGTCCAGGAATAGTGGGTGTCGCAGTCATAGGTCAGGTTGGGCGTCGCGGCCGCCACGTGCGTCATCGCCGCGAGGCTGATGCCGAGATGCGAGTTCGAGTGCATGGAGACGCCCATGCCAGCGGCCGCGCACATCCGGCCGAGCTGGATGGCGCCGGTCATGCCGCGCCAGTAGTGATGGTCGCTTAGGACGATCTGCACGGCATTCTTGCAGGCGGCCTCGATGACGTGCGGGAACTCGACGACGACGAGGTTGCTGGCCAGCGGCAGCCCGCCCGCGGCGGCGACGGCGGCCATGCCGTCGAGCCCGGGAGTCGGGTCCTCGAGATACTCCAGCACCCCGGCGAGGCGCCTGGCCATGGCGATCGAGGTCTCGACGGTCCAGGCCCCCATGGGGTCGATTCGCAGGGGTGCCTTAGGGAAGGCTTCCCGCAGCTTGACCAGCGTCTCGACCTCGAGCTCGGGTGCCAGCACGCCGCCCTTCAGCTTCATGGACTTGAAGCCGTTCTCGGCAACCAGCTGCCGTGCCTCCGCCACGAGTGAGTCCGGCGTCATCACCTCGCCGAAGAGGTCCTCGCCCGGCTGGTCCTGCGGCTTCGCGTACTTGTAGAAGAGGTAGGCGCCGAACGGCACCTCGTCACGCAGGGCCCCGCCGAGCAGGTCGGAGACCGGCCGGTTCAGCCGCTTGCCCTGCAGGTCGAGCAGGGCGACCTCGAAGGCGCTGTAGACGACGTCGACGACCTTGTGGTCGGCGAGTGCGGAGGGCGCGTTGATGCCGCCGGCGTCCGGCAGGGCTTCGAGCAGCCGGTTTCTCAGGCCGTTCAGATCGAAGATGTCGAGGCCGACGAGCGCGTCGGCGGTCTTCTGCAGGGCGGTGAGCGTCCGCCGGGCGCCGTAGGTCTCGGCGATGCCGACCTCGCCCGCGTCGGTCGTCATTTCGATGACCGAGCGCAGGAACACGCCCTGGTGCACGCCCTTCAGGTTGCGCAGCGGGTAGTCGGGGACCGCCACCGGCGTGATCTTGACGGCCTGAATTCTCATCGTTTTTCGACCTTCGCTGCGTCAGGGACCATGGCCGTTTCCACTCTTTTGTCAAATTTGTCAATATTTGTGTTGCGCGCCCGAGAAAACTGACATATCAGACTGGCCACGAAGATGGAGGCGCGGATCGGCAGGGGCCGGTGCGCAAACCGCAAAGAAGCGAAAGAGGCCGTGATGCGAGGCAACGGTCAGATGCAGGCAAGCCTGTCTGAAACGCTCGGCAACGCCCGGCTGGTCACGGACCGCTCGATGGTCGCCCAGGTCCACGAGATCCTGCGGGCACGGATCGTCGCCGTGGATTTCCTCCCCGGCCAGCGCCTTTCGGAGAAGGAGATCTCGCTCGCCCTCGGCGCCAGCAAGACGCCGGTCCGCGAGGCGCTGATCAAGCTCGAGGACACCGGCCTCGTCGAGATCGTGCCGCGCAGCGGGACCTATGTGACGCCGATCCGGATCGACCGGTACATCGAGGCCTGCTTCGTCCGCCTCAACCTGGAGATCGGCGCCGTGCGGCGCGCTGCCGGTGCCACGGATCACGAAGCTATCGCCCGCCAGCTCGACGCCATCATCCTGGAGCAGCGGGCCGCCCTCGCCGCCGGCAACTACCTCGCCTTCTTCGACCTCGACCAGCGGCTGCACCGCCAGGTCTTCGAGCTCTCGGGCATCGGCGGCGTCTGGACGACGATCAGCCAGACCCAGGCCGAGGTCGACCGGATCCGCCATCTCAAGCGGATCCACAATATCAGCCGCGGCGACGAGGTCCTGCGCGAGCATGCGGCGATCGTCTCGGCCATTCAGGACGGCGACCCGGCTGCCGCCGAGAAGGCGCTGGTGCGCCACCTGGGGTCGCTCGAGGCCGAGAGCGACGGGCTGCGCCGGCATCCGGTGCTGCTGAACTTCATCGACACGCTCAATGCGCGACTGCCGGTCCGCAGCGGCCGAAGCAACGGCACCGGCGCACAGGAGGAAAACTGAAGATGTCAGGGGTGACGCTGGAGAAGATCGTCAAGCGTTACGGGGCCGTGGACGTGGTCCACGGCATCGACCTGGAGGTGCAGGAAAAGGAGTTCGTCGTGCTCGTCGGCCCGTCGGGCTGCGGCAAGTCCACGACCCTGCGCATGATTGCCGGGCTCGAGGAAATTTCGGATGGCGACCTGACCATCGACGGTCGCCACGTCAACCGCGTCGCACCCAAGGACCGCGACGTGGCCATGGTGTTCCAGAACTACGCGCTCTACCCGCATCTGAACGTGGCCGAGAACATCGCCTTCGGCCTTCGCATCCGCAAGGAGAAGAAGGACAAGATCGCGGCCGCGGTCGACGAGGTCGGCCGCATCCTCGGGCTGACGCCCTATCTGGAGCGCCGCCCCGCCGATCTCTCCGGCGGCCAGCGCCAGCGCGTCGCCATGGGTCGCGCCATCGTCCGCCGCCCCAAGGTGTTCCTGTTCGACGAGCCGCTCTCCAACCTGGATGCCAAGCTGCGCACCCAGATGCGGGCCGAGATCAAGCGGCTGCACAAGAGGCTGGGCGCCACCAGCATCTACGTCACGCACGACCAGGTCGAGGCGATGACGCTGGCCGACCGGATCGTCGTGATGAACGACGGCCGGATCGAGCAGATCGGCACGCCGATGGATCTCTTCCTCAACCCGGCCAACACCTTCGTCGCCGCGTTCCTGGGCTCGCCGCCCATGAACATGGTCAAGGCGCGGATCGCCGACGGTGCCCAAGGCCCCATCGCCCAGTTCGGAACGCAGACGATCCAGCTCGCCCGATTGCCCGAGCTGGCGAACAGCAAGGGCCGCGACGTCATCCTGGGCATCCGGCCCGAGTTCGTCACCGTCGCGACGGCCGATACCGTCGGACAGGTGAAGGTCGAGGTGGACCTGATCGAGACGCTGGGCTCCGAAGCGCTGATCCACGCCAGCCTTGCCGGCGATCCTTTCGTCATCCGGACCGAGACCGTGGGCCAGATGGCGATCCTGGACGGCATCTCGGGCTTCACCATCGAGCCGCACCTGATCCGGGTCTTCGACGCCCAGACGGGTCAGGCGCTCCCCGGCCAGGTGCTCGAGCAATGATCAACGAACCGCAGCTGCACGGCAGCAAGACCGAGGAGCTGATCGTCGAGGCAGGCGAAGCGCTCCGCCGCCGCAAGCCCAGCCGGATGGTGCGCATCGGCGACCACGTGAAACGCGAATGGCAGCTCTATCTGATGCTGCTGCCGACGATCCTGTGGCTGCTGATCTTTCTCTACAAGCCGATGTACGGGCTGCAAATCGCGTTCAAGGACTACAGCATCTTTCGCGGCGTTGCCGGCAGCCCGTGGATCGGGCTGGAACACTTCCAGACGCTGTTCGGCAACGACCAGTTCCTGCGGGCGATCAAGAACACGGTCATCATCAGCTTCTACAGCCTGATCTTCGGCTTTCCGATGCCGATCATCCTGGCGCTGATGTTCAACGAGGTCCTGCACCAGACCTTCAAGAAGACGGCGCAGACGATCGTCTACCTGCCGCACTTCATCTCGTCGGTGATCATCGCCGGCATCGTCATCACGGCCTTCTCGCCCTCGGCCGGCATCGTCAATACCGTGCTGGAGTGGTTCGGGGGGGAGTCCATCTACTTCCTGACGAGGCCCGAATGGTTCCGGCCGATCTTCGTCGGCACCGGCATCTGGCAGGAAGCCGGGTTCCAGTCCATCGTCTACCTTGCCGCCATCGCGGGCGTGTCACCGACGCTCTACGAGTCCGCCGTGGTCGACGGGGCCAGCCGCTGGCAGATGATGTGGAAGATCACCCTCCCGTCGATCCTGCCCACGATCATCATCATGCTGATCATCCGCATCGGCAACATGCTCGAAGTCAGCTTCGAGATGATCATCCTGCTCTACCAGCCTGCGACCTACGAGACCGCGGACGTGGTGAACACCTTCATCTACCGGCAGGGCATCCAGGGCGGCCAGTACGACCTTGCCGCCGCTGCGGGCCTGTTCAACGCGGTCGTGGCCTTCGTCCTGGTGATGACCGCCAACACGATCTCGAAGCGCTACTCGCGCACGTCGCTGTGGTGAGAGGGAAAACCCGATGACCAACATGAATCTCTACTCGCGCGGCGACAAGTTCTTCGTCATCATCAACATGGTGCTGCTCGCGCTCTTCACGATCTCCGCACTCTACCCGTTCATCTACATCGCGTCGCTGTCGATGAGCACGGGCTTCGAGGCACGGGCGGGCAACGTGATCCTGACCCCGGTGGGCTTCACTCTCGAAGCCTACAAGCGGGTGCTGTCCGAGCCGCTGTTCTGGTCCTCGTACAAGAACACGTTCATCTACACGATCGGCGGCACGCTGATGAGCCTCGCGTTCATCATTCCCGGCGCCTACGCCCTGTCCCGGCCGCAGCTCTACGGCCGGCGGTTCTGGAACCTGATGGTGGCCTTCACCATGTGGTTCAACGCCGGCCTGATCCCGTTCTTCCTGAACATGCGGGACCTCGGACTGCTCGACAGCTACTTCGGCATCATCATCGGCTTTGCCGTCAACGGCTTCAACATCATCCTGCTGCGCAACTTCTTCGAGGGCATCCCGCAGTCCTTCGAGGAAGCAGCCAGGATGGACGGCGCCAACGAGTTCCAGGTTCTCTGGAAGGTCTACGTGCCGCTGTCCAAACCGGCCATCGCCACCGTTGCGCTCTTCTGCATCGTGTCGCGCTGGAACGGCTTCTTCTGGGCCATGGTCCTGCTGCAGGACGAGGAGAAGATCCCGCTGCAGGTCTATCTGCGCCACGTCATCGTCGAGCTCAGTGACGACGAGGAATTCGCCAATACCCTGATGACCGCCGCCTACTCGTTCGAGACGGTCAGTGCTGCGATCATCGTCTGTTCGATCATCCCGATCCTGCTGATCTACCCCTTCCTGCAGAAATACTTCAACAAGGGCATTCTGCTCGGTGGGGTGAAGGAATGACGACCAATGCGCAATCAAGGAGGACATCGATGCGCAAGTTGACTTTGACAGCTGCATTGTGCGCCAGCACCGTGCTTACAGCCCAGGCTCTCGCCCAGGAAGATCTCAGGATCGTCGAGGAGCCGCTCGAGCTGACCATCCACATGCACTGGCCGCGCGCCCAGGGCTATGACGAGAACTACGCCGTCGAGAAGGCGGCGCGCGAGATGACCGGCATCCACCTCAAGGATGCGACCGCCGGGCGCAACAGCACCGACTCCATCGAGGCGATGAACCTGCTGCTGGCCATGGGCGACATGCCGGACATCGTCGCCGGCCACCTGATCCAGCAGCCGGTCAACCAGTACGGGCCGGAAGGCGCCTTCCTGCCGCTCAATGACCTGGTCAAGGAGCACGCTCCGCACATCCAGGCCTTCTGGGACTCCCACCCCGGCCTGCAGGAGGCGATCTCGTCCTATGACGGCAACTACTACTACATCCCGTATCTGCCCGACGGCGAGTTCGGCCGGGCCTGGTACATCCGTCAGGACTGGCTCGACAAGCTCGGGCTGGAGCAGCCGCAGAACGTCGACGAATACTACGAGGTCCTCAAGGCCTTCCGCGAGCAGGACCCCAACGGCAACGGCCTGAAGGACGAGATCCCCTACTTCGCCCGCCAGTGGGAAGACGTGAACCGTCTTTTGAACCTCTGGGATGCGCGGTCCTCGGGTTCGGACACCTACCATGACTTCTACGTCAACGACGAGGGCAAGGTGGTGCATCCCTACGCCCAGGAGGCCTATCGCGTCGGCCTGAAGAACATTGCCCAGTGGTACAAGGAAGGCCTCATCGACCCGGAGATCTTCACGCGCGGCTCGTCCTCGCGCGACTACCTGCTGTCTGAGGACCTGGGCGGCTCGACCCACGACTGGTTCGCCTCGACCTCGGGCTACAATCAGGCGCTGGCCGACAAGATCGAGGGCTTCAACTTCATCCCGTTCCTGCCGCCGGAATCGGCCGGTGGCGTGCGGATGGAGGAGCACCGCCGCATCCCGATCAAGCCGGACGGCTGGGCGATCAGCTACAGCAACGAGTATCCGGTCGAGACGATCAAGTATTTCGACTTCTGGTTCACCGAGGAAGGCCGGTTGCTGGCCAATTTCGGCGTCGAAGGCGAGACCTGGGACATGGTCGACGGCGAGCCCGTCTACAAGCCCGAGGTCCTGAACAGCGATTCGCCGGTGAACAGCCAGATGTATCTGGTCGGCGCCCAGATCCAGCGCGGCTTCCTCCAGGACTACCGCTACGAGTGGCAGTGGACCTCCGAGCCGGCGCGCAAGGGCATCGAGCTCTATGAGGCCAACGACCTGCTGATCGACCAGTTCCTGGGGGTCGCCCTGAATGAGGAAGAGCAGGCGGTCTACGACAAGTACTGGCCGTCCTTGCGGACCTACATGCTTGAGCGCCAGCAGGCCTGGATCCTGGGTTCGGGCGACGTCGAGGCCGAATGGGACGACTACGTCTCGACGCTCAACAAGATGGGCTACGAGGACGTCATCGAGGTCATGAACTCGGCCTACAGCCGCCAGTACGCCGGCTGACCCCGCGTCGCGCACGCCGCCGGGCCGGCATTTGGCCGGGCGGCGTGCCGACCCGCACCACCACCCACAGGATCCCAGCATGCCCGCCGACACCGCCCTGCAGGCCGAGCCCGCCTTTCTCGAGGAGCCCCGCGCCGGTCGCCTGAACATCCAGTACCGTCCGGCCGACGGCGACGAGGTGGCCGAGAACCCGCCGCGCTTCTCCTGGCTGCCGGTCATCGAGGACGAGGCGGTCTACGTCCTGCGCATATCCGTCGATGCCGGCTATCCGAAGGATGCGACCTGGCTCTTCCCGGGCGTGCCGCTCAACTTCCTGACGCCGCCCGTGGCCCTGCCGCCCGGCCGCTACTACTGGTCCTATGCCGTCTGGGACGCCGGCAGGAAGCAGCCGAAGACCCGCTGGAGCCGGTCGCGCAGTTTCACCCTTGCCGAGGGCTGCCCAGAGGTGCCGCTCGCCGACCGGACGAAGCGCTATGCGAATGCCGACATGGCGCATCCCCGGCTCTGGCTGGGCCCACAGCAGCTCGAGGCCTTCGCCGGGAAGGTCCGCCAGGACCCCGAGCATTGCGCCTGGCAGAAGTTCTACGACGAATCGGTCGCCCCCTGGCTGACACGCGAGATCACGGCGGAGCCGGCCCCCTATCCGAACAATACCCGCACGCCCGACATCTGGCGCCGGACCTATATCGAGTGCCAGGAGCTGATCTACGCCATCCGGCACATGGCCATCGCCGGCAAGGTGCTCGAGGACGAGGCGCTGCTCGAGCGGGCCAGGGACTGGCTCCTCGCCGTCGCCCGCTGGGATCCGGCCGGCACCACCTCGCGCGCCTATACCGACGAATGGGCGTTCCGGGTGACCCTGGCTCTCGCCTGGGGCTATGACTGGCTGCACGACCGGCTCGACGACAACGAGCGCAAGCTCGTGCGCGAGGCGCTCCTGACGCGGACGCGCGAGGTCGCCGACCATATCATCCGGCACGCCAACATCCACCTCTTCCCCTACGACAGCCACGCCGTCCGCGCGGTCTCGGCGGTCCTCGTCCCGGCTTCCATCGCCTTGCTGGACGAGGCGGACGAGGCGCGCGACTGGCTCGACTACTCGATCGAGTTCCTGTTCACGGTCTACTCGCCCTGGGGCGACCGCGACGGCGGCTGGGCCGAGGGGCCGCATTACTGGATGACCGGGATGGCCTACCTGACGGAGGCCGCGAATCTTCTGAAGAACTTCACCGGGCTGAACCTCTACGAGCGGCCGTTCTTCCAGAAGACCGGCGACTTCCCGCTCTACACCAAGGCCCCGGACACGCGGCGCGCCACGTTCGGCGACGACAGCACCATGGGCGACCTGCCCTGCCTGAAGGTCGGCTACAACCTGCGCCAGTATGCCGGCGTGACCGGCAACCCGGCCTACCAGTGGTACTACGACCGCCTGAAGGAGCAGGATCCCGGGACCGAGAAGGAGTTCTACAACTACGGCTGGTGGGACCTGAACTTCGACGAGATGGTCTATCGCCACGACTGGCCCGTGATCGAGGGCCGCGCACCGGCGGCGACTGACCGGCTGCGCTGGTTCAGGGGCATCGGCTGGGTGGCCATCCAGAGCCGGATGGACGACCCCGAGCGGCACCTGCACTTCGTCTTCAAGTCCTCGCCCTACGGCTCGATCAGCCACAGCCACGGCGACCAGAACGCCTTCTGCCTTTCGGGCTTCGGCGAGGACCTGGCGATCCAGTCGGGCCACTACGTCGCCTTCAACAGCTCGATGCACCAGGGCTGGCGCCGTCAGACCCGCTCGAAGAACGCGATCCTGATCAACGGCCGGGGCCAGTACGCCGACAAGGACAAGGCGCGGGCCATGGCTGCCGCCGGCTGCATCCAGGAGGCCGAGGAACGCGACGACCACATCTACATCCGGGGCGATGCGACGGCCGCCTATCGCACGCTGTCGCCCGAGGTGACGCTCGCCGAGCGCGAGATTTACTTCGTCCGCGACAGCTACTTCGTGATCGTCGACAGCGTCGACGCCGAGGCGAAGGTGACCCTCGACTGGCTCCTCCATGCCAACGCCCCCTTCGAGCTCGGGCGAAACTCGTTCCGCTATTCCGGCGAGCGGGCTGGCTTCTACGGCAAGGTCATCTGGTCGGAAGGTGGCGCGCCCGAGCTGCGCCAGGAGACCGGCTTTCCCGGCGTCGACCCGAAGGAGTTCGAGGGTCTGCCGGTCAGCACCTGCATGATCGCGAGCTACCCGGCGGCGACGCGCCACCGGATCGTCACCCTGCTGGTGCCCTACCCGCTCGCCGAGCCGCGGCGGATCTTCAACTTCATGGACGACCAGGGCTACGACGCCGACCTCTACTTCACCGATGCCGAGGAGAACACCTTCAAGGTCGTGGTGAAGAAGCTGGCGAAGACCTGACCCGAACTCGACTTGCAAAGGCCCGCCGCGCCCCGTTTCGCGGCCGGCTGCCACATCCATGCCAACCTGGGAGCAGGAAAATGAACCTCGAGGGAAAGACTGCCATCGTTGCCGGCGGCGGGCGTGACATCGGCCGGGCCTGCGCCATGCGCCTGGCCCGCGCCGGCGCCAATGTCGGCATCAACTACCTGCGCTCCGCCGACGGTGCCGAGAGCGCCGTGCGCGAGATCGAGGCCGCCGGCGGCCGCGCCTTCGCCATGCAGGGCGACATGACCCGGCCCGAGGACGCGCGCGCCTTCGCCGACCGGGCGGCCAAGGAGTTCGGCGCCATCCACATCGTCATGCCGGTGGTCGGCGGCCTCCTCGCGCGCAAGCCCTTCGCGGAGATGACGCTCGAGCACTGGAACGCCGTGCTCGCCGTGAACCTGACCGCGGCGATGCTCGTGGCCCAGGCGGCGCTGCCGCACATGACCGAGGGCGGTGCCATCGTCAATTTCGCCTCGCAGGCCTCCCGCGACGGCGGCGGCGGCGGTGCCATGGCCTACGGCGCCGCCAAGGGGGCGGTGATGACCATGACCCGCGGCCTCGCCAAGGAGCTGGCGCCGAAGATCCGCGTCAACGCTGTCTGCCCGGGCATGATCGACACCGATTTCCACAACGTCTTCACCAAGCCCGAGGTGCGCAAGGCCGTGGCCGGCAACACCCCGCTCAAGCGCGAGGGCACGCCGGAGGAAGTCGCCGAGCTCGCCGTCTTCCTGGCCTCGGACGCCGCCGCCTTCATCACCGGCACCAACATGGACATCAACGGCGGCACGCTCTTCTCCTGATGACGGACCGGAGCACGGCCATGGGGCACAGGCAGGACCTCGACACCGGCGAATCCTATGTGGCGATGGACCTGTTCCAGCCGCCGACGGCGCACCCTGAGACGTTCTCGCGGGCGCTGGACCGGGCTGTCGGAAAGATCGGCGACCTGATCCCGCAGTTCGGCCTGCGCAACCCCAGGATCTCGGTGCCGGGCACCCATCGCTACCAGTTCTGCACCGCGGACGAGTGGGTGGCGAGCTTCTGGCCCGGCCAGCTCTGGCTCGTCTATTCGCTGACCGGCGAGGCGCGGTTCAAGAACAGTGCGCGGATGCGGCTGCCATATTTCCAGAACGTGCTGGAGCGGCCGGACTGGCACGACCACGACCTGGGCTTCCTCTTCTCGCTCAGCTGCGTCGCCGACTGGAAGCTCAGCGGCAACGAGCGGGCCCGGGCCATGGCCCTTCGGGCGGCGGACTTCCTCGCCGCCCGGCGGCGCCAGCCGATGCGCTTCGTGATGTGCTGGAACCCGATGCGGCGGGACGATCCGGCTTTCGCGGCGCAGAAGCCGGGCACGCTGAACATCGACAGCATGCAGGCCATGGCGCTCCTCTTCTGGGCGCACGCGCAGTCCGGCCAGGCGTCCTTTGCCGAGATCGCCCACATGCACCTGGAGACGAGTGCGAATCATCTCGTCCGCGACGACTACAGCTCGTTCCACGCCTTCGAGTTCGACCCGCGCGACGGCTCGCCGGTCAGGGGCTTCACCCACCAGGGGCTGAGCGACGAGAGTTGCTGGTCGCGCGGCCAGTCATGGGCGATCCACGGCTTCGCGCAGGCCTATCTTCATTCGGGCCGCGCCGAGTACCGCGACATGGCGGCGAAGATGGCCGACTACGTCGCCCTGAAGCTGCCCGAGGACGGCGTGCCGCTCTGGGACTACGACCTGCCGGCCAACCGGCATCCCTACCCTGACACCTCCGCCGGGGCGGTGACCGCCGCCGGGCTCTATCTGCTGGCGCAGGGGTTCGGCCGGGGCGAGGCAGCGGCGCGCTACACGGCCCTGGCGGACCGCATGCTCAAGGGCCTGGTCGAGCACCACGACATCGCCGGCCTGCCGGAGGCCCAGGGCCTCCTGAAGGCAGGTGCCGCCTTCGTCGCGCTCGACCGGGCGGACAACATGCTGCCCTACGGCGACTACTACTATCTCGAGGCCTTGATGCGCGCGGTCGGGCATACCGAGTTCTTCTGGTAGCGCGGCATGCACAAGGGCGACGGCGGCCGGGCGGAGATGCCGACGAACCGCACGGTCTTCGGCATCGCCTGGCCGCTGACGCTGATGTCGGTCATGACGCACGCCATCGTCGTGATCGACGCCTATCTCGTCTCCGACCTGGGCGAGGCGGCGCTGGCGGCGATGGGGCTCGCCGCGGCCGTCGGCGGCATCGTCCTCGGCGTGCTCCTCTCCTTCTCCCAAGCGACCCAGATCCGCATCGCGCAAGGTACCGGCATCGGGCGCCTTGAAGCGCTGAAGACCGGGTTCTATGCCGGCCTCACCCTCAATCTCGCCATTGCCGGGCTCGGGGTGCTCGGCATGCTGACGATCGGCCGGGCCATCGTCGAGGCATCCGCCCACACGCCCGCCATCGCGGCGGCGGCGAACCGCTATCTTGCCGTCTTCGTCTTCGTGGTCCTCGCCGAGGCGCTGGCCAAGTGCCTGACCGCCTACTTCAACGGCTGCGGCGAGCCGCGCTGGCCGTTCTACACCAACCTCGCGGCACTGCCGGTCAATGTCGGCCTCAGCATCGTGCTGATCCACGGGCTCTTCGGCGCGCCGGAGCTGGGCGTGGCGGGTGCGGCGGCGGGGAGTGCTGTCGGCTCGGCACTGCACGCGGCCCTGCTGGCCTGCCGCTTCCATTTCAAGACACGCAGCTTCGTCGACGTCAGGGGCTGGCTGCACGGCACGTTCGCCACATCGCTGCGGCGGCACCTGGCCTTCGCCTGGCCGATCGGGGCGACCTTCGTCAGCGCCACGCTGGCCACGAGCGTCTGCGCCATCATCTACGCCCGCCTGCCGGTCAACGCCTTCGCGGCACTCACGCTCATCATGCCCTGGATCATGCTCGCCGGGCAGGCGGGCATGTCCTGGGCACAGGCGACCGGGATCGTGGTGGCGCAGCTTCTGGGCCGAGGCGCCGGCGAACGCGAGCTTGACGCCTTTCTCGGGCGGGCCTGGCGCGGGGCCTTCGTCGCGGCCGCGGTCGTGGCAGCGCTCTACCTTGCCGTCATCCTTTTTTCCGACCGGCTCTATGCGGAGCTGCACGACGAGACGCGGGAGGCCTTGTGGAGCTTCCTGCCCATCCTGCTCCTGCTGCCGTTCCCCAAGGGCTCGAACGCGATCTGCGGCAACACGCTCCGCGCTGCGGGCGAGACGCTCTATGTCATGAACGTCTTCGTCTGGGCGCAATGGCTGTTTCGCGTGCCCGCGACCGCCGCACTCGTCTACTGGGGCGGCGTGCCGGTCACGTGGGTCTTCTCGCTCCTGCTGCTGGAGGAAATCCTGAAGCTGCCCGCCTTCCACCTGCGCCTGTTCCAGGGCGGCTGGAAGCGGGGCGTGCTCAACTGACATCGGCCCCTGGAACCTTGCTGCGATCCCGGGCGTTCTCGAGTCCGGGATCGCAGGAGAGGACGAGTGGCGCCCCGAGCCATCTGGAAAGGCCAGCTGAAGATCAACGAGCTGATCTGCCCCGTGTCGCTCCACGCGGCAGCATCGACTTCCGGCCGCGTCGCGTTCCACACGGTCAGCCGCAAGACCGGCAACCGGGTCAGGCGCGAATACGTGGATGCGGAGACCGGCAAGCCGGTCGAGCGCGAGGAGCAGGTCAAGGGCTACGAGACCGATGACGGCCGCTACATCGTGCTCGAGGACGAGGAGCTGGCAAGCGCCTTGCCCGAGAACGAGAAGACGCTCGAGGTCGAGGCGTTCCTCGCCTGCCCGCAGGTGGACACGGTCTATCTCGAGCGCCCCTATTTCCTGCTGCCGGCCGACCCCTCGGCCGAGGAGGCCTTCACCGTCATCCGCGAGGGCATGCGTGCCAGGAGCGTGGCGGCCGTCGCCCGGGCCCTGCTCTTTCGCCGCGTGCGCTCGCTCCTGATCCGCACGCAGGGCCAGGGCCTGATCGCCAGCACGCTCAGCTACGACTACGAGGTGCGGCCGGCCGAGGAGGTCTTCGCCAGCATCGGCGGGCACAAGATCGAGAAGGAGATGCTGGACCTCGCCCGCCACATCATCGAGAGCAAGCGCGGCGAGTTCCATCCCGCCGACTACACGGACCGCTACGACGCGGCCCTCGCCGAGCTCGTCAAGGCCAAGGCCGAGGGCCGGAAGACCCCGAAGCCGAAGCGGCGTGAAGAGGGCAAGGTGGTCGACCTCATGGAGGCGCTGCGCAAGAGCGCCGGCAAGGAGGGCGGCGACAAGCCGGCAAGGAAGCGGCGCTCCGGCAACTCGGCGAAGCCCGCCGCCCGGCGGCGGAAGGCAGGCTGACCATGGCGCTCGGGGCCTACCGCGAGCGACGGGACTTCGAGAAGTCGCCGGAACCGAAGGGTCGGTCACGGCAGCGCAAGGCCAAGGCGAATGGCGGCGCCTTCGTCGTCCAGAAACATGCGGCGCGGCGTCTGCACTACGATCTCCGGCTGGAGATGGACGGGGTGCTCAAGAGCTGGGCCGTGACCCGCGGCCCCAGCCTCGTGCCGGGCGAGAAGCGGCTCGCCGTGGAGGTCGAGGATCATCCGCTCGACTATGGCGAGTTCGAGGGCACGATCCCGAAGGGCTCTTATGGCGCCGGTGCCGTGATCATCTGGGACGCCGGCGACTGGCGGCCCGAGGCCGACCCGCAGAAGGGCTACAAGAAGGGGCATCTCGACTTCGAGCTGACGGGCGAGAAGCTGCGCGGACGGTGGCATCTGGTGCGCATGGCGCCGCGGCCGCGCGAGAAGCGGTCGAACTGGCTCCTGATCAAGGCCGACGACGCCCATGCACGGGCCGAGGACGACCCTGACATTCTGGAGGAGCGCCCCGAATCGATCCGCTCCGGGCGCGGCGTCGATGAGCTGGCCGACAGCAAGGCGCCGGCGAAGAAGGCGAAGAGCCCGGTCAAGGGTGCCCGCAAGGCGCCGTTCCCGGGCTTCGTGCCACCGGCTCTTGCCACGCTGCGGCCGCAGGCGCCGCGCGGGGAGCGCTGGCTGCACGAGATCAAGTTCGACGGCTATCGGCTCCAGGCGCAGCTGCGCAAGGGCAAGGTGAAGCTGCTCGCGCGCAGTGGCGCCGACTGGAGCGAGCGGTTCGGCGAACCCGTCGCCGAGGCCCTGGCCGGCCTGCCGGCCGAGAAAGCCGTGATCGACGGCGAGCTCGTCGTCGAGGGCGGCAACGGGTCCTCGGACTTCGGCGCCCTGCAGCGCGACCTCGGCGAGGGCCGGACCGACCGGTTCGTCTACTACGCCTTCGATCTCCTCCATCTCGACGGGTACGACCTGCGGCCGGCGAAGCTGGAGGCGCGCAAGGCGCGGCTCCGCGAGCTCCTCGAGGGCGCACCCTCCCCGCTTCGCTTTAGCGATCATTTCGACGAGGAGGGCGAGCTGATCCTGCGTCACGCCTGCCGCCTCAGCCTCGAGGGCATCATCTCGAAGCAGCGCACGGCGGCCTACCCTGCGGGGCGGAGTGCCAGCTGGATCAAGTCGAAGTGCCGCGAGCGGCAGGAGTTCCTCGTCGCCGGCTTCATGCCGTCCTCCACCCAGCCCCGGGCCATCGGCTCGCTGATCCTGGCGCATCGCCAGGACGGCAAGCTCGTTCCGGCCGGGCGGGTCGGCACCGGCTTCAGCCACGCCGTGGCGCGCGACCTCTATCGCCGCCTGGCGCCGACGGAGCGGAAGACCCCGCCCTTTGCCGGCGGTGCGGCCGCGATCGCTGCCGCGGACCGCCGTGCCGTGCGGTATGTCGAGCCGCGCCTCGTGGTCGAGGTCGAGTTCCAGAACTGGACCAGCGACGGCGCTTTGCGCCACTCGTCCTTTCGCGGGATCAGGGACGACAAGGAGCCCGACGAGGTGGTTCGCGAGAGCAAGGCCGCCAGCAAGGCTGCGGATCGCGCGGCGCGCCCGGTGAAGCTCACCCACCCCGATCGCGTCTACTGGCCCGATGCCGGCATCACCAAGGAGGGCCTCGCCGACTATTATGCCGAGGCGTGGCGCTGGATGGCGCCCTTCGTCGTCGACCGGCCGCTGGCGCTGCTGCGCTGCCCGCAGGGTGCGACCAAGCAGTGCTTCTTCCAGAAACATGCCTGGAAGGGGCAGCGAAAGGAGATCCTCCAGGTCGTCGATCCGCTGGACGAGTCGGACGATCCCAGCATGGTGGCGATCGACGGCATGGAAGGCCTGATCGAGCTGGTCCAGGGGGGTGCGCTCGAGATCCACACCTGGCAGGCGTCGCTCGCGGAGCTGGAGAAGCCCGACCAGATCGTCATGGATCTCGACCCCGGCGATGGTGTCGCCTGGGATGCGGTGATCGAGGCGGCGCTCGAGATCCGCGAGCGGCTGGCTGCTGCCGGGCTCCAGAGCTTCGTCAAGACCTCGGGCGGCAAGGGGCTGCATGTCGTGGCACCGCTCCGCCCGAAGGCCGGCTGGGCGGCGGTCAAGGCCTTCGCGAAGTCGATCGCCGACGGCATGGCCAAGGACAGCCCGACCGCCTATGTGGCGACGGTTGCCAAGGCGAAGCGGCGCGGCAAGATCCTCGTCGACTATCTGCGCAACGGAAGGGGGGCCACGGCCGTGGCACCCTATTCGACGCGGGCGCGGGAGGGTGCGCCGATCTCGATGCCGCTGGACTGGGCGGAGCTCGGCCCGGCAATCGGGCCGGCGCATTTCAGGCTGCCCGACGCCGCCGGCAGACTCGCCAATCTGGACCGTGACCCGTGGGGCGATTTTCGCGCGGCGGCGGCACCGCTCGCCCCGCCGAAGACCAGGAAGCGCCGCTGAAGTCTCAGCGGCGCTTCTTCTCCTCGGCCACGCTCTTCTTGAGGGCATCGAAGATCGAGACGACATTGTCGCCGCGCGGTTCCTCGGGCTGGCCCTTCTTTGTCGTAGCCTTCGGTTTCCGCTTCTTCTGCTTGGCGGCGATGATGCGGGCGAGGCCCTCCTGCACGGGGTCCGTGACGAGTTCCGGCGTCCAGGGGCGCGTCCGTGCCTCGATCAGGTCCTGCACCAGCTTCAAGAGCCGCTTTTCCGGTTTGGCGGCCTCCACCTCATCGAACGCCGCCTCGGCCGAGCGCACCTCGTCGCCGTAGCGCAGGGTCCAGGCGACGATGCCGTCCCCCCGCGGCTCCAGCATCAGCGCCCGCTCGCGGCGGTAGAGGACGAGGCGCGAGATGGCGACGCTCTTCGTCCGCTCCATCGCCTCGCGGATGACCGCGAACGCCTCCTCGCCCACCTTGTCGTCGGGCATGAGGTAGTGCGCCTTGTCCAGCCAGATCCAGCCGATCGAGTCGCGTTCGACGAAGCAGTCGATGTCGATCGTCCGGGTACTCTCGAGCGCCACGTTCTCCAGGTCCTCGTCCTCGACGATGACGAGTCGGTCCTCGGCGATCTCGTAGGCGCGCGCCTCATCGTCGTCGGTGACGGGCTTGCCGGTCTCGGCGTCGACATAGCGGGAGGTCACGCGATTGCCGGTGGCGCGATTGAGCGTGTGGAAGCGGATGCGCTCGCGGTCGGAGCTGGCGGGCACCATGGCGACCCGGCAACTGACCAGGGAGAGCTTCAGGTAGCCTTTCCAGAACGTCCGCCCCGCCATCGCCCTTTTCTCCCGATCTTCACGACCTCAAACGGCAGGGTGGGCCAGTGGTTCCGGACCGGGGCGGGCGGTTCCCGCTACGGAGGTCAACCGCCGCGGCTGAAGAGCGACGACAGCGGCAGGGGGCGCAGGGGGTCGAGGAGCCGCGTGCCGAGGACGAGACGGCGCGGCCCGCGCCTCGGGCAATCCAGTTCCTGGAGCATGCGCGAGCCGTCGTTCAGCTCGTCGATGACGGCGACCAGGGAATCGTGGCGGTCCATCGCGGCGTCGATCTCGGCGACAGTTCGGCCGAGATGCTCGGCGACGAGGCGGTGGCGAAGCTGGCGAATGCCACGCGCCACCACCGGTGTCGTTGCCTCGAGGGCAATGTCGCACTCCGTATCGAGCCCCATCGAGCGACGATTGAGGTTGGACGAGCCGATCTTGATGAAGCGGTCGTCGACGATCATGAGCTTGGAGTGGACCAGGATCCGGGTCGGCACCGGCCCCTGCTGCACGGGGCAGAAGACGCGCAGCCGGTCGAAATGGTCGGCATCGCGCAGCCGCCGGACCAGGCGGTCGCGGTTGTTGCCCATGATCCATTTCTCGATATAGCCGCGGGCCGCCTTGCTGACGACGACGACGACCTCCGGCCCGGCGCTCCGGCGAAGCTGTGCCGCAAGCGTTTCGGCCACGCGCGGCTCGGCAAAATATTGCGCCTCGATGTAGACGCGGTCCTGCGCCTCGGCGAGCGCATCGAGCGTCAGCGCCTCGATCTCGCGGGTCTCCGTGCCGCCATTGTAGAGCGGCACGGTCCGCGCAACGGCGAGGTCGACGTCGACGAAGTCGGGCCGCACCATTTCGGGCCAGGGATCATGAGGCGGCTCGCCGGCAGCGCGCGGCCCTGCCGGCAAGGTCTCGCCGGTCACGAGCTTCCACCTATCGTGGGCGACCGCACAGACGGCGCGGGCGGCGGCACCGTCCATCATCCATTGCAGGTCGTGGACCGGACAGTAGGGGCTGCCGTCGGGGTTGGTCCGGCGGTCGTCGTCCGCAGCATGACTCGTCGTGTCCCAGCGCTCGATGGTGAGGTCGATCCCGCCGACGAAGGCAATGGAATCGACGCAGACGATCTTCTGGTGCTGGGCGGCATAGATCGGATGGCGGGCGTCGAGGTGGAGCTGGATCCGCGGGTGGTCGTGCCAGTCGGCGCCGAAGACAAGCGGCAGGGTGGAGCCGGGGCCGTGCAGCGTGGCGAGGTTCCAGACGAGGACACGAACCTCGAGCCCCGGGCGCTCCTCCACCAGCGACCGCAGGAGGTCGCCGAGGGTCTCCGCCTCGGTACCCCCGGGGGTGAGCGGAATGCTTGCATCGAAGTCCCAGCCGAGGATCATCACCGAGTGGCGCGCCTGCTGCAGGACACTTCGCAGCGTCGCGAAGTACCTGGCCCCGTCCACCAGCACGGCAGCCCGGTCCGACCGCGCGATGGTCCCGCAATTGTGCCCGGGGCGCAGAATGGGCGGAGAGACATCCTCTGTCGTGTCGCTGCTCGCAACTGCTCGCATCTCGGGGCCCGTCAATGGTTGGTCGGTACTCCCAACGCGGTGCGAGGCTTGGAGGTTCCGCCGTTGGCCCTGGCGCCGCTCAGGCGGGCATCCCCTCGGCCCACTCCTCCGCCATGAGCAGCCGGTCCGGGGTCAGCGGCAGCTCGCGGATACGCAGGCCGGTGGCGTGCCAGACGGCGTTGGCGATTGCCGGCGCCACGCCGCAAAGCGCGATCTCGGCGATGCCCTTGACGCCGAGCGGGTTGAGGATCCGGTCCTCGCTTTCGACGAAGACGGCGTCCAGCTCCTCGATATCGGCATGCACGGGCACGAGGTACTCGGCGAGATTGGCGTTCATCACCCGGCCCAGGCGCTCGTCCCACTCGCCGGCTTCCATGAGCGCCATGCCGATGCCCTGCACCATGCCGCCGATCGCCTGGCTGCGGGCGGTGCGCGGGTTGACGATGACGCCGCCGTCATAGGCGCCGACCAGCCGCGACACGCGGACCGTGCCGAGATCGGGGTCGACCCGCACCTCGGCGAAGACGGCGCCGAAGGCATAGCTGGAGTGGGTTTCGGCCTCCTTGCCCGGTTCGGCCTTGCCTTCGACCTCGAAGCTGTCGCGGCGCAGGCGCTTCAGCGTCTCGACCGGATGTTCCCCGTCCTTCGCATCGCCGAGCCTGCCGATCTCCTGGCACAGCCTGGTGCAGCCCGCGGCCACGGCAGAGCCGACGCTCGCCATCGTCATGGAGCCGCCATGGACGGGGGCCATGGGCAGGGTGCTGTCGCCGAGCTCGAAGGTGACCCGCTCCATGGGCAGGTCGAGCATCTCGGCCGCGACCTGGGTCATCGAGGTGTAGGTGCCGGGGCCCATGTCGCTCGCGGCGGTCCGCACCACCGCCGTGCCGTTCGCGAAAAGCCGCACGCGCACGCTGGCGGGCGAGCGCATCGCGGGCCAGACGGCACTCGCCATGCCGTAGCCCACGAGCATGCCGTCCGCCCGCATGGAGCGACGCTCGGGGTTCCGCTTTTCCCAGCCGAAGCGGCGCGCCGCGGTCGCGTAGCAGTCTCTGAGGGCCTTGCTCGAGAACGGCAGGTCCTTCTTGCGGTCGCGCTCGGCATAGTTCCGGAGCCGGAACTCGAGTGGATCGATGCCCGCCGCGTCCGCCAGCTCGTCGATCGCCATCTCCATGGCGAAGACGCCCGTGACAGCCCCGGGCCCGCGCATCGGGGTGGGCGTGTTCGTGTCGACCTCGACCAGCCGGTAGACGGTTTTGGCGCTTTCCGCGTCGTAGAGCATGCCGGTCGGGTCCAGCACCTCCTCGCCATAGTCCTCGTAGGCCGAGGTCAGTCCCCAGGCGGTCTGCACGATGCCGCGCAGCCTGCCGTCCCCATCGGCGCCGAGCCGGACGTTCTGGAGTGTCTGCGGGCGAAAGCCGATCGAGGTGTAGAGCTCGCGACGGGTGAGCTCGAGCCGCACCGGGCGCTCCACCACCTTCGCCGCCATGGCCGCCAGGGTGACATGCGGCCAGCAGCGGAGTGCGGCACCGAAAGCGCCGCCGACGAAGGGCGAGATCACCCGGACCTCGTTCTCGTCCAGGCCGAAATTGCGGGCGATCTGGTCCCGGAAATTGTCGACCCATTGCGACTTGTCCCAGAGCGTGAGCCCGCCATCCGTATCCCAGGCGGCGATGGTCGCGTGCGGCTCCATGGCATTGTGGTAGAGGCGGGGCTGCAGGTAGTCGCCCTCGACCTGGACAGCCGAGGCGGCAAGAGCGCCCTCGGTGTCGCCGCGCTCCCACTCCGCCGGGTAGCTCTCCTGGGTGCCCTCGGATGGCGGCCGGGCCCGGGCGGGATCGAAGATGAGACCGGCACCCGCCTCGGCGATGCAGGTGAAGCGCACGCGCGAGGCGGCGTCCCGGGCGGCCTCCTGCGACTCCGCCACGACGAGGGCGATCGGTTGCCCGGCGAAAAGGATGCGATCGGACTGCAGCGGCTTCAGCTGCTCGCCGCCGCCCGGATCCACCGGCGCCTGCTCCACCGGCTGCCACGGCAGGCGCGGCGCGTTCTCGTGGGTCAGGACGGCGATGACGCCGGGCAGCGCCTCGGCCCCTGTCGTATCGAACGATGCGACGCGGCCATGCGGCACGGTCGCCCGCACGGTCGCGGCATAGGCCAGCCCTTCTGGATGGAACTCGGCGGCATAGGTCGCCTTGCCCGCCACCTTGGCCGGGCCGTCGACGCGGGGAACCGGCTGGCCGATGACACCCATCAGAGTCTCTCCCGGAGTTCGTTCAGTGCCCGGGCAACGGTGCGCGGCAGGAGCCTGAGCTTGTAGGCATTGTCGCCATGCGCCACGGCACCCTCGGTCGCGAGGCTCGCGGCGCTCGCGAAGACAGCCGGCTCCGCCGGACGACCGCGCAATGCGAACTCGACCTGCGGCAGGCGCCAGGGCTTGGTCGCCACACCACCGACCGCCACCCGCGCCCTGACGATGGTGCCGGCCATGTCGAGCTCCAGGGCGACCGCGGCGGACGAGATCGCCCATTCGAACTCGCCCCGGTCGCGGACCTTGAGGTAATGCGACTGCCGGGCGAGCACCGCGCGCGGAATGATGTAGCCCTTGATGATCTCGCCGCGGCGCAGGTTGTACTCGTGCTGCGGCGTGTCCCCCGGCAGGCGGTGGAGGTCGGCGAAGGCGAGGCTGCGCTCGCCCCTGGTCGATGCCAGGACGGCTTTCGCATCCAATGCAGTCATGGCGACGGCGAAGTCCGAGGGATGGGTGGCGATGCAATGCTCGCTGCCGCCGAGGATCGCGTTGATGCGGTTGCGACCCTGGAGCGCGCTGCATCCCGTCCCCGGCTCCCGCCGGTTGCAGGGCGTGGTGCGGTCGCGGAAGTAGAGGCAGCGCGTCTTCTGCAGCGGGTTGCCGCCGACCGTGGCGAGGTTGCGCACCTGCGGCGAGGCGGTCACGGCCAGCGCCTCGACGATGGCCGGGAAGGCCGCGCGCAGTGCTTCGTAGTCGATGACCTCGTTCAGGCGCACGAGTGCTCCGAGCCGCACCTCGCTCTCGCCGACCTCGATCGCGCGCAGCCCGTCGAGGCCGGTGATGTCGATGAGGAGTTCGGGCGGCAGGACTTCCTCCTCCAGACGCTGGAGGAGATCAGTGCCGCCGGCGACGATCTCGGCACCGGCATGCCTGCCGAGCGCTTCGACGGCACCGGCGAGCGACGGCGCGCGAGCGTAGCCGAGCCCGCTCATCGGTCGGCCCCCCCGGCCGTGGCCTCGATCGCCGCGACGATGTTCACGTAGGCGCCGCAGCGGCAGATATTGCCGCTCATGTGCTGGCGGATCTCGGCGCGCGAGCCGGCATGCCCTTCCGCGATGCAGGCGACGCCCGACATGATCTGGCCGGGCGTGCAGTAGCCGCACTGGAAACCGTCATGGTCGATGAAGGCCTGCTGGAGCGGGTGCAGCTCGCCCGCCGGCCCGTGCAGCCCCTCGATGGTGGTGATATGGCGGCCCTCGGCCATCACGGCCAGGACCAGGCAGGCGTTCACGCGCTGCCCGTCCAGCAGCACCGTGCAGGCGCCACACTGGCCGATGCCGCAGCCCTTCTTCGTGCCGTTGAGGTGGAGCCGGTCGCGGAGCGCGTCGAGCAGCGTGGTGCGGGCCGGCACCTCGAGGCGATGGTCCTCGCCATTGACGGCAAGCGTGAGGTCGACGGTCGAGCGGACGTCGAGGTCCCCGGCGTCGTTCGCGGCGTCCTGCATCGTCCATGACCTCCTGCGTGCGGCTGAGAAGAGCGGCGGCCCGGTGCCGTCGCTGTCCATGTGCCGGTCAACGCCACACCCTGCCGCCGGTTCCGGAAGCCGGGTGCGCAAGGTCGAAAGGGCTTGGTGGTTCCGCACCGCCAGTTGTATCGATAGGGAATCAGGGAAGAGGATGAAGTCAGAATCATGCCGATACTGAAGATCATACGCCCGGGATTGCTTGCCCTGGCAGTCTCGATGGCCGCAGTTGTGCCGTCCGCGATGGCCGATGTGCGCGTGACCTACGAGACCGGCGGCACGACGCTCTTCTCCATAGCCGTGCCGGACGGCTGGGTGGTCGCGGCCGGCGGCAGCGGCGAGCAAGGCGGGCCGCCGCGCATCCTCGGCATGAACCCCGAGGGCGATCTCTCGCTCTGGGTCGGCTTCCTGTCTCCGGCGGAACCGCAGAACCTCGAGGAGGCCGAAGCCTACGTCAAGGACATGGGCCAGAGCCTGGTCTCGGAGAGCCATGTCGACCGCGTGGACGACAATGTGCTCGGCACCCTGCCCGCCCGGTTCTATTTCGGCAGCGGCACGCGACAGGGTGCGCCGGTCGACTTCGGGGTCGCCATCGCAGCACTGCCCGGGCCGCGCGCCGTGATTACCGTGATCGTCGGCGAGTATGACGCCGGCGAGGTCTACGGGGATGAAATCGCCGCCATCCTTGCTTCGCTTCAGGTAGAGGAAGCCCCATGAGCACCCAGGCACGCGTGATACCGCTGATGGTCGGGGCCGGCCTGCTGCTTGGGGCCTGCAGCGGCAGTGGCGGTGGCGGCAGCAGTGATGTCTACTACGATCGCTACCCGTACCGATCCGACATCTATTATCACGACAACGATTATTACGACCGGGATGACAACGACAACAACAACTCGAACAACCAACCGGATGCCCGGCCGCCGGTGCGGCCGACCCAGCTGCCGACACGTGGTGGCGGCGCCGGCGGCGGAGGCGGCGGTCGCGGCGGGTTCGGCGGCGGCGGTGGCGGGCTCGGCGGCGGCGGTGGCGGGCTCGGCGGCGGTGGCGGCGGGCTCGGCGGCGGTGGCGGCGGGTTCGGTGGCGGCGG
>JAUIID010000068.1 GCA_030431615.1 Alphaproteobacteria bacterium
CCCCTGCCCGCCGCCCACCATGCCGAGCCGCAACCGCCGGCGCGGCCCGGCCTTTGCCTGAGCGCTCTCGCTGACCATGCGCCTTTCCTCCCTGCCGCTCAGCCGAGGCCGAGGATGCGCCGGTTGGCGGCCGCATCGCTGCCGCCCGCGGCGAAATCGTCGAAGGCGACCTCGGTCACCCGGATGATGTGATCCTCGATGAAGGGTGCCCCTTCCGCGGCACCGTCCTCGGGATGCTTGAGGCAGCACTCCCACTCCAGCACTGCCCAGTAGTCGTAGCCATGCGTTGCGAGCTTCGAGAAGACGGCGGCGAAGTCGACCTGGCCGTCGCCGAGCGAGCGGAAGCGGCCGGCCCGGTTCACCCAGGGCTGGTAGCCCGAGTAGACGCCCTGCCGGCCGTCCGGGTTGAACTCGGCGTCCTTGACGTGAAAGCTCGTGATCCGCTCGTGGTAGATGTCGATGAAGGCGAGATAGTCGAGCTGCTGCAGGACGAAGTGGCTCGGATCGTAGTTGATCGTCGCCCGCTGGTGGCCGCCGACGGCGTCGAGGAACATCTCGAAGGTCGCCCCGTCGAACACGTCCTCGCCCGGATGGATCTCGTAGCCGTAGTCGACGCCACAGGCGTCGTAATGGTCGAGGATCGGCTGCCAGCGCCGGCCGAGCTCGGCAAACGCCTCCTCGATCAGGCCGCCCGGACGCTGCGGCCAGGGATAGATGTAGGGAAAGGCGAGCGCGCCGGTGAAGCCGACATGCTTCGTCAGGCCCAGGTTCTTCGAGGCGGTCGCCGCCAGCCGCACCTGGTCCACTGCCCAGGCCTGACGGGCCTTCGGGTTGCCCCGCACTTCCGGTGACGCGAAGCCGTCGAACATCTCGTCATAGGCCGGGTGCACGGCGACGAGCTGGCCCTGGAGATGGGTCGAGAGCTCGGTGATGGTGAGCCCGTGGCTCGCCACCAGCCCCTTGACCTCGTCACAGTAGGTCTGGCTCTCCGCTGCCTTCTTCAGATCGAAGAGCCGGCCGTCCCAGCTCGGGATCTGGATGCCCTTGTAGCCGAGCGACGCGGCCCAGCCGGCGATGTGGTCGAGGGTGTCGAAGGGCGGCTTGTCGCCGGCGAACTGGGCGAGGAACAGCGCCGGTCCCTGCATGGTGGCAATGGCCATGGCAAAAAACTCCCGTGATGCAGGCGGTCAGCTGTTGTCCCAGCATTCCCGAATGAACTGATAGCCGAAGGTGTAGACTTCCTCGCGGTTCGGAAAGAAGTCGCGCCAGACCCTTGTGGCGGCGGCAAGATCCGGCAGGGCACGGCCGAACGCCTCGATCGTCAGCCAGCTGTCGTAGCCGTTCTCCTTGAGCACCGAGAAGGTCTCGGCCCACGGCACGTGGTCCTTGCCGGGCGTGCCGCGGTCGTTGGCCGAGATGTGGACATGGTTGATCCAGCGCAGGTGCTCCCTGAGCGCCCCGACCGGATGCTTCTCCTCGATGTTCGCGTGGAACGTGTCGTAGAGCAGCCCGACATTCGGCTTGCCGACATGCTGCACGAAAGCCGCCGAATCCGCCACGGTGTTGAGGAAGTAGCATTCGAAGCGGTTCAAGGGCTCGATCGAGAGGGCGATGCCTGCATCCGCGGCATGGCCGGCGCAGGCGCGCATCACCTCGACCCCGCGCTCCCACTCCTCCTTCGTCCGCCCGTTGCCGGTGAAGTGGCCGAGGGCCTGGTGGATCGGGCCGGCGAGCAGCGTGCCGCCAAGGGCCGCCGTGTTGTCGATGGCCCAGCGCAGATGATCCGCCCCGCCCTGCCGGGCCTTGGGATCGGCGCTGACGATATCGTGGTCCGTGTCGGGCATGACCGTCACCGTGGTGGCGGCGAGGCCGTTGTCGGCCAGCGCCTGGCCGACCTTCCGGTAATGCGCGAGGTCGCCCTGGAAAAGCGGCACCTCGACGCCGTCATAGCCGACCTTCTTCAGCTTCTCGAGGAGGTGGAAGTCGCTTTCCTCGATATGCGTCGCCCAGAGCAGGAGATTGAAGCCGATCTTCATCCTGGCCTGCCTTAACCGTACTTGCGGTTGAGATCGTCGAGGGCCGTCTTGCACTTGGCTGTCGCGTTCCAGGCGTCGGGCCAGAAGCAGAGGTCGACCGTCCACCAGTCGTGCCCGACCTGCTCCTTCGCCAGCGCCGGCACCAGCGCGTCGAAGTCGACGACCCCCTCGCCGAAGGGCGGGTGCGCACTGGTCTCGTCGTTGCCGTCCGCGTCCTTGTGGCAGGTGTTGTCGCTGTCGATGAGGTGAATGTGGTTGATGCGCCCGGAGAGCCGCTGGATCAGCTCGAGCTGGCCGCCCTTCAGGACCTCTTTCGCCCCTTCCTGGCGGGTGCCGTTCACTGCCACCATCTGGCCGTGGCAGGTGTCGTAGAGGATGCCGAAATTCTTGTGCGGCAGGGCCTCGAGCACGCGCTGGAGGTCGGACGGCTTGTTGAAGGCGAAACCCGGCTCGAACTCCCAGGTGACGTAGAGCCCCTTGTCGCCGGCATAGCGGATGCAGCGGTCCCAGACCGAGGTCAGGCGCTTGAGGAGCGTGTCGTATTCGCTCTTCTGATGAATCGTCGGCGGCTGCACCGTGTCGACCCGGACGCCGCGGATGCCGAGATCCCTGGCGAAGTCGACATTCGCTTTAAAGCTCTCGATATAGTGGGTCGGATCGTCGGTATCGAGCAGATGCTCGCTCCAGAGATCCTGCGCGAAGCCGGAGAAGGCGAGCCCGTGGCCGGCGACCTTCGCCTTGAGCGCGCCGCGGTCGTCCTTCGTCGGATGATTCTGCGGGTTGGGGTAGCCATTGAAGCCGCCGAGCTCGATGCCGTCGAACTTCAGCTCGGCGAGCTTGGTGAGCACGGTGTCGAAGGGGATCGGGTTCTCGCCGTAGGGCCCGACATTGTAGGCCCAGCTGCCGATCGAGGTCTTGCGCATGGGTGGCTCCCTGACGAATGCGTAGCGAAGGTCAGACGATGTTGCCGTCGGGGCCGATGACCCCCTTGGTCAGGATGAAGCAGGCGTAGCCGCGCCGGTCGAGCGTGGCGACCACGGCGGCGCATCTGGCGGCTTCCTCGTAGAAGGCGAAGCGCTCGATCGAGCCCATCCGCCATCGGTTGCCCGCCACATCCTGCACGGTGCGGAGGAAATCCTGGTGCGCCTCGCTCAGCTGGTCAGGTGAGGCTGTCACCTCCATGCGTCGCACCGGCGCCTCGACGAAGCTGTCGAGCGGCATCACCGAGAGGATCGCCCGGGCAGCGCCGGGCGTGTCGGTCGAGAGTGCATGGCAGGGCACGCCGGCGCGGCGGGCGATCTCGTGCGCCGGAAAATTGCAGTCGACGACACAGATCGAATCGCCGTGCCCCATGTCGCGCAGCGTCTTCAAGAGATCACCGCCGAGCAGCGGATCGAGCCCGAGCAACATTTCAGCACCCCCTGATCATTTCCGGCGCGAAGTCGCCTTCGGCCCTTTCTTGGCGCCGGAAGATAGGCAGGAGCGACGCGAAGCAAAAGCCGATTTCGACAGCAGGAGCCAAAATGGCACGGGCCGGACCGACCTCACCGCCGGCCCGGCCCGCTTCGCCAGCGACCCCCCCCTTTGGGGGCAGACGGGTCAACTAGCGGACGTAGGCAACCGTCGGGGCGTCGTAGCCCCAGGCCCAGGAGGCACCGTGATACTCCGTGATGCCGTTCTCGCCAGTGAACGGGACGATGACGCCGGAAGAGCCGCGGAACCGGCCGGAGGTGGCCGCCGAGGGGGTGATGGAGACGGAGCCCGTGCCCGCCTTGCCGGTGAGGCCGCTGAACCGGGCGATGCTGACTGACCCATACGGATTCGTCTGGGTGCTCACCACGCCGGCAACGTCGGCAGCGACCTCGCCGGTCGGGCCAGCCACTCCCCCCTGCAGCTGGAACGTCTGATTGTCGACGCCCTGGGCGACGGTATCGTAGACGAAAGGATCATTGCCCGGATCGAGCGTGAACCTGAAGCCGGCCAGCGCAAAGGCACCAGCGGTAACCGTGTCGAGCGTTTCATCATCCAGTTGGACGGGCTCGTCGGCCATCGCCGGCGTCATGCCGGCAAGCGTCAATGCGAGGCAAGCTCCTAGTATACGCGCCATGTTTCTTCCCCTGTTGTCGTTGTCTCGGCCGGCCTGCCCAGATCCAGGTCGAACCGCCGGAAGGGCGCCGAACTCCTTGCCGCCCCCTTAACCCTCTTAGGGTTCAAAAAACCTCGTGCCAAGCGCGATGGCGCGACAAGCGCTCAACAGTGCAGCCGCGCCCTCAGCCCGTCGAAGCCGCCTTGGAAGACACTGCCGGAGAAAAAGTCGAGCCACTCCTCGCGCCTGGCCAGATCGCAGTCGAAATGGGTCCACCACTCGACGAAGCAGCGATTGCCGTCGGTCACCTCTGTGCAGCGAAGCGTGGCGAGGTAGTTCTCGACCGCAAACGGGGTCTTCTCGAAATTGTAGGTCATGCTCATCTCCACGTCCGAGAAGGCGAGCAGCCGCTCGCGAAGATGCGCGCCATCGGCGAGGTGGAAGCTGCGCACGCAGCCGACCTGATCGGCCGCCCGGCCGTCCTCGATCTTCGAGCTGGTCACCGCCGGGTTCCAGTCCGGCAGCCCGTTGAAATCGCGAATCACCGCCCAGACCTCGTCCGCCGGCCGGTCGATCACCGTGCTCGCGTAAGCTTTGGGCATTGCAGCCTCCCTGCTTCCCTGTCTTGTGCTCGATCGACCTAGCGCCGTGCTGCCGTCATCGGCAAGCGGCGCGATGGTAACCGGGCGTTAAGGACAGCTGTGCTGTCATGCAGGTGGTCGGTGCTCCAGCCCGACGCCAGCACGGGAGTTGCCCTGATGCGCGAACTCGGCCTTGTCCTCGCGGCCTTCGCCACACTCGCGGCCGGTGCCGCAACCGCGGAGGAGACCGCGCCGGCGGCTCCCCGGCCATGCCACGACTACAAGGCGCTCGTCACTGCCCTCGACAAGCGCTACGGCGAGGCGCCGGTCTCGCTCGGCATGCAGAACAACGGCCATGCGCTGCAGGTCTTCGCTTCGGCCGAGAGCGGCAGCTGGACGGTGCTCTCCATCGCCCCGGACGGCACCGGCTGCATCGTCGCCGCCGGCCGCCACTGGCAGACCCGCAAGGCCGGGGCGAACGAACCGGCCGCCTGATCGCCTAATCGCCGTGCTGCCAGCCTTGTGACACCGGCGCCTTCCTTGTTACGCTCGCCGAACAACCGGGGAGCGGGCGGACATGGCGGGCGATACGGCCGAAGGGCAGCGGCGGGCGAGGCGCGGCGACGGCAAGGGCCGGCGCACCGCGCGCGGCCGGCAGGTCGACCCCCAGGCGGCCCGGGAAATCCGGGAACTGCTCGGCGACCGGCCGCGGCGCCGGGACCTTTTGATCGAGCACCTCCACCTCATCCAGGACCGCTTCGGCCATCTGAGTGCTGCGCATCTGGCGGCCCTCGCCGAGGAAATGAAGCTCGCCCAGGTCGAGGTCTACGAGGTCGCCACCTTCTATGCGCATTTCGACGTGGTGAAGGAGGGCGAAACCCCGCCCCCGCCGCTCACGCTGCGCGTCTGCGACAGCCTCACCTGCGCCCTTCTCGGCGCCGGCCGGCTGAAGGCCGAGCTCGCCGCCGCCGTCGATCCCTTGAAGGTCCGGGTCGTGCCGGCGCCCTGCATGGGTGCGTGTCACCGGGCACCCAATGTTGCCGTTGGGCACCGGCGCATCGGCCATGCCACGTCGGGTGCGGTGCTGGCGGCCGCGACCGGTGGCCACGCTGCTCTCGAGCTGCCGGAGGCGATCGGGCTGGCGCGCTACCGGGCGAGCGGCGGCTATGCGCTCTTCGAGCGGCTGCGCACCCAGGCGCCCGGTGATGCCGAAAGCGGGCCGGTTGCTGCCTTCATCCAGAGGCTCGAAGGCTCGGGCCTGCGCGGGCTCGGCGGCGCCGGCTTTCCGACCAGTCGCAAGTGGCAGATCGTCCGGGTCCAGCCGGGGCCGCGCCATCTCTGCGTCAATGCCGACGAGGGCGAGCCCGGCACCTTCAAGGACGGCCATTATCTCGCCACCGACCCGCACCGCTTCCTCGAGGGGATGCTGATCGCCGGCTGGTCGATCGAGGCCGAGAAGTGCTGGATCTACCTGCGCGACGAGTACCCCGAGGCTCGGCATCTCCTGGCCCGCGAGATCCAGGCACTGGAGCATGCCGGCCTCGCCGCCCCTGGCCATATCGAGCTGCGGCGCGGCGCCGGCTCCTATATCTGCGGCGAGGAATCGGCGATGATCGAGAGCCTCGAGGGCAAGCGCGGCCTGCCCCGGCATCGCCCGCCCTATGTCGCCGAGGTCGGCCTCTTCGGCCGGCCGACGCTCGTGAACAATGTCGAGACGCTCTACTGGATTCGCGACATCGTCGAGCGCGGCCCCGAGTGGTTCGCTGCACAGGGCCGGAACGGGTCGAAGGGCCTGCGCTCCTACTCGGTCTCCGGCCGTGTCCGGGAACCCGGGGTCAAGCTGGCGCCGGCCGGCATCACCGCCGCCGAGCTGATCGACGAGTTCTGCGGCGGCATGGCCGAGGGCCACCGTTTCACGGCCTATCTGCCGGGCGGCGCCTCGGGCGGCATCCTGCCGGCGAGCATGGCCGACATCCCGCTCGATTTCGGCAAGCTCGAGCATCTGGGCTGCTTCGTCGGCAGCCATGCCGTCGTGGTCCTCTCGGACCAGGACGACGTCCAGGCGGCAGCGCTCAACCTTCTCCGCTTCTTCCGCGAGGAATCCTGCGGCCAGTGCACCCCCTGCCGGAGCGGCACCGCCAAGGCCGTGGCGCTGATGGAGCGTGAGACCTGGGACCAGGCCTTGCTCGGCGAGCTCGCCACCGCGATGACCGACGCCTCGATCTGCGGGCTCGGCCAGGCCGCCGGCAACCCGATCCGCTCGGTGATGCGCTTCTTCCCCGAGACCTTCGACCGGTAGGCAGCATGGCCCGACGCCTCCTCCTTGCCGATGCCGAGCTCGTGGCCACCATGGCGGACGGGCCGGGCGAGATCGAAGGCGGCTCGGTGCTGGTCGAGGATGGCCGGATCCTGGCCGTCGGCCGGGACCTCGAGGCCGCCGATGCGGAGCGGATCGACCTTGCCGGCTGCGTGCTCCTGCCGGGGCTCGTCAACACCCACCACCATTTCTACCAGACGCTGACCCGGGCCGTGCCCGCCGCCCAGGACGCCGACCTCTTTCGCTGGCTCGAGACGCTCTACCCGATCTGGGCCCGGCTCACGCCCGAGATGATCAGGGTCTCGACGACGACCGCCATGCTGGAGCTGCTGCTCTCCGGCTGCACCACCACCTCCGACCACCACTACGTCTTTCCCGCGGGCGTGACGCTCGACGACAGCCTCGAGGCGGCAGCCGCCCTCGGCATGCGGTTCCATGCGACGCGCGGTGCCATGAGCGTCGGCCGGAGCCGGGGCGGCCTGCCGCCTGACGAGCTGGTCGAGGACGAGGACGCCATCCTCGCCGACATGGCGCGAGTGGTCGACCGCTGGCACGACCCGGCAGAAGGGGCGCTCCTGCGGGTCGGCCTCGCCCCGTGCTCGCCCTTCTCGGTCAGCCGGGAGCTGATGCGCGACACGGCAGCCCTCGCCCGCGACCGCAAGGTGATGCTGCACACGCACCTCGCGGAGAACGCCAGCGACGTCGCCTACAGCCGCGAGAAGTTCGGCTGCACGCCGGCCGAGTACGCGGCGGAGCTCGGCTGGCTCGGCCCCGATGTCTGGCACGCGCATTGCGTCCAGCTGGATGCGCCGGGCATCGCCGCCTTTGCCCGGACCCGGACCGGCGTCGCCCATTGCCCCTGCTCCAACATGCGGCTCGCCTCCGGCATCGCCCCGGTGCGCGCCATGCTCGACGCCGGGGTACCGGTCGGGCTCGGCGTCGACGGCAGCGCCTCCAGCGACGCCAGCCACCTGCTTGCCGAGGCGCGGCAGGCGCTGCTGCTGGCGCGGGTCGCCGGCGACCCGGCCGGCCTCTCGGCGCGCGCCGTGCTGCGCCTCGCTACGGCGGGCGGTGCGGCAGTGCTCGGCCGCAGCGACATCGGCAGCATCGCGCCCGGCAAGGAGGCCGACCTCGCTGCCTTCCGCGTCGACGGGATCGCCCACGCGGGTGCCCTGCACGATCCTCTGGCCGCCCTCGTCTTCGGCCAGCCGGGCAATGCCTGGTACACGATCGTCAAGGGCCGTGCACTGGTCGCCGAGGGCCGGCCGACGGGCATCGACCTCGCCGCCCATCTCCGCCACCACAACGCCCTGGCCCGATCGCTCGTCGGCTGATCCACCAGCCAGCGCCGGGGTCAGCGATCGAGGGCGGCGAGGACGCGGCTGGCGATCAGGCTCGAGACCCGGACATTGCTCTCCTCCGTCACCCCGGCGATGTGCGGGGTGAGGACGAGATTGGGAGCATCCGCGAAGGCCTGGGCGGCCTCGGCGGTCAGCGGCTCGGTGGCGAAGACGTCGAGGGCGGCGCCGCCGAGCCGGCCCTGGCGCAGGGCCTCGCCGAGGGCCGCCTCGTCGACCACGCCGCCGCGGGCCGCGTTGACGAGGATGGCGTCGGGGCGCATCCGCCGAAGTGCTGCTTCGTCGATCAGGTTGCGCGTGCCGTCGGTCAGGGGCACGTGCAGCGAGACGACATCAGCAAGGCCCAGAAGCTCGTCGAGCTCGCACTTGCGCACCCTGTCCCAGGCCGGGTCGCCGTTCGGCAGAAAGGGGTCGAAGGCGGCGACCGTAATGCCGAGCGAGAGCGCCCGCGCCTTGACCAGGCGGGCGATCGAGCCGAGGCCGACGAGGCCCATGGTGCGCCCCGCGAGCTCACTGCCGATCAGCGCGTTCCGCGGCCATTCGCCGGCGAGCATCCGGTCATTGGCGGCGTAGGCGCCGCGCAGGAGCATGAGCGAGGTGGTGATCACGTATTCGGCAACGCTGAGGTCGTTGGCGCCCGAGGCCGGATAGACCTCGATCCCGCGCGTCTTGCAGGCGTCGAGGTCGATATTGTCGAGCCCGACGCCGAGCCGGCCGACCACCTCGAGCTTCGGCGCCGCCTCGAGCAAAGCACCCCGGACCTGGGTCCGGTTGCGCACGACCAGCGCCCGGGCATCGGCGAGGAGGCCCATGAGCGCTTCCGGCTGGTCGACCAGCGTCGCGTCGTAGGTCGTGGCATGGCGTTCGGCCATCCCGGCCACCGCCGCCTCGTCCATGAACTCGCTGATCACGATCGTCGGCATAGTCTCTCCCCTGTCTCGACCTGTTCACGCGCGCCGTGCTATCGGCCCCCGCCATAGCAGGCAGGTGGCGGCGGTGGAATGGCGCGGGTTCTGACCCTGGGCATTACGGTGCTCGACACGGTGCTCGGGCTGGAACGGCTGCCGAGCGGCGGCGGCAAGCATTACGCGAGGGCGCGGGCCGAAGTGGTCGGGGGCATCGCCGCCAATGCCGCCATCGCCATCGTCCGGCTCGGTGGCGAGGCGCTGCTGGCCAGCCGCTTCGGCGACGATCTCGTGGGCGAACGGCTGCAGGCCGACCTAACCGCTGCCGGCGTCGATACCTCGAGGGTCGAGTGGCTCGGCAGCGTGGCGAGCTCCATTTCGACCATCCTGGTCGACGGCCGGGGCGAGCGGCTGCTGGTCAACCACAGCGACCCTGCCCTCTTTCACGGGCCCGCCTCGTCGTTCGACGACCTCGTGGTGGATGCGGTCATGACCGACACCCTCTGGCCGGATGGTGCCATCCCAGCCCTTCAGCGTGCCCGGGAGATCGGCGTGCCCGGCGTGCTCGACTTCGACCGGATGCCGCGGCGCATGACGGGCGAGCTGCTCCGGTCCGCGAGCCATGTCGTCTTCGGCCAGCAGGGGCTCGAGGCCTCTGCCGGGACCGCGTCGATCGAGGCGGGCCTGCGGGCCGCAGCCCAGGAGACCGATGCCTGGCTCGCCTGCACGGCGGGCGGCAATGGCGTCTACTGGCTCGAAGGCGCCGCACTCCACCATTTGCCGGCCTTTCCGATCGAGGCGGTCGACACGCTCGGTGCCGGCGATGTCTTCCACGGCGCCTTTGCGCTCGCCCTGGGCGAAGGGCAAGGGATCGACGCGGCCTTGCGTTTCGCCAGTGCCGCGGCGGCGCTCAAATGCATGGGCTTCGGCGGCGGGGCGGTGAGCCCAAGCCGCGCCGATGTCGAGCGCTTCCTGGCGGAGTGGTTCGACCCGGCTGTGGTCGAGCCTCGTTGAGGTTTGGCAGCGCATTTGCTATCATAACGATAGCCAGTGGTAGGGAGTGGGTTGGCAATGGCGACGCTCCTCGTTCGCAAGCTCGATGACAATCTGGTCGACCGCCTGAAACGGCGGGCGGCAACGCATGGGCGGTCGGTCGAGGCCGAGCATCGCGCCATCCTGGAAGAGGCGCTGAAGCCCAAGGGCATAAGCGGCCGGGAACTTCTGGAGATCATGGCCCGCGCCCCGCGTGTGGAACTGGAGCTGCCAGCCGACGAGGCGGTCGAGCCCGCTGATTTCAGTTGGGTGGAGGAGTGAGCGGCTTTGTCCTCGACACGAACGTCCTCAGCGAACGTCTCAAGCCTGCGCCGAGTGAACAGGTTGCGTTGTGGATGGACAGCCAACCGGCCGGCACGCTCTATCTTCCGACCATTGTGATCGGCGAAATAGCTGCCGGCATCGAGGCGCTTGCGGCGGGACGGCGTCGCGCTCGCCTGGAAACATGGCTATCAGAGGAACTCGTTCCGAGCTTTCGCGGCAAGATCCTGGTGTTTGACGAGCAGGCGGCGCTGGAGTTCGGACGGCTGAAGGCAGAATCTCAGCGGGCTGGCCGGCCGACGACCACCGCCGACACGCAGATCGCCGCCGTCGCAGCGGTGCACGGCCTCGCCGTCGCCACGCGCGACGTCGCGGACTTCGCGGGTTTCGGCGTGCCGCTGGTCAATCCCTGGCAAGGCGCGTAAAGCCCGGCGCCTGTGCCGCCTTCGCGATCAGGGACGTCCATGCGTTACGCGATCATCGGCTCCGGCATGATGGGCCAGGAGCATATCGAGAACATAAACCTCCTGCCGGACAGTCGCGTGGTCGCCCTGGCCGATCCGGACGAGGGCATGCGCGAACAGGCAGCCGCGCGCTGCGGTCCGGATGTGCGGACCTTCGCCGACTATCGGGAGTTGCTGAGTGCCGGCGGCATCGACGCGCTCGTTGTCGTGACACCCAACTACACCCATTACGCCGTGCTCATGGATGCCCTGGCCACCGGCCTGCCGATCCTGACCGAGAAGCCGCTCTGCACCACGGTCGAGGATTGCGACGCGGTGCTGGCGGCAGCCGCGGGCCGGGCGGCGCCGGTCTGGGTGGCGATGGAGTACCGCTTTATGCCGCCGGTGGCGCGGCTGATCGAGGAGGTGCGCAAGGGCACGGTCGGTAGGCTTCGGATGCTCGCGATCCGCGAGCACCGCTTCCCGTTCCTCAGGAAGGTCGGAGACTGGAACCGGTTCTCCCGGAACACCGGCGGCACCATGGTCGAGAAATGCTGCCACTTCTTCGATCTGATGCGGCTGATCGTCGGCGCCGAGCCCGCCCGGCTCTATGCCTCGGGCGGGCAGGACGTGAACCATCTGGACGAGACCTATGGCGGCGAGCGGCCGGACATTGTCGACAATGGCTATGTCACCGTCGATTTCGCCAATGGCGTCAGGGCGATGCTCGATCTCTGCATGTTCGCGGAAGTGTCGCGTGACCAGGAGGAGATCGCGGCGGTCGGCGACTTGGGCAAGGTCGAGTGCGGCACGCCGTCCTCCAGGCTCTGGATCGGCCGGCGCGACATGGGCGAGCTGACGCAGGAGGTGGTGCCGGTCGACAAGCAGGTGATGGCCGCGGGGCAGCACCACGGCTCGACCTACTACCAGCACCGCGCCTTTCAGGAGATCGTGCGGACGGGCGGCGCGCCCGAGGTGACCCTGCATGACGGGCGCATGGCCGTGATGATGGGGGCCGCGGCCGAGCGCTCGATGCGGGAGGGAGTCGTCGTGACCTTCTGAGCTCCCTTGCCGCCGGGCCTCGAGCGACGCGACGCGGTTGCCGGGGCGGCAGAGTTCGGTCATGGTGACGCCGCAAAAAATGTCAGGGAGGCCCGATGCACGCGGGTCTTAATCGGCTGATCGCCGGTCTCGAGCGGGTCAACGACATCCTTTGCTGGGTGGGCAAGCAGGTCGCGTGGCTGCTCGTCGTGCTCATGACGGCGGCCGTGCTGCTCCAGGTCTTCTATCGCTACGTGCTGACCGACCCGATCGGCTGGAGCGAGGAGCTGGCCATCTACGCGATGATCTGGATGGCGTTCCTTGTCGCCCCCATCGCGTACCGGACCGGCGGCAATGTCGCGATCGAGGTGGTCCGTGACCTCTTTGTCGGCCGCTGGCAGGCGATCCTGCAGATCGTCCTGAACCTCCTCGTGCTGGTGCTGCTGGTCGTTCTCCTGCGCCATTCGATCATCTATGTCGGCCGCGGCATGGGCTCGCTGGTGCCGAGCCTCGGGCTCCAGGCCGGCTGGCTCTATCTCGCCATGCCGGTCGGCATCGCCGGCATGCTGCTGGTCGCCATCGAGATCCTGCTCAAGGCCGTGCGCCACCTGCGGGACCCGAGCCAACCCCTGCTGATGCCGACGCACGAAGGCGAAGTCGCAGCGAGCGAGTACGAGTAGATGGCGCTCCTGCCCTTCTGGATCTTCATGGCGCTCCTGATGGTCGGCATGCCGGTCGTCTTCGCCCTGCTCCTGGGCCCGGGGCTCAGCCTCCTGATCGACGGCCGGCCCGATGCCTTCTTCGGGATGATGCAGCAAAGGCTCTTCAACGGGATGAAGAGCTTTCCCCTGATGGCCGTGCCGTTCTTCATCCTCGCCGGCGAGCTCATGAACCGCGGCAACATCACGCTCGCACTGGTCGAGTTCTCGAAATCGCTCATCGGCCATGTCCGGGGCGGCCTCGCCCAGGTCAACATCCTCTCCTCGATCCTCTTCGCCGGGCTCTCGGGCTCGGCGGTCGCCGACACTTCGGCGCTCGGCTCGATGCTCATTCCGGCCATGGAACAGAATGGCTACACGCGGCGGTTCGCGGCGGCCATCACCGCGGCCTCGTCGGTGATCGGCCCGATCATTCCGCCGTCCGGCATCATGATCCTCTACGCCTTCATCATGAACGTCTCGGTCGCCGGCCTCTTCGCCGCCGGCATTGTCCCAGGGTTGCTCGTCGGGTTCGGCCTGATGATGATGACCTGGCTGCTCGCCAAGCGGTACAAGTTCCCCGTGGCGAGCGAAAAGGCCACCTGGCGCCAGCGCGGCACGGCGCTCAGGATCGCCTTCTGGCCGCTCCTGACCCCGATTATCCTGCTCGGCGGCATCCTCACCGGCGTCTTCACGCCGACCGAGGCGGCGGCCGTGGCCGCGGGCTATGCGCTGGTCGTGACGCTTTTCATCACCCGCACGCTCAGCCTGAAGGACCTGCCCGGGGTCTTCTACACGACAGCACTTTCGGCCGGCACGATCCTCCTCCTGGTCGCGGCCGCGGTCAGCTTCTCCAGCGTCATCAGCCTCTTCCAGACGCCGCAGGTCTTGATCGGATTCGTGCTCTGGCTGGCCGACAACCCCTACTCGCTGCTCTTCGCCGTCAACATCATGCTCTTCATCGTCGGCATGTTCCTCGATGCCGGGCCGGCCATCCTGATCCTCGGGCCGATCCTCGGCCCGGCCATGACGTCGATGGGCATCGATCCGATGCACTTCGCCATCGTGATGTGCGTCAACGTCACGGTCGGCCTCGCCACGCCGCCGATGGGCCTCGTGCTCTTCGTCGCCGCCGGCATCTCCGGCGAGCGGGTCGAGCGGATCGCCTGGGCGATGATGCCGTTCCTCCTGGTCGAGATCGCGGTGATCTTCCTTATCACCTACGTGCCGGAGGTGTCCCTCACCCTGCCCCGGCTGCTCGGCTTTGCCCCGTGGCCGGATTGCGCTACCGATCCACTGAACGCTTTGTCGTGTCTCTTCATGTGACAAGGGAGGTCGAGATGACGATGGCTGGATTGCGACGGGCGGCACTCGGTGCCGTCGCCGGCCTGGGCCTGCTGGGAGCCGCTGTGCTCCCGGCCATGGCGCAGGACTACACCCTCAAGGTGATCTTCCTCGCCAACCAGGACGACGAGGACTACGACGGTGCCATGGTCTTCAAGGACTATGTCGAGGCCGTCTCGAATGGCTCGATTGCGGTCGAGATCTACCCGGGCGGCCAGCTCTGCGGCAACCCGGAGGAATGTCTCGAGGCGCTGCAGGGCGGCATCATCGAGGTCTTCATCACCACCTTCGGCGGCTTCGGCAACATCGTCCAGGAAGCGCAGGTCATGGACCTGCCCTACATGTTCCCTTCGGACCGCGTCGCCGAGTGCACGCTCGGCAACGACACCGATTTCTTCGCGCTGCTGCGCGACAAGACGCTCGAGCAGACCGGCAACATGCGGCTGATGACCATCGGCAATACCGGCGGCTGGCGCAACTTCGCGACGACGGGCAAGCAGATCAGAACGCCGGCCGACGTCGCCGGGCTCAAGATCCGCACCATCGGCTCGCCGGTGCAGCAGGAGCTGGTGAAGTCCATGGGCGGGGCACCCACCTCGATCGCCTGGCCGGAGGTCTACACCTCGCTGGCGACGGGCGTGGTCGAGGGGACGAAGAACGGCATCACCGACATCGTCGGCATGAAGTTCCACGAGCACCTGAAATACATCACCCTCGACGGGCACGCCTACATGGGCGCCATGTGGATGATGAACAACGACGTCTACGAGGCGATGTCGCCGGAGCAGCGCAAGATCGTCGAGGACGGCTTCGATGCGCTGCGCTGGACGACCATCGTCTTCCCCAAGCGGCGCTCGATCGAGGCCTACCAGGCATTCAAGGACGCCGGCGGCGAGATCTACGTGCCGACCGAAGACGAAAAGGCGCAGTTCGTCGAGGCAGCGGCGCCGCTCTACGAGTGGTTCACCGGTGAGTACGGCAGCGAGTGGCTGGACGTGCTCAAGGGCTCGATCGCCGATTGCGAGGCGGCCATCGACGCTACGCGCGGCTGAAGCCCGGCGGCGGACCGAAACGAAAGAGGGCGCGTGCCCCAGGACACGCGCCCTTCTTCGTCACTGCAGGCAGGGCCGGTCAGCCCACCCACTGGAGGGTGATGACCAGAACCACGGCGGCGGTCAGGGCATAGAGACCAAGGGTCGGGAAGAAGTCGGACATCGCAGGCACTCATCAAGGGTTGTTTGCTGCACTGCGATATCGACCTTGCGCCGGCCCTACGCAACATGCGTGAGCGCATGGCAGCCATGCCGGCGCACCCCCTTGGCACGCCGGTATGAACCCTTGAAATGCCAATAAGTTACATCAGTCGAGCATGTCGAAGACGAAGCCGCCCGCGGCACCGGCGGCAGCACCGGCGGCGCTGCTGCGCAGCACGTTCTCACCGGTGATCAGGCCAGCGGCAGCGCCGCCCGCGGCACCGATGGCAGCCCCTCTTCCGGCACTGCTGTCGCAGGCGCTGAGCCCCATTGCCGACAGCACCAGGGCCGCAGCCAGGGCGAGACGTGGCAGGCGCATTCCGAGTTCCTTCATGGTCATTCCTTGCAGGGCCAGCGGTTGACGGCCGAACGCACGAACCCGTCGAGCGGGCTCGCATCGGCGAATTCCGGATGCTCCGACTCCCAGACGACGAAGTTGGCCCGGAGCTGCTCGCGGGTGAGCTGCTCGTCCGAGCAGACGCCCTTCTTGATGCGCCCGGCCTGCAACGCGGTCGTATAGAAGAGGCTGACGCCGGAGATGAAGCCGAAGCAGAACTGGCGTGCGTCGCTGAAATTGGGGTCATCGGGCTCGGCACCGCAGAGTGCGGCGAGATCGGCCGTGGAATCGAGATCGAACGCCGCCAATTCGGCGCTGTCCGCGGAAGACGCGGCAAGCATCATGATGCCGGCAACGCCGCCTACGAGGGCTTTGCCTCGCATGAATTCCCTCCCATCTGGTTTGCCGCAGCAAAATTCACGGCGTGGCGCCGAATATAATGTCGATGGCCGGTCGGGCAATGGGCCAGACCAGCGGCAGGCGGCGCGGCGAGGCCGTAGCACCCTTCCCTCAGCGGCCCATCATGGTGGACGGCAGCCAGAGCGCGATCTCGGGAAACATCAGGAGCAGGGCCAGCCCGGCGAGCAGGATCGCGGCGTAGGGAAGCACGCCGCGGATGATCGGCTCGATCGGCCCCCTGGTTATCGCCTTGATGGTGAAGAGGTTCATGCCGACAGGCGGGGTGATGAGGGCGAGCTCGAGATTGACCATCAGGAGCACGCCGTACCAGATCGGGTCGATGCCAAGTGCGGCCAACACCGGCAGGACGATGGGCGTGGTGATCAGGATGATCGAGATGGTCTCGAGGAACATGCCCAGCACGAAGATCAGGCCCATGACGGCCATCAGGAACTCGATCTGGCCCAAGCCGTAGCCGGTGACCAGGGTCACGATCTCCTGCGGGATGCGCATCTTGGTCAGGACGTGGCTGAAGACGGCGGCGGCGGCCAGGATCATGAAGAGCATGGCAGAAGTGCGGGCCGCATCCATCGCCGACCGCCAGACGTCGAGCGGCCCGAGCGTGCGATAGACGAGCGTGGCGACGAGCAGCGCGGCGAGCGCCCCGGCACCGGCCGCCTCGGTGGCGGTGAAGACACCGAGATACATGCCGCCGAGCACGAAGATCGGCAGGGAAAGGGCCCAGAAGGAGCGCCGGAGGGCACCCGCCATCTCGCCGAGGCTGGCGCGCGGCTCACGGCGAACCGCTCTGGTTCCGGCGAGACCCTGGGCCGCCATGCAGTAGAGCGCGAAGCCGGTGGCGAGCAGCAGGCCCGGCACCACGCCCGCCATGAAGAGCTGGCCGATCGAGGCATCGGCGACCACGGCGAAGAGCACCATGGGCCCCGACGGCGGGATCAGGATGCCGAGCGTGCCGCCGCCACCGACGACGCCGTAGGCGGCGGGCTTGGCGTAGCCGTAGCGGATCATCTGCGGAATGGCGACCGCACCGATGGTCAGGGCGGTGGCGACAGACGAGCCGGAGATCGCGGCGAAGACCGTGCAGGCGACGACGGTGGCAACGCCGAGCCCGCCCGGCAGGTGGCGGAGCAGGGTGTGGGCCGTGCCGTAGAGGTCGTCCACGATCCGCCCCCGGATCATGAAATGCGCCATCAGCATGAAGAGCGGAATGGCGACGAGCAGGTAGATGTTGAGCTTGCCGAAGACGATCTCGCCGAGCGCTGCGATGCCGCCCTCGTCGACCGCCATGAGCGTGCCGCCGAAGAGGCCGAGGGCGGCGAAGACGGGCAGGCCCGTCAGGATGACGAGGACGAGGCCGGCGAGCAGGAGAAAGAGGGTCACCGGTGGGGGCCGCCGACGCCCGGCTCGTCAGCCTCGGTGGTCGGCGGCTGGCCGACCACCATGCGGAGCAGCCCGACTGCGGCCGCCACGGCGAGGAGGAGGCCGCCCAGCGGGATCAGCAGCTGCGGCAGGTAGATCGGCACCGCCAGATAGCCGGTCGAGTAGATGCCGAGCAACTTCGAGAAGGAAGCGGTCTGCCAGCCGCCGTAAACCAGGGCGAGGCTGGCCACCAGCACGGCGAGCTGGCCGGCGGCGGCGGTCAGCCGCTGGCCGCGGGCACCCAGCCGGTCGGTCAGGAGGTCGACCGAGATGTGCTCGCCCCGGCGCAGCGCGTCGGCGGCGGCCAGCATGACGAGGCCGACGAGGAGATAACCCACCAGCTCGTCGACCCAGGGGATCGGCTGGTTCAGGAAGTAGCGCATGAGCACCGACCAGGCGACGAGCGCCAGGGAGACGAGGAGCAGCGCCGCGGCGATCCCCGCACCGATGAGGCAGAGGATCGCCGCCGCCCGGTCGACCAGCCGCACCAGCCGGCGAGCCCCCCCGCCGCCGGACGGCGCTGGCGCCGTCAGAGCTGCTCGACCGCCTCGATGATGGCGTCGGCGTCGGGGCTCGACGCCTTGAAGCCCTCCATCACCGGCGGCTGCATGACGGCGCTGAAGGCCTCGGACTCTTCCGGCGTCTGGATGTGCAGCTTCATGCCGGCCTTCTGGAGCTCGTCGATCGCCGCCTCGGCGGTGGCCTCGGTGAGCGGGATGGACTCGAGCTCGGCCGCATCGGCCGCCTCGGCGATGGCGGTGCGCTCGGCCTCGGGCAGGTCCGCATACCAGGCCGGGTTGACGAAGAGGTGGAAATAGACGGTGAAGAAGGGGGCGACCGTGCCGAACTCCTGGACTTCGTAGTACTTGCGGCTGAAGGCGGCCGAGACGTCGGTGAGGCCGGCATCGATCACGCCGGTCTGGAGCGCCTGGTAGACCTCCGAGCCGGGCATGGCGGCAGGTGCCGCGCCGGCGGCGACCAGCCCCTCGTCGACCAGCTTGTTGAGGCCGCGGATCTTCACGCCCTGGAAGTCCTCGACGGTGATCAGCGGGCGCTTGCTCGAGGTGAAGATCGACTGGCGGGTGGTGTAGAGCCAGGCGATGTTCTGGACCCCCTTCTCGAGCAGCTTGGCGTCGAGCAGCTCGGCCGCCTCGGAGCCGGGGAAGGCCTCGATCCGGGCGAGATCGGTGAAGAAGTAGGGGATGGTGACGACATTCATCTCGGGGATGGTGTTGCCCCACTGGAAGTTCACCGCGATGGCACCCTCGATCTCGCCGCGTGCCACGGCCGGGTGATGCTGGTCCGGGTTGTAGGCCTGGCTGGCGCCGAAGATCTGGACGTCGACGGCGCCATCGGTGCGGGCCTCGACATCGGCGGCGAAGGCCTCGACGAGCTGGGCGATGTGGTGTGCCGGCGGCAGCTGATGGCTGATGCGGAAGACCGTCTCGGCGTGCAGGCTGCCGAGCGGCAGCGTCAGCGCAAAGGTCGCCAGGGCAAGGGTCGTCTTCCTGTTCATGACACGTTTCTCCCCGATCGGTTGGCTTGCTGGTCTCGTTAAGGCTTCGACGGGCCGGCGTCCATCAGGCGACGCGCGAACGCCAGGTCGTGTTCCTCGGCGGTGCGCAGCTCGGGCAGGCCGACCAGGGCGTTGAAGGCAGTGAAATCCAGCATGGAGTCGGCGGCACCGGCAGTCGTGCCGGTCGCGTGCAGCGTCTCCATCAGCCGGCCGATGGCAGCCGCGATGGCGTAGCTGGTGGCCACCGGGAAGGCGACCATGGCATAGCCGATCTCGTGCAGCTCGGCCGCCGGCAGGAAGGGCGTCAGGCCGCCCTCGATGTTGTTGGCCATGCAGGGTGCGTCGATTTCGGCGCAGATGCGCCGCATCTGGTCGATGTCGCGCGGCGCCTCGACGAAGATCATGTCGGCACCGGCGGCCCGGTAGAGCCGGCCCCGCTCGATGGCGTCGTCGAGGCCGTTGACGGCGAGCGCGTCGGTGCGCGCCATGATGACGAGGTCCGCATCCTCCCTGGCGTCGAGGGCGGCCTTGAGCTTGCCGACCATCTCCTCGGCCGGGATCACCGCCTTGCCGGCCATGTGACCGCAGCGCTTGGGAAAGAGCTGGTCCTCGAGGAAGAGGCCGGCGACCCCTGCCCGCTCGAACGCGCGCACGGCGCGGCGGACATTGGTGACATTGCCGAAGCCCGTGTCGGCGTCGGCGAAGACGGGCACGGTCACCGCCTCGACGATCCGGCCATAGTGCTCGGCCATCTCCATGAGCCCGAGCTGCGAGGTATCGGGCTGGCCGAGCAGGGACGCGGTCGCCGCATAGCCGCCGCAGGTGACCGCGGCGAACCCGGCCCGCTCGGCGATCTTCGCCGTCAGCGCGTCCTGGATACCCGGCAGGACGAGAATCTCCGGCGCCTCGACGAGGCGGCGAAAGCGGGTGGTCGGGCGCATGATCCTCGTTTCCTGCTCGCTTCGGTGACGGTTCGCTTCGGCGACCTATTGCCGGAACTGGCTCCAGTCGATCTCGCCGTGCCGGTCGAGGCTCTTCTCGATCTTCGGCAGGGGGTACTTGAGCCCGGTGGCGCAGTTGAAGAGGACGCAGCGGTCGGTCGGCCTGATGCGGCCGTCCTTGAGGCTCGTCTTCCAGGCGGCATAGGTGGCGGCACCCTCCGGGCAGAGGAGGAAGCCCTCCTTACCAGCCACCTCGTCGAGCCCGGCCTGGATGGCATCGTCGTCGACCGCGATGGCGAAGCCGCCGCTCTCGCGGACGGCGCGGAGGATGAGGAAGTCGCCCACGGCCTGCGGCACGCGGATGCCCGACGCGATGGTCGCGGCATTCTCCCAGCGTGGCGCATGCTCCTCGCCGTCCTCGAAGGCCTTGACCATGGGCGCACAGCCGGTCGCTTGGACGGCCACCATGCGCGGGCGCTTGCTGCCGGTGAAGCCGATCGCCTCGAGCTCGGCGAAGGCCTTCCACATGCCGATCAGGCCGGTGCCGCCGCCGGTCGGGTAGAAGATGACATCGGGCATCTCCCAGCCGAGCTGCTCAGCGAGCTCGAGGCCCATCGTCTTCTTGCCCTCGATCCGGTACGGCTCCTTCAGTGTCGAGGTGTCGAACCAGCCGACGGTCTCCTTGCCGGCGCCGACGATCTTGCCGCAATCGTCGATCAGTCCGTTGACCCGATAGACGTCCGCACCCTGCAGCGCCATCTCGCTGATATTGGTTTCGGGCGTGTCGGCCGGGCAGAAGATGGTGGTCCTGATCCCGCAATGGCTGGCATAGGCTGAGAGTGCCGCACCCGCATTGCCGTTGGTCGGCATCGCCATGTGGGTGATGCCCAGCTCCTTGGCCATGGCGACGGCCATGACGAGGCCGCGGGCCTTGAAGGAGCCGGTCGGCAGGCGGCCCTCGTCCTTGACGATCAGGCTGCCGGAGGCGCCGTTCGCCGCTGCCAACGTCGGCAGCTCGATCAGGGGTGTGGCGATCTCGCCGAGGCTGACGATGTTCTCGGTGCGCCGCACCGGCAAAAGCTCGCGCCAGCGCCAGAGATCCATGGGCCGCTCGGCCAGCTTCGCCTTGGTCAGGGCACCCTTGACGCCATCGAGGTCGTAGCGGACCAGGAGCGGCCGGCCGGCGGCGGAGAGATTGTGCAGCCGGTCGGCCTCGTAGCGCTCGCCGGTCATGCTGCATTCGAGATGGGTGACGAAAGTCGGCCGGTCCTCGGTGAGGTTGCGGTTGTCCTCGATCATGCCTGGTGCCCTCTCCCGTCTGCGGCCTGGATGGCCGCCATGAAGCGGCCCAGCAGCGTTTTGTCCAGCCTGCCGTCGCGCCGCACGCCGCTGCAGAGATCGACGCCGAAGGGCCGCACCGTGGCGATGGCCCGACCGACATTCAGGGGATCGAGACCGCCGGCGAGGAAGACCGGCCGGTCGACCGCCTCGACGATCCGGCGGCTGACCGTCCAGTCATGGGTCCGGCCCGTGCCGCCGAGCTCCTTGACGGGAGCGTCCGGGCGGCCACTGTCGAGCAGCAGCGCATCGACCAGGGGTGCCACGGCGCGCGCCTGGGCCAGGGTGGCCTCGCCGCCGACATGCAGGACCTGCATGAGGCGCATGCCGGGCAAGGCCGCGCGCAGCCGTGCGTAGCCCGCCCGTGGCACCTCGTCGACGATCTGCAGCACGGCCGGGCTAACCTGCATCGCCTCTGTCACCAGATTTTCCGGGTCGGTGGCGCTAGTCAGCAGGACGGCGGCGACGCCTGGTGGGGTCGCCGCGGCGATCGCCCGGGCGGCGTCGAGGTCGATGACCCCCGGGCCGCTCGGCATGGGCCCGACCAGGCCCAGAAGGTCGGCGCCCAATGCCATGGCCATTGCCGCCTCTTCCCGCGAGGCGATACAACAGATCTTGACGCGCGTGCGCATCGGCCTTTCTCAAGAGTGGCCACCGCGTGCGGCCGGCCGGTTCTGGACAGGAGAGAACATTGCCCGAGGAGGCCGTCACCGTCGAGCGCCTGCACCGTCTGGAGACCGTGCGCGAGCGTGCATGGATGCTGCTCGCCGCCGTCGAGCGGGGCGAGAGCGAGCATTTCAACCTGTCGCCGGAATCGGTGTCCACGGTCGCCCTGGCCCTGGCCTCCACCATTCGCGAGACCACGCCCGACCTGCGGCCGCCGCTGGCGACGCTCTGGCCGCGCCTGCAGCGTGATCACTCGGCCGCGGTCGAGCAGCTGGCGAGGAGCGTAGCGGGGCTCGACGGCCCGGGCCGGGCCAAGGCGGGTGCCGACATGGCGCTACTGGCGCTGCTGATCGCGCCGGACGGGGACGAGCCTGGCCTGGGAGCGTTGGCGCAGTTCTTCGCCGCCGGCGGCACGACCACCCGCCAGGACGCCGGCCCGGCGCTCAATGCGCCCGGCCTGCGCCGTCTCCTGGCCGGCGACACGGCCATCGCGGTCCCAGACGAGCTTCGGTCGTCGTTGCAGGACCCGGCGATACGCCAGCGGCTCGAAACCCTGGCAGCCGGGCTCGAGCAGGATCCGGAGACGTTCGGCGCCGACGGCCGGTTCGGCGCACTGCTCGACCGCATTGCCGAGGCCGCCCGCAGTGAGGGGCTCACGGCGCAGGGCCTGCTCGACCGGCTGGCGCCGCTGCTCGATCCGGTCGCCGGCAGCACCGTGCGCATCGGCGGCAGCATCGCCGGCGATATCTGGCGCCACCCCCTCGCCTGGGCTGATGACCGCAGCCGCGAGCTGGTCCCGTTCCACTGCCTGCTGCAGTCGCTCGTGCTCGACCTCGTCGAGCCGCTCGCCGAGGCCGGCCTGAAGCTCGACGGGCTCGAAGAGCTGACGGTGCCGCCGACCCGGCGACTGGCGGTGGACATCCTGCGCCTCGGCCTCGTCAACCCGCGCCATGCCGCGGTGGCGCGGCTGCGCCATCCGCCCGGCTCCGACATCGTCGTCGAGCTCAGGGCATTGTCGATCGCCCTCGCCGATCGCCTGGTTGACCGCCTCCGGCAGGAGCTCAACCTCACCGTGCGCGACCTCCCGGCGGTGCGCATTGTGGGTCCGCTGGCACAGTTGGCGGCGAACTGGCGTGAGACCCCGGGTCACGCCATTGCGATCACCGGCGGCTGCTTCTAGCATCCATTTGGTTGTCAGGCCGTTCGCGCGGTCGCCCTCATGGTAACCCCACGGGTCGCCACCGAACGGAAAGGCTCATGCCGGAGCTCATTGTCGTCGATCACCCGCTGGTGCAGCACAAGCTGACCCTGATGCGCCGGAACCATACGGCGACCGCGGATTTTCGCCGGCTGGTGCGCGAGGTGGCGCTGCTGCTCGGCTACGAGATCACCCGCGACCTGCCGCTCGAGACCATCTCCATCGACACGCCGCTCGAGACGATGCAGGCGAGCACGCTGGCCGGCAAGAAGCTCTGCCTCGTCTCGATTCTCAGGGCGGGCAACGGGCTGCTCGACGGCATGCTGGACCTCGTCCCGTCCGCCCGGGTTGGCCATATCGGCCTCTACCGCGACCCGGCGACGCTGCAGCCGGTCGAGTATTACTACAAGGTGCCCGAGGACCTGGCCGAGCGCCCGGTGATCCTCGTCGATCCGATGCTGGCGACGGCGAACTCGGCGGTGGCCGCCGTCGACCGAGTCAAGCGCGACGGCGCCACCGACATCAAGCTGGCCTGCCTGCTGGCGGCGCCCGAGGGCGTGCGGCGGTTCCACGATGCGCACCCGGATGTGCCGATCTTCACGGCCGCGGTGGATCGCGGGCTCAATGATCACGGCTATATCCTGCCCGGCCTCGGCGATGCCGGTGACCGGATCTATGGCACCAAATAGCCGGTCGGCGGCTCTGTCACCCCTGCCCGCCGATCCTCGCCACATGATGAAGCAACGGCGTTAACCGAGATGAAACCCGATTCGTGGCATGTCAATTGCCGGCTCAGCGGCTGCGCCTTTCCCTGGCAGCTGCCCGAGATGGAGTGGCAAATGCGGCGTGGGTTCGCAGTGGAGATCGTCGAGGCACGGCCCGGCAGTCTCTCGAGCCTCGCGGAGTGGCTCGACAGCAATGGCTATGCGTTCACCCGCCAGACGTCGGCGA